>JAQXOR010000063.1 GCA_029099805.1 Lachnospiraceae bacterium
CGGCTGCCCCCTCCTTTATCCGGTAGCAGGTATCCAAAAATCCTTCCTTCATTCTGGAAAACAGCGTAGGATTCTGCTCTACAGATGTGGTTCGCTTCACTTCCGAAATATCAAGCGTTACCGTGGAATAATTCACCTTATTATCATAAACCTTGAGCATCGACGCATAGGATTCTATCTCGTAACGAAGCTCTGTCAGATGCTCCTCCAGTACGAGAATGGATTCTACCGTTTCTGCCTTTTCCAGTAACTCAAGGAAACGTTCCTGCTCAATCTTTAACGATTTCAGTTTTGCTTCCGTATCCGCATACTTTAATGTAATATTTTCCGCATTTTCCGACTTTCTGACTACGGTCGCATTTTCACTTACACCGGATACAAATGCATCGAGACTGTTCTGTGGAATCCGGAACACTATATTTGCCGAACGGTAGCCGTAAGTATCCATGCTGTTTCCGTAAATCTGGGAATTTTGTATGTATCCTCCGAGTTCTGCCACCCTGCTGTCCAAATATCCGAGCAAAGCTTCAAATTCCTTTGTCTGCAGCTGCATGGATACAGTGCGAATCAATTTCTCACTCTCCGTATGATAAAGCTCTGTTTCCGACATATCTGTTTCGTTAAGACCGATTCCGCCGTCTAAAAAACTCCCTCCGGCGGTTGGTTCGGTTGCCTTTGTATCGGCGACAACCTCAGATTCGTAATAATACATCTCATCCGCCATATCCCTGTCATAATAACCGTTTGTACCGACATAAGACTCCGTCACGGCACATTTGTCGGAAGCTCCGCCACATCCTCCCAGAAGCAATACCCCTACTGTTCCCATAACCAGCCAAGTTTTCTTTTTCATACGCTCTCCTCTCTGCACAGAACACTTCTGTACTCTAACCAATCAAAGTCACTTGCAATGCAAAGCAAGCACCTTCTATTGAATAGACGAGGCAACAGACCTTTCGGTTCCTGTTTTGTGGGATTTACTCACCTTTATCGCGTAAAAGACCGTCCTTTGTAAAGAACATCCCGGCATTCCATAAGAGCCATTCATCATATCCTGCCGAATAGACTGCAGAAATCTGTGCCCTGAGTTCCTGCGGACCGTAGCTTGCATACCGCCCTGCCCCCAAATAGCTTGCGGTAAAATCCTGAAGCCATGGACGTACCTCGGCACAGTGTTCCCCCTTCGGAATATCCGACAGCTTCTTTACGGAAGATTTCATCTCCATCAGAATCAGCTGAAACGGCTTTGTATCCGGATATTTTAATCCGCCATACCCAAAGCTGTAATGGGACGGATACACCATCGGACAGATATAATCCAGGTAGCGACTTAACTCAACATAACTCTGACCGATACCTTCACCGTCGATTCTGCTGTTAATAATCGTACCAAATACATCTCCGCTCACAAACACACCCATCGGCTTCAGTTCCTGACAGGCATATTTTACAAACCCGGTAATCGCATCGATACGTGTCATTCCCTCCGGAATATTACCAAAATCCGCATTTGAAAGAGAGGCTGACGCCGAGGTACGCAGATAGTCAAAATTAATCTCATCAAATCCTGCTTCTGCAGCCTCTTTCGCTATTCCTACCAGATATTCCCGTGCTCCCTCATTGTACGGATTCAGCCAGCGCTCTCCTTCCCGGTCCACATAAACCGAGCCATCCTTATTCCGAACGGCATACTCCGGTTTCTTTTTTGTAGCCACCTGGTCCTTAAAAGCAACAATACGGGCAATACAATAAATGTCATGTTCCTTCAACTTTGCGATAAAAGCCGATAAATCTTTAATATGCGCTACTTCCGCATTCATGTCGTTCACCAGCGGATTATCGGAATCAAACAAAATGTTCCCGACATCATCCTTAATATCAATCACCATGGCATTCAGTTCTGTTTCATCAACCAAGGCAATCAGCTCGTCCAGAGTGGGATAATCTCCTCTTCCCAGATAGGCTGTATTCACATAAATCCCCTTTACATCCGTTTTTTCGCGGGTATCAACAAAGTCAGACATAAAGCCATCCGGATATATATCCCCGGTCTGCTGCGCCGGTGCCTCTGTTCCCTCAGGTGCCTGAGTCAGAGAGGCTGTCACGTTCGGTGACGGCGTAGGACTTCCCACACCTTCCTGACTTTTCTCTTCTTTTTTGTTCAGGTTATAATCTGCCAATGCATATGAGCCAACTCCAATGCCGACAGAAAGTAGCAGAACTACCAGAAAGCCCGGTAACCTGCTGTACTTTTTTTCCTTATATATTCTACCAAAATCCGGCCCCGCAGACTTCGTTTTCCTTCGTCTGCGTTTTCCTTTTTCATATCTGTATTTATCCATAGAAATACTCTCATCTTTCCTGATTCTAGGAAGTCACCGGATCCGTCCTATCCGGCACGTGCTGCCAAAACAGCCCCTCCCGATTTCTATCTTATTGCATCAAACCGGTTTTGTCAACGGATTTGTCCGCCGCCCGCCGCAAGCCCCCAAACCCGAAGTCTGTAACTGTCGAATAGGGCGCAATTTCCTATTCGATAAAAGAAACCGGAGAGGCTTCCGTTCGCAGGAAACCACCTCCGGCTTTTACTCTCTGTCAATTCTAGCTATGCATTAGCGCCGCAACACTTTTTGTACTTCTTTCCGCTACCGCATGGGCAAGGATCATTCCGTCCGATTTTCTTCTCCTTGCGAACCGTACCGGACTTCTTCTGCTCTAAATAGAGCTCTTTTCTGCGGGCCTCTGTAAGAATATTGTCCCACTGCGGAAGGCCGTAAAGCCAGTCGGCATCCGCACCTACCATATTATAATAGAGCTTTTCATTATCAAAATTGAGGCTTACCTCGGTATCCTCGGTCATCTCCTCAATCGGGTTCGGCGTTACAAGACTTTCATTAATTCCGTCAAGAAAACCTACCATCGTCTGAATCGTAGTTCCGTACTTCTCTGCCAGTTGCTTTACTGTCCCGTGTTCAACCGCGTCCGGATTAGAAAGAAGCTGCTCATAAATGCCCTTTTCAATCACAAAATAGTTATTCCAAAACATCTTACCTTCTTTGGAATTGATGTCAAGTGAGTATGCACTTTCGCGCCATTCCTGTAATAAACTCATGATTCTGTTCCTTTCAAAAAAAATAAAATCTTTTGTATAAACCAAGAAATCCCGGCTATACTATTCTCAGGTACATCAAGGATGTACACCGACAAAAGGTGTCGGAGCTTCTTTTCTGACTCCCCCTCAGAGAAGAGAGCTTACAAAAGAAAGCAAAAAACTTATCCTCCCCTTTTATATCGGACAAAGACTGTTATTCCCCCGAATAACGGTCTTTGTTTATTTTAACCGCGCTTGTATGTTTTGTCAAGTACACCGTACCATTCCCTATTTTAAAAATCCGTTTACAATCTGTGCTTCTGCTTCTTCCTCCGTCAGTCCAAGCGTCATAAGCTTAATCAGCTGCTCTCCCGCAATCTTTCCGATTGCCGCCTCATGAATCAGACTGGCCTCCAGATGATTCGCTGTAATCTCCGGAATTGCACTTACACTGGCAGAATCCATAATAATCGCATCGCACTCCGTGTGACCCGCACAGGCATTATTTCCGTTAATCTTTGAAAGAAAGACCTGATGGGAGGAATCCTTGGCAACAGAACGTGAAATTACATTTGCAGAAGAACCGGCACCGTTTAAATCCACTGTAAATTCAGTCTCTGCCGTCTGCTTGCCGTGTGTCATCAGCTTCTCTTTGATTACAAGCGTTGCACCCTCTCCAAGACTTGCTTTTGTCACACGCTTTGTAGAATCTACACCCTTAATCTGTACGGTATCCATCTCCATATAGGCACCTTCGTCCAGCGTCACCTCCGTTGTCGGATTCATAATGCGTTCTCCGGTTCCTTCGCCGCTGCCGTAATGCTTCTCTACATATTTAATCTTTGCATTCTTCTTCAGAAAGAAGCGATGAATTCCGGAATGCTCCGAGGTCTCGTCACCGCCGTTATGAATCCCGCAGCCGGCCACAATGGTAACATCACAATCCTCTCCGATATAAAAATCATTATAAACACACTCTTTCAACCCCGACTGACTGAGAAGCACCGGAATGTGCACACTCTCATTCTTGGTTCCCGGCTTTATAATAATATCAATTCCGGATACATCCGTTTTCGGTACAATATCAATATTTGCGGTTGTATTCCTGCCGCCGAGTCCACCGTTGATTCTGAGATTATATGCTCCGGCCGGTACCTCATGCAGGCCTGCTACCTGTTCTAATAACATTCTTTGTATTTCGTCCATAAAACCTCTCCCGTCTTTACCGTTCTGCGCTTACTTCTGCTTAATACAAGCTCCTGCCTTATTCAAAAGACCCGGCAGAATCTCTTCCTTGGTACCGATTTTGCTTAATTCGCCGCCGGCAATCACTACTATCTTATCCGCAATATTCAAAATCCGCTCCTGATGGGAAATAATCAAAATCGAGCCTTGAATTTTATCATGCATATCTTCAAATACACGTATCAGGTTCTGAAAGCTCCATAAATCAATCCCTGCTTCCGGCTCATCAAAAATCGAAAGCTTTGTTGCTCTTGCCATTACGGTTGCGATTTCAATCCGCTTTAGTTCTCCGCCCGAAAGACTTCCGTTTACCTCACGATTCACATAATCTCTTGCACAAAGTCCTACCTCGGAAAGATAATTGCACACCTCACCTGTACTCAGCTTCTTTCCTGCCGCCAGAGCGATTAAGTCTTTTACGGTAATCCCCTTAAACCGAACCGGCTGCTGAAAGGCAAAGCTGATTCCCTTTCGTGCACGTTCCGTTACAGAAAGCTCCGTAATATCCTCGCCATCCAAAAGTATCTGACCGCCGGTCGGCTTGATGATACCGGCAAGTACCTTTGCCAGGGTCGACTTTCCTCCGCCGTTCGGACCGGTAATGGCAACAAATCTGTCCTCTATCGTCAAACTGATATCCTTTAAAATATGTTTTTCTTTGCCCTCATTATCTACACAATAAGAAATATTTCTTAGCTCAAGCATCTCAACAGGTCCTTTCTCTGTTCGTCGTGATTCTTTTCCCATGTTCTTTCATACCTTTTATAGTATATCCGCAGAAGCTCGTTTTGTAAAGAGTTTCTCGGAATTTTCCGTTTCCTGTCATTGTTTTCTTTCTGCTTCTTATTCCTTACATTTTTATTAATTCTCCTAATTTTCTTGCAGTATTTCCGGGTTTTTGATATACTGATTTGTGAGTTACGCAACACCAGAGTCCCTGACCGGTCTCTGTTTTTGAAGGGAGAAGCATCATGCCGGAAGCCTGCCGTATTGTTTACCGGGGCGGCACGGGAGAAATTATTGAAAAGAAGTCCCGCTTTATTGCCACCGTTATTCCGATTACATCTGAGGAAGAAGCACTTGCTTTTATTGAGCAAAAGAAAAAAGAATACTGGGATGCTTCCCACAATTGTTCTGCCTATACTATCGGCATGCGTCATGAAACCGCACGCTGCAGTGATGACGGAGAACCGCAGAAAACAGCAGGAAGACCCATGCTGGATGTTCTGTTATCCGAGGATATCCATAATGTCTGTGTCGTTGTTACAAGATATTTCGGAGGCACTCTTCTTGGTACCGGCGGACTGGTCCGTGCATATCAGTCAGCGACAAAGGCCGGACTTGATGCCAGCGTTATTGTCGAAAAGCGTTACGGCATTCCGGTTACTATCGTTACCGATTATAACAGCATCGGCAAGCTTCAATTTATTATTGCACAGATGGAGCTGATTACCCGGGAGACACAATTTACCGATATTGTTACCATTACGGTACTTACTACTCCCGAGACCCATTCTGCGTTTCTGAAAAAAATAACGGAAGCCACGTCCGGGAAGGCACAGATTACCGAACTGGACCCTGTATGGTTCTGTATTGCAGACGGAACACCGGTCTTCTTTTCCGAATAACCTTCGTATTTAAGGAAAAGCTTTCTATAACAGAGCATGTAAGAAAGGAATCACTATGAATTTCAGTAAAGACGAAACAAATAAAAAAATAAAAGCTTTAAAAACTCGGTCGAAGCGACTCTCCACAAAGTTAAACGTAACAATTTTCCGTCTGTTTCTGCTTAGCATTGTATTTCTGGGAGCCGTAGGTGTTGCCGCATTGGCCGGTATTGTAAACGGTCTGTCCGCTACCGTCCCGAGCATCGACCTGATTCATGTCGTTCCGTCGGGATATGCTTCCAATACCTATTACAGAGACGGTACCCATGCCGAAACGTTAGCCGGCGTAGAAGCCAACCGAGATTACGTTTCCATCATTGAGCTTCCGAAGCATATCAAATATGCGTTCGTAGCAATGGAGGATGAGCGTTTTTACGAACACAACGGTATCGATATGCGTGGTATCATGCGTGCCCTCGTATCTAACTTAAATACCAAAAGTCTGGACTACGGTGCAAGTACCATCACACAGCAGTTATTGAAAAATCAGGTATTCGGCGGTGGTAATGAAAAGAATCCTTTTGTAAAGCTGTCCAGAAAAATACAGGAACAGTTCCTTGCCGTAGAGCTGGAGAATAAGCTTTCCAAGGATACAATTCTCGAATATTACATCAATACCGTTAACTTTGGAAATACCGCTTATGGTATCCAGACAGCTGCAAAGACTTATTTCAGCAAGGATGCAAAGGATTTGACCATATCGGAAGTAGCAGTACTCGCTGCCATTCCCTGGTCTCCTACCCTCCAGAACCCGATTCACTATCCGGAGGACAACAAAGTGCGGCGTGACAAATGTCTTGAATTAATGCGTGATAACGGCTTCTGTACGCAGGCCGAATATGAGGAAGCTCTGGCAGATGATCCCTACAGCCGCATCCAACTCGTTGCACAGGAGAAAAATGAAAACTCCTACTACAGCTACTTTACAGATGCGGTGATTGATTCCGTTATCAATGATCTGGTGGAGCGCAAGGGCTACACGCAGGCGCAGGCAACCTCTATGGTATATACAAACGGACTGAGCATTTATACCACTCAGGACCGCACCATTCAGAACATCTGTGACGAAGTATATACCGATGAATCCATGTTCCCGGCCTTTGGTACAGGGTCCGGGCAGGGGTCTCTTTATGAGCTGAGCTATGCACTTTCCGTACAAAAGGCAGATGATACCGTAAAGCATTACCAGCTGTCCGACCTGATTACTTATTTTGACGGCTTTAAAAATGATTCCTCGGTCATTGTACAGATAAATCAAGGGGTTTATCAGCTTCTCTGTGTAAGTGACGAATCAATGACCGGATATTTGGACGAGTTCTATGCCGCACACGTAACACCTGCCAATGAAGCAACCGGGGAACCGGGAGACACTGTTCTCGGCGAACGCCGTACCTTTACCGCGCAGCCGCAATCCTCTTTCTGTCTCATGGATCAGTCGACCGGACAGGTACTTGCTTTAGTCGGCGGACGCGGCGAGAAAACAGGAAGCCGTACGTTAAACCGTGCCACCACGACCACACGTGCTGTCGGGTCCACCTTTAAGGTTCTGGCCTCTTTCCTTCCTGCTATTGACAGTGCCGGCATGACACTTGCTACACCGATTGACGATATTCCGTACTACTATCCGAATTCCCAGAAGGAAGTAATCAACTGGTGGGCGAAAGGCAAAAAGGAACATTTTAACGGGCCGTTCTACGGTCTGAATACAATTCGCCGCGGCATCTCCTACTCCATGAATGTTATCGCGGTACGTACGTTGGAGTCTGTTTCTCCGCAAATTTCATTCAATTATTTAAAGAAGCTTGGCTTTTCCACTCTGGTGGATTCCCGGTATGACGAAGCCACGGGAAAGGCATATTCGGATATCAATTTATCGCTGGCACTCGGCGGATTAACAGACGGCGTTACTAATCTGGAGCTCACCGCCGCTTATGCTACCATTGCAAACGGTGGCGTATACAATAAGCCGTATTTATACACAAAGGTATTAGACCATGAGAATCGGGTAATTCTTTCTAATGAGCCCGAATCCACCCAGGTAATCAAAACCTCAACCGCTTATCTTTTAACAAGTGCCATGATTGATACCGTTACCGGAGGTACAGGCATGTCAACCGGCAGCAGACTGCGGTTCCGCGATTACAGAATGCCGGTAGCCGGCAAAACCGGTACCGCATCCAATAATAATGACCTTTGGTTTTGCGGATATACACCGTATTATACCGCTTCTGTCTGGTCCGGCTTTGATAATAATTTTTCACAAATCAACCAGAGCTATCAGCAGGATATCTGGCGCACGATTATGGAGCGTGTCCATGCAACAAAGGAGCTTCCGTATAAAGAATTTACCATTCCGGATTCCATTGTAACCGCAAAGGTCTGCACCAAATCCGGAAAGCTCGCCATAGACGGTATCTGTGACCATGCAGAGGGCGGTTCTACCGTCCGAACGGAATACTTTGCAAAGGGAACCGTTCCTCTTGAAAAGTGTGATGTTCACATCAAGGCTTCCATCTGTTCCGAATCCGGAAAACTCGCCGGAGCAGGATGTCCGTCTGACAAAGTTACAGAGAAAATACTTCTCATAAAATCCGAACCGGAGCTGTATGACTGGGAAGGCAATGTAATTGAATACACTACCTCGGATACTCCGAACCTCTTACCGACCGGTGAAGATGCGCTCTGCCCGGTTCACAACGATGAACCGATACCAACGGATCCGGTACATCCGGACCCTACACCAACACCGGCTCCCGAGACCCCGGAAGGACCTGAGGCAACGCCTACTCCGTTCCCTCCTGTCCGGGAAGAGGAAACCACAGACGGTACTGACCCTGTCCCGACCCCGACCAAGGTACCTGTAACCTTTTATTAATTGCAAAGGAGAATGCATATGGAACCAATTGCCAGCTTTACTATCAATCACTTAACCTTATTACCCGGAGTATATGTGTCCCGAAAGGATGCTGTCGGTAATTCTGTCGTTACAACCTTTGATCTGCGTATCACAAGACCAAATGCAGAACCGGTTATGAACACAGCAGAGGTACACACAATCGAGCATCTGGCTGCCACCTTTCTTCGTAATCATGCCGAGTTTGGTTCCCGTATTGTTTACTTTGGGCCGATGGGATGCCGTACCGGCTTCTATCTCCTCCTCGCCGGAGATTACGAATCCGCTGATATCCTGCCTCTGCTTCGCGAATTGTTTACCTTTATCCGCGACTATAAAGACGAGGTACCGGGAGCCTCTGCAATTGCGTGCGGCAATTATCTTGATATGAATCTGCCGATGGCAAATTATTACGGTGCACGTTATCTTGAGGTTCTGGAGCACATGACCGAAGACCGGATGAAATATCCCGAATAACCACCATTGAAAGAACGAATTAAAAGAACGAAAAGGTGCAGCCCGCCTCATCCGGATTGCACCTTTTGTTTTCTCCTATTATAATAAACTGACTTCCTACTCCTTTTCCAAAGTCAAAAACTCTAAGTTTACCGAACCGCTTCCGGTATCAAACAGGAGCTCTCCTTCTACATTCGTTCCGTAGCTCCCGTCCTCCCTCTTCTTTCCGTTCACACGAAACGTACCGGAGCCGCAGTCCGCCTTAAGCCGGTAGTCCTCTTCCCGTCCTTCTAATGATAAAGAAACTGCTCCGCTTCCTGTTTTAAATTCGCATCTCCCGGTGAGCTTTCCATCAAAGGATACCGCACCGGATCCGCTATCAAACTTTGCATTCTCTGCCGTCACATGATTCATTGTAATGGCACCGGACCCGCTGTCAAGCACCAGTCTGCCTAAAGACGAATCCTCTACTCTTACGCTTCCGGAACCGGTATAAAGCTCCGTATCGGCACTCTGCACATCTGCTACGGAAACTTTTCCGGAGCCACTGTCAATACATAGCTTTTCTGTATTCAATTCCTTCATAAATACCTTGTACGAGCCGCTCTTTACCGTAATTTGCTCAGTAGAAAGCTCCGCCGGAATCGTAACTACCACTTTTTCCTGTACACCGGAATTTCCAAAGTTAAAAATCCAGTTAAAACGTACTGCCGGTCTGTCCTGCACAATACAGAAGGTTCCGTTTGCGCAGCGGATTTCATAATCATCCGTCACATCAAATGCTTCGATAGAAAGCTTCTCTCCGCGTTCCACCGTAATTTCCGCCTGGCAGTCTACAAGGATATTCTTTATCTCAAGACTCCTTGCGTCCTCAACGGAATACTGCTCCGACAACTGAATTCTTTCCTTGCTCTCTGCTAACTCTGTGATTCCTGTTACCCCGGCAGTTACTCCAAGCACCGCAGTCACAATAGAGCCCAAAATCATTACCGACAAAAATATGGCAAATGCCATTGCACAATATTTAATTACCTTTTGTATTCCGTTCATTTAATATCCACTCCTCCAAACATACATAATGCATTAACATATAGCGTCTTTCCGCCCCAGTTCCCTGTATGATTTTTTGCTCCGCCGAACAGCTCCGTACGCTTAACCTTTACATTCACACCCTCCGGTACCTTAATGTCGACTCCGCCGAAAATCGCCGTAGCTTCTATAACAGCACCGTCTTCAATCTCAACATCTCTTAAATCCAAATCCAGTCCGCCAAACACTGCGTCTGCCATGCACCCCCGGAACACTGCGTCGTTCGTCAGAACTACCGCATTTCCTCCAAATGTCGCCGAATACCCTTCAGAGCCCTTATAATGCTGTTTTGTTCCTGCAAACAGACTCCGGAGCAGGATAGACAAGCCGATAATAAAGAAAATTGCCGGAACAAGTACTTTTCCGAGTGTTCCGCTTTCAATATAATGATTTCTCTCCAGCAAGAGCAGAACTCCACATAACATGATGATGGAATTTACCGGCCTGATACCATTCTTAATCATACTAATGAAACTCGGAACGATAAGGAATAGGGTCCACCATCCCGGAAAGAGTATGGTAAATTCCCAAAAGCCCATTACCTTTCCGAATACAAGGACACCAATCGCAATCAGTACAAATCCCCACAAAATATTTGCCAGTTTTTCTCTCATGAAAAAAATCCCCTTTCACTATTCTTTCGCTTGACCCAATTGTACCTCATACTTCCAAATAGTGCAAGTTAGAAGGTAATTAATGTTTTCTAATCAAATTTTAAGAAATGTAAGTAAATGTCCTTCCTTCCCTTGCCACGGCAGACGCCGCGATTGCGAAAAAGGAACCCGACACAGAACATAAAGCTCCTGTCGGGTTCCTTCTTATTTCCAATCTTTGTCCGTTGCTTATGCCAACTTGCTCTTTGCAACTTCTACTAATGCAGTAAATCCTTCCGGATCATTGATTGCCATCTCGGAAAGCATCTTTCTGTTTACCTCAACCTCAGCTAACTTCAGACCGTACATGAACTTGCTGTAGGAAAGACCGTTCATTCTGGCAGCTGCATTGATACGAGCAATCCATAACTGTCTGAACTGTCTCTTTCTTTCCTTTCTACCTGCGAAAGAAGAAGTGAGAGCTCTCATAACAGACTGCTTTGCAATTCTGTACTGCTTACTTCTGGCACCTCTGTAACCCTTAGCCAGCTTTAATACTCTATTATGTTTCTTTTTTGCGTTTAAACCGCCTTTAACTCTTGCCATTCTGTTTTGCCTCCTTTACACCAAATCTTAGAGATAAGGTAAAATCTTCTTCATATTCTTCTCGTTCGTCTTATCGGTCATTGTAGCTTTTCTTAAATCTCTCTTCGTCTTGGAAGACTTCTTGGTTAAGATATGCTGCTTACCGGTCTTCATTCTCTTTAACTTACCGGTTCCCGTCATGGTAAAACGCTTTGCTGCTGCCTTATTTGTCTTTAACTTCGGCATGGTGATTCCTCCTTCATCGTTTACGGCTTGCTGCCGCAATAATAATTATCTGTATGAAACACATTGCTGTGTGACATGCATCTTACACTACCGCTTCTCGGCAAGCACCATAATCATGCTTCTTCCTTCGAGCTTAGCCGGCTTCTCAATTACGGCAACGTCGGAGACCTTCTCAAAAAAAGTGTCCAGCACTTCCTTACCGGTTGCCATATGTGCCATCTCACGACCACGGAAACGAAGTGCAACCTTTACCTTGTTGCCCTTTTCCAAAAACTTACGTGATTGATTTGCCTTGGTAGCTAAATCATTCACATCAATGTTCGGAGACAGATGAATCTCTTTTACTTCGGTTACTTTCTGCTTTTTCTTGGCTTCCTTCTCACGTCTTGCCTGTTCATAACGATACTTTCCGTAGTCGACAATCTTGCATACCGGCGGCTTTGCAGTCGGTGCAATCTTCACCAAATCGAGCCCGGCTTCCTTTGCCATCTTTAATGCATCCTTTGCAGACATGATCCCAAGCTGCTCTCCGTCTTCACCAACCAGACGGATTTCTTTGTCTCTGATTTGCTCGTTTAACATTAACTCGCTAATGGTTTTGTACCTCCGTAACATTAATAAGAAATGAAAACAAATATAGTTTCGATTGCCTTTCCTGTTTCCGATGAACATAAGAAAAGCGGATAGTCACAGACTATCCGCCAAAACAATCCCGCTACCGGGAAATCATCTTTGCAAGACCTTTTTGCGGTACAACGTACGCGGAAGGTGAGAGCGGATACTCTGCTTTTGCTTATACAGCTCTTAAAGTATATCACGCTCTTTGCAGAATGTCAAGAAGATTTTTCAGTCTTTTTCAAATTGGTTTTCAAACTCCCGCTGTTACTTCGACTCCGCCCACCGGCCGAATCCGAAACACATAACAGGAACCGTTTCCGAAAATTCTCTCCAGCTCCCGCACATAGGTATCTGTCATTTCCAACGGGACAAATGCCTGTATTGTCCCGGCAAATCCGCCTCCGTGAACACGAACCGCTCCTTTTTTTCCGAGAATACGCTTGCTGACCATGATTCCGAGTGAAATGCCCTGTTCCTTCGGTGCCGATGTAGAATAAAGGTTCTGTAAAAGATTTGCCGAAGAATCTCCGGATTCCTGTACAAGAGAAAGGAAAGTCTCTCTGTCACCGGCACGGAGTGCCTCAGCTTCTTCTCTTGCGCGTCTGTTGTCTCCAAAGAAATGCGCGGCACGCAGTACGGCACGAGCAGAACAGCTCTTTCTAAGCTTTGGAAGCTCTTTGTAGAACTCCTCTTCACTGATCTGACGCAAATATTCTTTTCCAAACTGTGCCGCAACCTCCTCCATCTCCGACCGTACCGCCACATAATCCGGTGTCAGATTCACATGATTTCCACCGGTATCCGTAACACAGATGCAATACCCTGCCTGTTCAAAATCAAAGGAAAACGGTTCAATCACCGGCTTTTCCGTATCGGCAAAATCAATAAATACAAGACCGCCCACAGAGCTTGCCATCTGGTCCATCAGTCCGCATTTTTTCCCAAAGTATACATTTTCCGCATACTGACCTATTTTAGCGATTTCCACCGCACCTGCTCTGTCTTCGTTGTAATGACGGTCAATTATTGTGCCAATCAGTGTTTCAAATGCGGCAGAGGAAGAGATTCCGCTGCCGGCCAGTACATCAGATGTCGTATAGGCATCAAACCCGCCGACCTTTACTCCCATCTCTGCAAACCGGGATATAATCCCTCTTACAATGGCCTTTGAACCTTTTTCGTTATTCTGTACGGATAAGTCGGAAAGTTCCACTGCGAAGCTTCCGTACCCTTCCGAATAAATACGTATCACTCCTTCTTCATGAAAGGAAACAACCGCTATGGCATCCAGCTGTACAGCCGCCGCCAGAACACAGCCATGCTGATGGTCTGTATGATTTCCTCCGATTTCCGTTCTCCCCGGTGCCGAGAAAACCGAGAGTTCTTCCCGTTGCGGATAGAGCTCCGTAAACCTTTCGATTGCCTTTCGGTAGCGCTCCTTCTGAGCCGTGAGTACCTCTTTTTTCGTCCCGTACAACTGTTCAAATGCCGGAAGAAATGCGTTCTCTTCTATTCTTTGCTTTATCTCGTCGCGATTCATTTTCCTGTCCTTTCCCTTTTCCTTTTTTAAACAGACGAAGTGTCACCTAATCTATATAATGAAGCAGTATTCTCCAAAATCCTATTCTGTCACCGGACTAATTACAAATGCCAGAGTTAATGCCTCCCTTGGATCTATTTTATACTCCTCATGTACCGGTGCCCCCCAGGAATCATCTCCGCCTACTCCCATCTGCTTTGCGGCGATACGTACCCAGGTATAGCATGGATTCCAAAGCTCCTCAAGATGCATGGCATGCTCTAATTCCGCAGCACTGCGCGGAAGCACACTCATCTCAAACGGCTCCCGGTCGTAAGAAAATCTAAGTCCCGCTCCAGCTTTATCCGTTACCTCTACATACCTTACCCCGGTCCGGTTGCCGCACTCCTGCGGATTCACGTATCCGGACAGATTCTCCTTTGCGGTAGAGGAAAACACACCGAGCCTTGCGCCGGAATTCCGGTCGATATAATTTTCTTCCGGTCCCATACCGTAATAGCGGAAGTTCTCATACTGCCGTTTCAGTTTAAAGTCCATGGCAAATACCGGGAAATCGCAGGTCGTATCCACACCCGGATACTCCGCACGAACCTTTACCTTTCCATCAAAATACACATTGTATCTCACACGGTACTCAAACGCCGGTGTTACCGGTGCGGCATATGGGAATACCACCTCTATCGACTCATCCTTTTCCTCACAAGTCATTTTATTACGCAGATATCTTGCATACTTTCCAACAAGCTCCCACTGCGCCGCTGCCAAAGGATATCCCGCTCCGCGGTCATTATCCGTAGGAGCCCGCCAGAAGCTTACCTGCGGTACCCTTGTGATATACTCGACACCATTGTAAATCAAAGAGGTCAGTCCGCCCTGCCCTTTGTCAAACATGACAGAAAAATTCTCTCCGTGTACACCGATGCAGAAATCGCCGCATACAATGTCCGGACGTTTCGCTTTCTCAAAGCTCTCCCTCGCAATATTTTCCCGAACCTGTACGATTTCCTGTGTAAAGCATACCTCATACCCGGCTGCGGCAAAGGACGTGTCCGCCGCCAACAGTGCGACTGCAGTAAATACATATTCCCCCGCAGCCTTCGGAACGGAAAGTCCTACCTTTACCGAGCCTTCCCCTCCTGCCGGAACAGACAGTAAATGCTCCTCCCGTGCCAGACATTGTCCTTCCTTTGCTAAGGTTATTACAAAACGATACCCGCTTGTATCAGTAAAGAGATTCCTGTTTTTAACGGTAAGCACGCCATCCTTTAGTTCCATCCTCAGATTGGAATACAGTGCCTTTACCTCCTGCAGCTTTGGAGAAGGAGTCCGGTCGGCATATACAATACCATCCGTGCAAAAGCCATAATCAGCCGGGCGGTCCTCAAAATCTCCGCCATAGGCCAGAACTCTTTCCCCACTCTCTAATGTTTTATAGAGTGCCTGATCAATAAAATCCCAGATAAATCCCCCCTGGTATGCATCATACTTTTCTTCCAGATCCGTATAGAGCTTCATTCCCCCGACGGAATTTCCCATCGCATGCATATACTCACAGCTGATATACGGCTTCTTTGCGCCGTTTTTAATATAGTCCTCTATCTCTGCAGGCTTTGCATACATTCTGCTCTCCATATCGGTAATCGCGTCATACTTCCGGTTCCACGTTACTCCTTCGTAATGCACCAGTCTGCGTGTATCAACGGCGTGAAAATAGTCAGCCATCGCCGCAATATCATCTCCGCAGAAGGACTCATTTCCGCAGGACCAGATTAATACGCACGGATGATTCTTATCACGCTCATACATCGACCTTGCACGGTCAAGAACTGCTTCCTTCCACTCAGGCAGGGAAGCCGGAATATTTTTCACCGGACCGCTTTCCGTCATCCAGGTTCCATGCGTCTCCAGATTAGTCTCGTCAATCACATAGATACCGTATTCATCGCAGAGCTCATACCATCTTGTCTGATTCGGATAATGACTGGTACGTACCGCATTAATATTATTCCGCTTCATCATTCTGATATCGGAAAGCATATCTTCCTCTGTAATGGCACGTCCGCGCTCCGCACTGAATTCATGACGGTCCACACCTTTAAATACAATCCGTTTCCCGTTCAGACACATCAGACCGTTTTTCAGCTCAAAGGTACGAAAGCCTACTTTTGCCGATGCCGTTTCAATAACATCTCCCGCTCCGTCCGAAAGCTCTGCGCAAAACGTATAAAGATTCGGAGCTTCCGCACTCCACGGAGCAACCGTCTCCAATCTGGTCATTACAGAAATCTTTTTCCCATCGCACTTCTTTGTGTCGCAGAACACTTCATTGCCTTCCGCATCCAGTAACGAAAGCTTTACGAAAGACCCGTCATCCGGTTCTCCCTCAAGCAGAAGCTCGGCTGAAAAAATGCCATCGCCGCACGTATACTCATAATCGGCAGTCAGCTTCATATCCCGTACATGTAGCTTTGGTGCACCGTATAGAAAAACATCACGGAAAATACCGGAAAACCTCCAGAAATCCTGATCCTCCAGCCAGCTTCCGCTGCATGTCTTATACACTTCCACCGCCAGTTTATTCTTTTTTTCCTTTAAAAACGGAGTAACCAGAAACTCGGACGGCGTAAAGGAATCCTCACTGTACCCCACAAAATTTCCGTTCACCCATACATAAAAGGCAGACTCTACCCCCTGGAAGGACAGATAGATTTCTTTTCCGCGCAGTTCCTCCTCCACATCAAAATACGTGATATAGCTTCCTACCGGATTGCTCTTTTTCGGAATCTCCGGCGCATTCACCGTTTCCCTGCCTTCCCAGGGATACATCATGTTTACATACTGACAGCGGCCATATCCCTGTAGCTGGATATGACCCGGCACCTGAATTTCTGCCGCTCCTTCCTCCGGGCAATCCTCTTTGAAAAAATCTGTCTTCCTGCTTTCCGGATTCTCTGCATAGAAAAATTTCCATGTACCGTTCAGTGATTGATGTAAAGTACCGGTTTCATCGGTAAATTTATGGTCCGAATGTGCCGCAATACGATTTATCGCAAACACCTCCGGATTTGTTAGCCACGTGAGCGTAGGTTCCATGTTCTGCCTCCTTATGCCAAAAGGGATTCTATGCTATTTATTCTAGCATAGAATCCCTCTCTTGAACATAGCTACTATATAATAAAATATGCACAAAACAACACAATGTTAATAAATTACTCTCTTTGCACTATGCGGGGTACGATAATTATAAGTCGAAATGATTACCCCGGTAGAATAATCCGAGGCATGCACCACCTTACCGCCGCCGATATACATCGCCACATGGTCCACCCTTCCTCCGGATGCATAAAACACTAAATCTCCTGCCCTTAAATGATTGGTATTCGGTGTAACGGATAAAAGAGCACTGCTTGCTGCCATATCTCTGGAGGTACGCGGCAAAGTATAGCCATACTTTTTGTAAGCCGCATAACACAGTCCGGAGCAATCTACCCCGGTACTCATATTGGTACCGCCCCAGACATACGCTGTACCGACCGCAGTCTTCGCATACTCTGCCACCTGCTTTGCCTTATTCCGTTTTGTATTCTCTATCGCTGCTAATCGGTCTGCTTCGGCCTTTGCAGCTGCTTCTGCCGCCGCCTTTTTCTCCGTTGCAATTCTTTCTCTTTCTTCCGCAAGAGTCTCTCCGTACTGCGGTTCTCCGGTCACCTTTACATACTTTGCATAGACATAGCCGGTCTTTTTCTTGCCCCCTGACGAAAAAAGAATCTTCATCCATTCCTTTCCCTGTTCCAGCAATTCTGCCTCTTTTCCCTTTGTAAATGTCTCGATAACACTATATCCGGTTCCTGCACCGGAACGAACATTTAATTCATTGGCAGTTACCTGTATCTTTGGTGTATATTTCCGGGCAATCGCCTCCTCTGCCTCATCTCCGAATAACAAATACTCCTTTATTACATACCCCGATACATTGCCCGATTTTACAAATACCCAGTTTCCGGAATCCTCCAGCACCGTTGCCACGCAGCCGCTATATAGTTTTCCGACTACCTCTGATGAAGTAGTCGCCTCTCTGCGTACATTTACATAATTTGTAACATTTGCAAAAACCGGAGACCCCTCCAGTCCTCTCGTCCTGGAGAACAAAGCCAGTTCTCCAGGACTATTTTCGACTGCCTCTATTTTTTGCAGCACCTGCTCACCGATTTCTTCCAACCCATCTATGTAACGGTGTTCTGCTCCGATTGCTCTCCACAGCTCTTTTATATTAAAAAAAGGGAGCTGAACTACCTGCATC
This sequence comes from Lachnospiraceae bacterium, assembly GCA_029099805.1. Taxonomy (GTDB): domain Bacteria; phylum Bacillota; class Clostridia; order Lachnospirales; family Lachnospiraceae; genus SIG307. Next base: position 18,324 of record JAQXOR010000063.1, read on the forward strand.
GTCTCTGTTTTGAGCATGACCTTCCCGTTCTCTGCTGCGGCTGCCTTTCTTCCCGACATTCCTACCGCTACCGCCATGCCCGCGCATAACAGTACCCTACTATACTTTCGTATACTCATATAACGCCTCCTTTATAATTGTTACAAAATTATTACAAAGTCATGACATAATTATAACAACCGGTAACATGCTTTGTCAATATACCGGAGACTTCCAATTTTTTCTTTTTACACCGATTGCAGCATTTTGTCGTAAGAAAGCCTATTGCTGGTTCAAAAAAGCTTCTATCTCATAAATTGCAGCCGCGCCGTCCGCTGCCGCAGTCACAACCTGTCGCAGGTGCTTTGTACGCAAATCCCCTGCAGCAAATATTCCGGGCACTCCCGTCCTGCAGTCTTCTCCCGCAAGTACATATCCCGCTTCATCTAACGGAACCAGTCCCGTTAAAAGCTCTGTATTCGGCAGCATACCGATTGCGACAAATACTCCGGAAACGGGAAGCTCTCTCTCCCCTTCTGCAGTCTTAACACACAGGCTCTCCACCCGTCCGGTTCCGGTAATGCGTACCGGTGTCGCATTCAGCACAAACGTCACATTCTCGCAGGCACGAAGTCGGTTCACCAGCGTCTTTGCCGCCCGAAATTCCTCCCGACGGTGTACCAGATACACCCTTTTACAAATGCGAGCCAGAAACAGGGCATCCTCAATTGCCACATCTCCTCCACCTACTACCGCAACCTCTTTTCCACGGAAAAATGCCCCGTCACAAGTAGCACAATAGGAAACACCGCTGCCCGCAAACTCCTCTTCCCCCGGAATCGAAAGGGTTCTATGCTTTGCGCCGGTTGCAAACAGCACTGTCTTCGCCGAATATGATTCACCGCTTTCCAACAAAACCAGAAAACCGTTCTCCTGCTTTTTTACCTCTGTCACTTTACCGTCCCGAAAAGAAACGCCACACAGGTCACAATGCTCCCTGAACTTCATGGCAAGATCAAATCCTCCGGTTCCCTTAAGCCCCGGATAGTTGTCCACCTCAGACGTATTAACAATCTGACCGCCGCTCATAAGACCGCTTTCAAGAACAATATGGGATAATTCCGCTCTTGCCGCATAAATACCGGCTGTCATGCCTGCCGGACCTGCACCGATAATCACTGTGTCTAACATAAAAACCTCTTTCTGCGTTTTTCACGCCTTTTCTTGCTTTTTATAAAAAACTATGCTATACTGAACTTAGAAAAATCTCTGTCCGCCGGATTTTGGACAGATGAAAGGAGGATGCCTTATGGATATTGCTGCTCTTTCTATGCAGACTTCCGCATTAAAAGCTTCCGATATGGTAAGTGTTGCTGTCTTCAAGAAGACGCTTGAGACCATCGAAGGCTCCGGTGAAAATATGATAAAGATGATGGAACAGTCTGTGACTCCGAATCTCGGTCAGAATATTGACATCCGTGTTTAAGGCTCATGCATATGCATGAGCTTTTCTTTTTCCGCGGTCTCCTCCGCCTTATTTTAAAAACATAAATACGATACAAATCATCATACCGATAAGCAGCGTAGGAGAAACAACCTTGTTCCTTTTGCTTCCTGCTTCTCCCTCTGCTTCGTACATTTTGCCTGCGGTCAGCTCTTCCGCTCTGTCCTTCCTTTTGCGGTACAGGAACAGCAAAATGAGAAATGCTCCGATTAGAGCTACAAGAAACGTCGGAAGCAGCATCCGTATATTTTCTGTAAGAGTCCCGCTCCCCATATTCATATATTCCTCCAACCACTGTTCACTCTCTATCGGTACTCCGTGTGCCGAATCAAGCAGGCGTTCCATAAGTCCCTTGTCTCCGGCCGCTTCCGCCACGATATATTGTTCCCGTAGCCCCTTCAGATAATTCACCGCAGCATACAAAAGCACCACCGAACGCCCGTTAACATACAAATGTAAACATACCGAAGGAACTACAGAACCCGTTAGTTCATTGATGAGTGCAAACAAAAGTCCAAGTACAAACGCATACGAAAACTGATTCAGATTCATATGCATAATCCCAAACAAAAAGGCAGTCAGAATAACCGCAACCCAGACACCGGTTTTTCGATAGCCCCGATAAAGAACTCCCCGGTAAATCAGCTCCTCGCAAACAGCCGGTGTCACCGCAATCACAAAAAAAGCAAGCACAAACGGATACTTTAAAATCAATTCCATCATATGATTTCCGACGAGATTTGGCGTAAACAACTGAGAAACCACATTGATAAACTCCGCAATCTTATCCACACAAAGTGCAAGAGGTATCAGTAACAGCCACTCGATTCCGCTCAGCCGGTTAATCCCAAGGCTCTTCTTAACCGATTGCCCCTGCATCGCAAGATAACATATCCCGGGAAGTGTCATAAATACCTCAAGCAGGAACTGTAACAGCATGGTATCCCGCACACCGATCCCGGAAATTAAAAAAACAAACAACTGAGATGTCAAAACACTCAGTAAAAAAACCCGATTTGCATCTACGGCATACATCCGTTTCATACTACTTCCTCCCTGCAACCAGACTTCCTCTATCAGTATACATTTTTTTCCTCCATATTTCTAGCTTTTTTTTCGGAATTATGCTATACTTCTGTACATATGGAAAAAATATAATTTATGCCGGCAGATTTTCCTGCCCATAAGGAGTATCTATGTATTCGTTTTCAACAAGAGTCCGCTACAGCGAGGTAGATGCCTCCCTGCAGCTGTCCTATCCGGCCATTATTAATTACTTTCAGGACTGTAGCATTTTTCATTCGGAGGATCTGGGCATCGGTATTGATTATTTACAGCAGGAACACCGTGTATGGCTTATGAATTCCTGGCAGATTCAGATTCTTCGCTTCCCGAGCTACGGAGAAGAGATTACTGTCAATACATGGCCTTATGAATTTAAGTCCATGTTCGGGTACCGTAACTTTACAATGACCGATAACTGCGGAACTCCATTGGTCATCGCAAACTCTATCTGGGTTTTTACCGATACCGCTACCGGACGTCCCATCCGGCCTGACCCGGTATATGCTTCCCGTTATCCGCTGGAGCCGCCGTATCCGATGGAATATGCTCCGCGAAAGATAGATCTGCCTGCAAAGGGAACTGCTTTGTCTCCGATACCGGTTACCCTTTCCCATCTGGATTCCAACCGGCACGTCAATAACGGTCAATATGTTGCTATGGCCGCTACACTTCTTTCTGACAAGGACTATAACCATCTGCGTGTAGAATACAAAAAATCCGCACAGCTCGGAGATATCATATATCCGCGTATCTCCCATACGGAAGCAATGTGTACCATAGTTCTGGCTTCGGAAGACGGCACGCCTTACGCTATCGCAGAGTTTAAAAAGTAGTTTTTGATTCCTGTCAACCAATTCTATTACAGAGAGGACCTATTCTATGATTATGCTTGGACAGTTGCAGACACTTACGGTCTGCAGGTCAACAGAAAACGGTGTTTATTTGGAAAGTAAATCCGAGGCAGCACCTTCCTTTTCTAAAGATACCGCTGCTATTTCAGAAACGCGGGTTCTTCTTCCCCGCAACCAGGTCCCGGAAGGCACAAAACACGGGGATACTCTTCGTGTCTTTGTATACCGTGATTCCGAGGACCGCGCGATTGCCACCACGACAGTTCCCCCGCTGACCTTAGGAGAAACTGCTGTATTAACCGTAAAGGAAACGTCCCCGATTGGTGCTTTTTTAGACTGGGGACTGGCAAAGGATCTGCTTCTTCCGTTTAAAGAACAGACAACTAAGGTAAAACAGGGGGAACAAATTTTGGTTGCCCTCTATATTGATAAAAGCGGCAGACTTTGTGCTACCATGCATGTTTACGACTATTTGTGCGGCAATGCTCCTTACAAAAAGGATGACCGCGTTACCGGCATCGTATACGAGCACATTGATGAATTCGGCACCTATGTAGCAGTAGACTCTGTATACTCCGCCCTGATTCCGCGCCGTGAAGTAATCACTCCGCTTCGTCCGGGTACCGTTATTCAGGCCCGTGTTACGAAAGTACAGCCGGACGGACGGCTGGAATTAAGTATCCGTGAGAAGGCATATCTCCAAATGGACAGTGATGCCGAGCGGGTACTTACTCTTTTAAAGGAAGCGGACGGCTTCCTTCCGTACCATGACAAATCCAATCCGGAAGCCATCAAAGCAAAGTTCGGATTAAGCAAAAACTCCTTCAAACGAGCCATCGGTCATCTCTACAAAGAGGGAATCCTTGTCCTGGAAGAAAACGGAATCAGACTGAAATAAAAAACTGTCGCATAAATGAAACGAAGCTCACCTCAAACATTTCATTTATGCGACAGTTTATTTCGTATTAATCCCGGTCAAGGAAATGCATCTGCGGTCCCTGTGCCTTTGAAATCTTTTTCTCCGGCTCTTCCTTCGGTCGCGAAATCGACGTAAATCCGTTGATATACTTTGTTTTGCATCCCTCACAGAAGCGGCCGGTCCGAATCATTTTACCGCACCCTTCACATTCCAGACCAACCTGTGAATCCTCACTGAAGGCAAGGCGCTCCTCACGAATCCAACGCTTAATCTGTGCAACGGTTACATCATTATCTTCCGCCACCTGCTGAATCCCGGCACGCGGATGCTCGTATACGTAATCACGTACCTCATCAAATTTCAAATCTAATGCCTTGCTGCACTCAGGGCAAAACGGTTGTCCGCCTATGTAGTTAAATAAACGGCTGCATCCCTTACAATTTCTTACATCCATGCCATCATCCTCCTTTTCCTCTTCTATCGTTTATTCATTACCAATACAGATACAAATGCCGTACACCGACAAAATCCCGTGCGCTTTCAAAACCCCGGTACACGCCTCCATTGTCGCGCCTGTGGTGAAAATGTCATCTACCAGAGCAACACTCTCCGGCAATTCTTTCATTTTCTCTGCCTGCCTTTCATCCCACTCCAATGCAACAGACAAATTCTTTCTGCGCTCTGTCGGCGACAGACCGCTCTGAGGCAGCGTATTCCGTACACGCTTTACGAGCTTTACCATGGAGATTCCAAGCTCTCCCGCAAGACCTGCCGCAAGAATCTCCGCCTGATTATATCCGCGAAAACGTCGCCTTCCTGCCGATACCGGAACCGGAACCAATGCCGTAACTCCATACCGTAACAGCTGTTTCCCGTAACCGTGCAACATATGCTGTATATAAAAATCTGCATTCTCTTTTCTGCCATTATATTTGAAATCCGCAATCGACTTTTTCATCCATTGATTATACTGCCACACTGCGAAATTACGGACAAATGACATTTTTTCATTCGCACATCTGCTGCAATACTCTTTCGTACTATCCGATACCTCGCGACCGCAGCACATACAAACCGGCTCCCTGATAAACTTAAGTCTCGTGGCACATTCCGGGCATGTACTGCTTTCCCATGGAATCTTTAACTCTCCACATACCGGACAACGCGGTGGAAAGATACATGCCAGAATCGGATTTCCCCTATTACTGTTGTTCAGACTCCCTGCCCCCTTTTTGTCCTTTTATTTATCTTACAATATTTTGCCTATAAATACAAGAGGTTCCAAAAAGATTTCCCTCTTTTGCTATACCATTTCCTCCAACTGTCGCTCAAGTCCGGAATATCGTTTCATCTCATCTGTATTCTCTATCATTGCATTTACTGTTCCCGCATTTCCGACAATCGTTACACATTGTTTCGCCCTTGTAACTGCCGTATATAACAGATTGCGGTTCATCAAAAGTCTCGGTCCTGTTAATAGAGGGAGCACCACCGCAGGGTACTCGCTTCCCTGAGATTTATGAATCGTTGCTGCATAAGCAAGCTCCAATTCGTCAAGCTGTGAAAAAGGATATTCTGCAATTCTCCCCTCATCAAAAAGCACACTCATCCGTTCAGAAAAGAAATTGATTTCCTGAATGGTACCACAATCTCCGTTAAATACACCGGTTCCGGATTCTACCGGAATGCCGTAACGACTTCTGATTTCCCATTCCATCTGATAATTGTTTTTTATCTGCATCACCTTATCGCCTTCACGGAACACGCCCTTACTATGCTCTTTTTCTTTCTTACCCGGTTCTGCCGGATTTAAATGCTCCTGTAACAAAACATTGAGGCGTTCCACTCCAAGTTCCCCTTTTCGCATCGGCGTAAGCACTTGTATCTCCTGTGGTCTGACCTTTAAGTATCTCGCCAGCTTTTCCTTGACCAGATACAGAATCGACTGTTGGATTACCGTAAAATCCTCTCTCTGCAAAAAGAAAAAGTCCCTGCTCTTATTATCCAGGCGTATTTCTTCGCCTGCGTGAATTTTGTGGGCATTTGTAATAATATCACTTTCCTGTGCCTGTCGGAAGATTTTATTCAACGTAACCACAGAAAAGCAGCCGGACGCAATGATATCCCGCAATACATTTCCGGGTCCTACAGACGGCAGCTGATTTACGTCCCCCACCAGCACAAGTCTTGTTCCGATTGGAATCGCTTTTAATAAAGCATGCATTAAATAAATATCTACCATAGACATTTCGTCAATAATAATCAGGTCGCACTCTAACGGATGCTCTTCATTCCGCTCAAACTGCATCCGGTTTCCCATTGCTTCCGAGGCCTTCAATTCAAGTAAGCGGTGAATGGTTCTTGCTTCCCGCCCGGTCGTCTCCGTCATACGCTTGGCTGCTCTTCCGGTCGGTGCGGCAAGTAAAATATCGAGTCCTTCCTTTTCAAAAAAGCGGAGCATGGTACGAATTGTTGTTGTCTTTCCGGTACCCGGTCCTCCGGTCAGAACAAACACTCCGTGCCTGGCAGTTTCAAACACTGCCCTTTGCTGCAGCTCATCCAGTTCGATTTCTTCCTGTCGTTCCAGTGCCTTTAACCGGGTCTCCAGTACAGCATCCGATAAATCATATGTTACATTTAAATCAATCAGCATACGGGCAGTATTTAACTCGGTATAATATGCCGTAGAGCCGTACAACAGACGTTCTCCGTCGATTTCCCTGACTATAATTTTCTTCTCGAGCTGTAAGAACTCAATCTGACGCTTTACCGTCTCTCTTCCAAGTTCAAGTAATTCGCAGGTGTTCTGTAAAGTCTCCTCCTCCGGCAGATAAACATGACCGTTACTTCCTGCCTGTGATAACACATAAAATATTGCCGCACGTACCCGATATTCCGAATCACTTCGAAGGCCAACCTTACCGGCAATCTCATCTGCAATCCGAAACCCGATTCCGTCAATATCTTCTGCCAGACGATACGGATTCTCTGTCAAAACGACCTCCATCTGTCCCTTATATCGCTCATATATTTTTACAGCCAAAGTATTAGAAATGCCATATTGCTGCAAGAATAGCATTGCGTGCCGCATTTCCCTCTTTTCAACAAACTGTTCATAGATTGCATGGGCAGTTTTTTCACTGATTCCGGAGACCTCGGCCAGCCGCTCCGGCTCCTCCTCCATAATCCGGAATGTATCCTCTTTAAAACGACGGACAATTCTTGCTGCCAGTTTTGCTCCCACACCTTTAATGGCACCGGACGCAAGATACCGTTCCATTGCAACTGCATTTTCCGGCTCCTGTACTTCATACTGCTCCATCAGAAACTGCTCTCCGTATACACTATGTACCGTATATGAGCCGAAAACAACTAGCAGCTCTCCCTCACTGACTGCTGAAAAGTTTCCGACACATACGACATCATCATCGTCTGTTTCTAAATTAAGGATTGTGTATCCGTTTTTCTCATTACGGTATTTGATATGGGTCACATAGCCCTTGATACTTTCTCTCTCCATTCCGGCTCCTTATACTACAAAAGGCGCTACGGACTTCTGCCCGTAACGCCCGCATTTTTAACTCTTCAGTTATAGATTCGCTTCATCCGTATCCGCAGCTGTTTTTGCGGTACTTTCTGCTATAGAAGCATCTCCGGTTCTCTGTAAACTCTCCTGTATCGGAGTCACTGTATTCCGCTTCATGGAATCAAACAACTGTTGCGCCAGTCCCAGTTCACCGTTTTGTGCAATCTGATTCGCATATTCCCGATACATCATATCTCCAAAATAGTTCAGATAATCGCTTTCCTCTTCCTCACTGTCCGTCATGGCGTCCTTCATCCGGTCAAACACCTTTTCCACCAAATATGCCTCAAACTCTTTGCACACCTCCATCATCTCTTCATCTGATGATGTTTCGCTGTTCATACCGGTAAGTTTATTCTGCAGCTTGACCGCCTTACTGTCATTTTTGCTCTGCTGCATCTGGGAATAAAGGAGCTCACTACTTAATCCAATACTCATTGCTTCCTCCTATCGTAATACTATGTATCACCCGACATGCCGCCTAACTCTTCTATCCTCTCAGGTTATTTGCCTGCTGTAACATCTGGTCGGATGCCGTAATCACCTTGGAGTTCATTTCATATGCACGCT
>JAQXOR010000064.1 GCA_029099805.1 Lachnospiraceae bacterium
CTCTGGCGGAAAAGACAGCCTACGGTTATGTATTGAAATATAACGAGGAACACGGAATCACAATGCGAAAGGCAGAGGTTGAGCGTATTTCATCGGGCTGCGTCGGTGTGCGTCGTTCTACCGGACAGCATCCGGGAGGGATTATTGTACTTCCGCTCGGACATGAGATTTATAAGTTTACTCCGGTACAGCGTCCGGCAAATGATATGACTACAAAAACGATTACCACGCACTTTGATTATCATTCCATCGACCACAACCTGCTAAAGCTTGATATTCTGGGACATGATGATCCTACCATGATTCGCCGCCTGGAGGATTTAACGGGAATTGATGCAAAGACGATACCACTGGACGATAAAAAGGTAATTTCCTTGTTCTCTTCAACAGAAGCACTTGGAATTACCCCGGAGGATATCGGAGGCTGTGACCTCGGAAGTCTTGGACTTCCGGAGCTTGGCACCCCGTTTGTTATGCAGATGCTGCGTGATACAAAGCCGAAGAGTTTCTCTGATATGATACGTATTTCCGGCTTGTCCCACGGTACAGACGTATGGTTAAACAATACCCAGGTCTTAATTCAGGAAGGCAAATGTACCCTGTCAAATGCCATCTGTACCCGAGATGATATTATGGTATTTTTGATTTATCAGGGCATTGAAAACGGCCTGGCATTTAAAATCATGGAGAGTGTACGAAAGGGAAAGGGATTGACACCGGAAATGGAGCAGGCGATGATAGACCAGGGAATTCCGGACTGGTATATCTGGTCATGTAAGAAAATTAAGTATATGTTCCCGAAGGCACATGCCTGTGCCTACGTTATGATGGCATTTCGTGTAGCGTACTTTAAGATTTATTATCCGTTAGCATATTATGCGGCATTTTTCGGTATCCGTGCCAAGGCCTTCAGTTATGAAACAATGTGTCTCGGCAAAGACGTACTGGAACGAAATATGAAGGAAATTAAACGGAAGATGGAAACCAAATCTGCATCACAAAAGGATGAGGATTCCTACGAAGATATGAAAATCGTACAGGAGCTGTATGCCAGAGGCTTTGAATTTATGCCGATTGATTTGTTTACCGCAAAAGCACATGCCTTCCAGATAATTGACGGAAAGCTGATGCCGTCCTTTGACAGTATCGATGGTGTGGGAGAGAAGGCGGCGGAGCAGATTGAGGAAGCGGCAAAGGACGGTCCGTTCCTGTCCAAGGACGATTTCCGTACCCGCTGTAAAATCAGCCAGACAATTGTAGACCAGATGGCGGATTTGGGACTGCTTGGTGATATCCCTGAGTCTAATCAGATGTCATTAATGGATTTGTTTACGATGTAAATTCAGAGGGCATATTTTGGTTCGGAGAAATACAATTCTGATTCAAAAGTTGTTAAAATTTTAAATGTATAAACAATTAAACAAATAGTTAAACTTTAAAGAAAAATGAAAAATAGCTTGCAATTTGATATTACCTGTTGTATAATCTGTTTTGCAAGTTACGGCTCGTTGGTCAAGCGGTTAAGACGTCGCCCTCTCACGGCGAAAACAGCGGTTCGATTCCGCTACGAGCTGCTCATCCATAGGATGTCAGAATTTAATAGGCTATGGCTCGTTGGTCAAGCGGTCAAGACGTCGCCCTCTCACGGCGAAAACAGCGGTTCGATTCCGCTACGAGCTGCTCTGTATTTAAGATACAGCCCAACCCCGAAGAAGCACTCAGAAATGAGTGCTTCTTTTGCGTGGTGGCAAAGTGAGCATGCGAGCAAACTGCGTGAGCTTGCTCACACGCAGTTGCGCAGTCATGCGAACGCGCCCACGACTGAGCGACCAGGGGTAAAATGTTGTTTTCTTTTCGCTTGAAAATAAGGAATAAGTGGAGTAATATTAATGTATGAATCACTTAGCTTTGGAGGTGTTTTATGGATTCTCGTCTTGAAAAACAGTTGGCATTTGCTTTGGAAATAGATAAGGTAAAAAACATATTCCGGCAAACTCACCTATCGCAGCACGGAAGAAATGAAAATGATGCCGAGCATTCGTGGCATATGGCGCTTATGGCATATTTGCTGAAGGAATATTCAAATGAAGAAATCGATATTGCAAAGGTTATGCTGATGTGTTTAATTCACGATATTGTGGAAATCGACGCAGGTGATACCTATGCATATGACAGTATCGGTCTGGAAACACAAAAGGCCAGAGAGGACGCCGCAAAGGAGCGTATTTTTTCGATTTTGCCGGAGGAGCAGAAGAACGAATTGATTGCACTGTTTGATGAGTTTGAGGAATGTGAAACCGCCGAGTCTAAATTTGCCCATGCGATGGATAACCTGCAGCCGCTTCTCCTTAATAACAGCAATAACGGAAGTGACTGGCAGGGACATAATGTAACGGTGGACCAGATTTATAAAAGACATAGTAAAACAAAAT
>JAQXOR010000065.1 GCA_029099805.1 Lachnospiraceae bacterium
ATTAGTTTTTTCAAAGCGCAACGCTTCGTCGAACTTCCTCTAACCGGTTCTAAACGTCTCTCAGGTGTGTCCTCGAGACTTAGAACCGGTAAGAGGTGATTTCGACTCAGCTAAATACTCGGTACTTCGTACAAATTCAAAAACTTGATAAGTCAACTGCAAATTTTTTATGTGGTATTACTTTGAAAATCGCAAGAGCCCGCCACGCCCGAGCCATCGCGCATATAAATGCGACAGCCCCTTTTGATAGTTAGTCTTCTTCTATTACGTGGATTTCCAGAAAGTCGAAATCGATTTTGTCAACAAAATTGTCCTGATAAAACCGGGTACGGTCATGCTTTTTAAAATCAGCAATTGTGGAGTCCAGCCAAATCGGTTTTGATAAATCAAATTCGTAACAAATGGTATCAATAGACGCAAATATCTTTTTTGTACGATTCAGTTCTGTATCATTATTTTCTACTACCATATCTTTAAGTAAATGATTATCCTTCCAAAGCTTAGCCCATAAACGAAACATAGTTTACTCCTTTTTTATACGAATTTTGAACTACGAATTACCCCGTTACCCGGCAATTCTTGTAACTTTCTTTATTTACATTATAGCATGGGATGCATGTTTTTTGAATAGCAGAATTCGCCGGAGGAGTAAAAACCACGGTTGTTATTTTTTCTTTCGTGTGTTAGAATACTATATGGAGGCGGAAGGTGTTGTCCTTCTGCCTTTTCGTTGGTTAAAAGAGCAGGATGCGGTTGTGCGAATTTGCTGTTAGTAGCAGATGCGTACAGGTGCCGCAGATAGGAAGAGGTAGTGTGAAAAATAGAATATTTTTCACGCGACACTTTGTGTCGCAATCTGTAGCATTTCGCAGGAGAGATGAAATGCTAAATCCAAACAGATTGCGAAATGCGGGGATTATTATGTCGTATACTGCATTATATCGAAAATTCAGACCGGATACGTTTGATGAGGTGAAGGGACAGACGCCGATTGTGACAACACTGCGCAATCAGGTGAGGGCGTCCCGGATGTCTCATGCCTATTTATTTTGCGGTACCCGCGGTACCGGTAAAACTACCATAGCGAAAATCTTAGCGAAGGCAGCAAACTGCGAGGCTCCGGAGGATGGAAATCCGTGCGGGAAATGCGCCATGTGTCAGTCGATTGCGACCGGCACATCCATGAATGTGATTGAAATCGATGCGGCATCCAATAACGGTGTCGACAATATCCGTGAGATTGTGGAGGAAGTGCGGTACTCCCCTACGGAGGGACGTTACAAGGTATATATTATCGACGAGGTGCATATGCTCTCTACCGGAGCGTTTAATGCATTGTTAAAAACGTTGGAGGAGCCGCCGGCTTACGTTATTTTTATTCTGGCAACCACGGAGGCGCACAAGCTTCCGGTCACGATTTTATCCCGGTGTCAGAGGTATGATTTTTCCCGTATTACGGTAGATGAGATTACGGAGCGTCTGACGGATTTGGTCGGACGGGAAGGAATCTCTGCGGAGGAGAAAGCACTTCGTTATGTGGCGAAAGCCGCAGACGGCGCCATGCGTGATGCCTTGAGTCTTCTGGACCGGTGTATAGCTTTTTATCCGGGAGAATTACTTACTTATGATAGTGTGCTGGAGGTACTCGGAACTGTTGATACACAGGTGTTCGGAACATTGCTTCGTGCGGTGCGTACCGGCGATGTGGGTGCCGCCATGCGCGTACTGGATGACACGGTAATGCGCGGACGCGATTTGGCACAGTTTGTGGTAGATTTTACATGGTATCTGCGAAATCTTCTGCTGGCTAAGTCGGTAGAATCACCGGAAGAATTTCTGGATATTTCCAGTGAGCAAATGGAAGAGTTTCTTTCGGAAGCGGCAGAGAATGATGCGGAAACCTTAGTACGCTATATTAATGTTTGTTCCGATTTGATAAATCGTATCCGTTATGCGGGGGCAAAGCGGGTGCTGATAGAAGTAACACTCATCAGACTGTGTCGTCCGGAAACGGAGACAGATTACAGTGCTTTGTTAGACAGGGTACGTCATCTGGAAGAACAGCTTGCAAACGGTGTAGCGGTGAAACAGGAGACAGGTTCCGGGGTGGCAGCGGCGGAGACTGTGCGGGAGACAGAACCGGAACCGGTGAAAACCGCAGAGCTTCCGCAGGCAATCGGAGAGGAAATCAAAGCAGTGGCGGAGAAATGGTCTTCTATTGTATCCTCGGCTGCCGGTCCGTTAAAGATTTATCTGACAACGGCGAAACCGAGTGTCGACGAGAGCGGTACGAGACTGATTCTGGTATATAAGGATGAATTTGATAAGTCTGCCATGGAAAGCGGCGGACATGTGGAAAGCCTGCAGGCTCTGATTGCAAAGCAGACCGGAAAACGTGTAGAGATTGTGGTGGAGTTGGCGAAAAGCGGCAGAGGCAATATTGCGGCATATCCGGACTTATCCGAATTAAAGGGTAAGGTAGCGATTGAATATGTAGATTAAGAAGGAAACAAAAAGGAGGATATCAAAATGGCAAAAAGAGGTGGATTTCCGGGCGGCGGTATGCCTGGTAACATGGGGAATCTGATGAAGCAGGCGCAGAGAATGCAGCGTCAGATGGAGGAAAAGCAGGCCGAAATCGAAGCAAAGGAATGGGAGGCAACAGCAGGAGGCGGAGCGGTTACCGTAAAGGTATCCGGGAAAAAGGAAATTGTTTCCGTGAAGCTTTCACCGGATGTTGTAGACCCGGATGATGTGGAAATGTTAGAGGATTTGATTGTGGCCGCAACGAATGAAGCCCTTCGTAAGATGGAGGAAGAGTCTTCCCAGGTGATGGGCTCTATCGCAGGAGGACTTGGCGGTCTTGGTGGAGGATTTCCGTTCTAATGGAGTATTACAGCAGTCAGATTAGTAAATTGATTGAAGAGTTTGCTTCCTTGCCCGGAATCGGGGCTAAATCAGCCCAGCGTCTGGCATTTCATGTGATAAATATGCCGGCGGAGCGAGTGGAACAGTTTGCGGATACGCTTGTGGCAGCCCGGAGAAATGTGCGGTACTGTAAAGAGTGTTGTACGCTGACTGATCAGGAGATTTGCCCGATTTGTGCAAAGGCGGACAGAGACCACCGCACAATTATGGTGGTGGAGAATGCGAGAGACCTTGCGGCATATGAGAAAACCGGAAAGTATAACGGAGTATATCATGTGCTTCACGGGGCGATTTCTCCGATGCTTGGCATCGGTCCTGCCGATTTACGGATGAAAGAACTGATGCTCCGGTTACAGGGAGATGTGGAGGAGGTTATTATTGCAACCAACTCCAGCCTGGAGGGCGAAGCGACAGCAATGTATTTAAGCAAGCTGATTAAGCCTGCGGGAATTAAAGTAACCAGAATCGCGAGCGGAGTACCGGTGGGCGGTGATTTGGAGTATATTGATGAGGTTACATTGCTTCGCGCGCTGGATGGGCGGACGGAGCTGTAACCGGAGAGAGGCAGTGGCCTGCCGACAGGTTAAGTCCGTAACGGATGCCGAGGTAAATCCGGTCTGCAAGCGACATGACGGTATGCAGGCGGGTCGTTTGCAACAGCATGCGGTCCAATAGTCCGGAGAGATTTACGATGCCGGTGATAAATACGTCACCGACAGCAATAAGCTCCTTCCCTACACCGGCACCGGGCTTTAGCGATCCGATACCGAGCGTGTAATATCCGATGTGGGTCGGCTTCCCAAGAGAAGCATCAATAGCAATAATATAGGGATTTTTATGGCGGCTGTGGATTTTTTCAACGACAGCCGCTAAATTTTTGGCATGAACCGGTTCTTCCAGCGTTCCGTAGACCATGTAATTCCGGTTTGGATGCTGCGCAAGTTTGTGACCGATGAGCGGTCCGAGAGAATCGCCGGTAGCACGGTCGGAACCGATACATAAGAAAATCAGGGTCTGGTCCGGCATAAACCGGTCACGCAGTACCGTTGAAAACGCTTGTCCAAAATGTACGGAAGATGCATAATCTTCCGCATTATAGTAATGAATGATGTTCAAGATAGGATCCTCCGTAGATAGAATTCGGGTGTGTATAATAAAGTATTCCCAAAGACTGGGGATTTAGAAGGGAAACATTTGAAGAAAACATAAAATCATTTGACAGAAAGCGACGAAATAAAAGAAGTTACCTTCCGTTTCATGAGGAAGCGATGCGATAGGCGTTATGTTTTACCGAATGCTGTAAATCAGTTCTCTTTTGCGACACCACAGTTTGGCAAAAAATACGGCATATGTCCGCTATGATGATACTACAGTGTAGCAGAAAGGAAGCGTATAGAGCATATGGTAGAAAAAATCATTCAAAAGGATGAGGAGGAGAAGCCGGGGGAGGGAAATCGCCTGTTTCGGCTGCCAAAGCATATTAAGCAGCTGGGACTCGGAGGAAACTGTCCGGAAATCTACATAGAGGATTATGCAGAAGGATATTTGAGACGCCTGGCAGGAAGTGATTATACGGAATGCCGTGTAGCGGTTTTGGTCGGAGAATTTATCAAGTCTGAGGGAAAACGCTATGTGTTTGTAAGGGGGGCGATAGAGGTCGAGGATGTAATGGTGGACCATGCGGTACAATTCACTTCGGAACTCTGGGCAGGAGTTTATGAGAAAATCAAACGGTATTTCCCTCAATATGAAGCTGTAGGGTGGTTTTTAGGCGGACCGGAATTTCTTACGGAGATAACGGATCATATCAGACAAGTACACGTGGATTGGTTTGGCGGACGGGACCGGGTTCTGTATAAGATCGATCCGGTGGAAAAAGAGGCGCTTTTCTATTTGTATGATAAGGGAGAGCTGAAGCAGTGGCCGGGTTATTGCGTTTATTATGAAAAGAATGAGGAAATGCAGGAGTATCTTGTGGCAGGTGCACAGCCTTCTGTAGATGCAGGGTATGAGGAACCGGTTCTTACAGAATTCAATAAGCGGGTAGGACGGACGGAGGATGCCGGACAAGGTTGTCAGGAGGTACAGAGTGAAGTAAAAAAGGTGAATGAACCGATTGTGATACAAGGGAAAAAGAAAGCGGGAAAAACAAATTCCGGACCTGGCGCAGGAATAGCGGCAGCTGTACTGCTGCTGGCAATAGGAGCCTTTGCTTTACGGGATAAAGAGCTTGGAGGACTGAATAACGCGGAAGAACCGACACCAATGCCGGCACCGACGGCGATAGGATATCTGCAAATGGAAAGCCGGGAGGATATTGTACAGACCAATGCACAGATAAAACCGACAGAGCAGGCCGTGATACAGGGTAATACGGAAGGGGGAGTGTTTGACAGAGAGTTTGTTGCGATTACAGAGGAGCCTTATGAGCCAGGTAGAAAAGCACAGGAGCAGCAAGTAACCTCTCTGCCGGAGGAACCAACCTCTGTACCTACGGCTGTTCCGGAAAAGGAGGAAGAGGTAGTGCAGACCGATGAGCTAAAATTGTACATTGTACAAAGGGGGGATACGCTGGCCGGAATTTGCAGACTGTTTTACGGAACTATTTCGAGGATGGAAGAAATCAAAGGAATCAACCAGATACCGGATGAGAACCGGATTTATGCCGGGCAGGAGTTATATCTTCCGTAAGGTTCACAAATTTTTCACGCCGAGAACACAGAACCATCCCAAAAAAGAGCTAAACTCAGGGTATAGAACAGAAGAAATATAAGGGAAAAGGAGATGCAGAATGATACATACGAAACTAAAGAAGGGAATGGCTCTTTTGTGTGTGGTATTATCGGTAGGAACCGTGGGATGTAAGCAGGAAATGACAGGACGTGATACGACGGACGAAATGACAGGTGTACAGGACGATGGCAGGAAAGACGCCGGGGAACAAATTACACCAACGGTTACGGGGAGCGCGAATACGGGGATTGCGCACACAATTGACGTAGATGAAGCAATTGCGGCAATTGTTCAAAACGAGGCAACGGAGTTCACGAAAAGAACTGCGGTAGTAAAATTGAGTGATGAAGGGATAGAGATTAACGGGACCGGCTGTGAGGCGGATGAAAACAGTCTGAACATCAAAGAGGCAGGGGTATATGAAATTAGCGGCAGGTTGTCCGATGGGAGTATCTATATTAATGCAGATAATGAAAGTGAAGTTCAGCTGATTTTAAACGGAGCGGAGATACATAACGAAACCGGTGCTGCAATTTATTGCAAAAAGGCCAAAAAAGTTACAATTACACTGGCAGAAGGAAGCAGTAATACTCTTTCGGACGGCATGACATATGAATTCGCCGATGAGGCGGACGAGCCGGATGCCACCTTATTTGCAAAACATGATTTAGTGCTGAACGGCAGCGGAAAATTAATTGTGACCTCTTCCTACGGTGATGCTATCAAGGGGAAGGATTCGCTTTATATTCTGGGCGGAGAGCTTGTTGTGAATGCAGCGGATGATGGTATTGTCGGAAAAGATTTTCTTTATATTGCGGATGGAAGTGTTTCCGTAAATGCGGCAGCTGACGCAGTAAAGTCTACAAATGATACGGACACATCTCTCGGCAACATAAGGATTGACGGAGGAAATTTTTCGCTTACCGCGGGAACGGATGGGATACAGGCAGATAATGTGCTGCTGATTAATGGTGGGAAGTATAGTATTATTTCTGGCGGCGGCTCTGCAAATGCTTCCGTGAAGACGGAGGAATTCGGTTTCGGAGGAGGAAAAGAATGGGGAAAATGGGGTAACTGGAATACCGGCACCGAGACAGAGGAGGATGAAACTTCATCCTCTGCAAAGGGGTTAAAAGCAGGAACCGACCTGATAGTGACCGGCGGACAGTTTGATCTGGATACCTCCGATGATGCACTTCACGGGAACACAAGCATCACGATAAGCGGAGGAGAGTTTTTGATTGCATCCGGAGATGACGGAATGCACGCGGATGAGACTCTTCTGATAGAGGGAGACTGTAAAGTTCAAATTACAAAAAGCTATGAGGGAATCGAGGCACAGGAAATTGTAATAAACGGAGGAAACATTACTATCACGGCAAGTGATGACGGACTGAATGCAGCCGGAGGTGCAGACGGGTCCGGATTCGGACGCCCGGGAGCCGGGACGTTTGGCGGAGGAAAAGGTGAGCTAACAATCAATGGCGGTGCCATCACAGTGGATGCTACAGGGGATGGTCTTGATTCCAACGGAAATCTTACTATGAACGGCGGGACTGTTTGTGTCTTCGGACCAATCAGCAGTATGAACGGTGTGCTTGATTTCAACGGAACCTTCTGCCTGAACGGAGGAACGCTGCTTGCGGTAGGAAGCTCGGGAATGGCACAGATACCGTCGGATACTTCCGGACAGAATTCTTTGGCGGCAGTGCTTGATTCTCAGGCACAGGCAGGGAGCAGTCTGGAGATTCTGGTAGACGGAGTGACTGTGCTGACGACACAAGCGCGGAGACAATTTAACTTTATTGTGGCATCCTCAAAAGACTTTGTAAAGGGCTCAGAGGCAGCTGTTATAGTAAATGGAAAAGAGTGTTATGCCGGGGCATTAACGGATGTTGTAACATGCTTC
Source organism: Lachnospiraceae bacterium (assembly GCA_029099805.1). Taxonomy (GTDB): domain Bacteria; phylum Bacillota; class Clostridia; order Lachnospirales; family Lachnospiraceae; genus SIG307. The sequence goes on from JAQXOR010000065.1 coordinate 7,571, forward strand.
GGTGATGTTAACGCAATGGGCGGCTTTGGCGGCGATAAGGGAAATAAAGGAGACAGACCGGGATTTTCGGAGGGAGAGCTTCCGCAGAGACCGGACGGCAATGCGCCGCAGTGGCCAAACGGAGACTTCCCGCAAAGACCGGATGGCAATACGCCGCAGTGGCCAGACGGTGAATTGCCGCAAAGACCGGAGGAAGAAAAGCCTGAGACATAAGAAAGAAGCAAAACCCGGATTGACGGAACGGATACTTTGTATTATGATGTAAATAGGAAAAGCATGCGCAGTTTGGTGACTTGCGGTGCTTTTTCTTCCTTTACGGGAGATTTGGGAGAATAAAGGGAGGTGCTGGTCCGTTATGAAAAAAATCCGGGTGATTGGTATTGTAGCGCTGATACTTTTGGTGACAGGTGCGGCGGTATATTTCATACTTGGGAAACGGGACTATCAGAGCTATGAAGTTGTGCAGGAGCTGGAGACCAGTGACGTTCTGGAATACGCCGAGGTGGATGGGGCATTGGTCCGGTGCGGAAGAGAAGGTGCCCAGGCGGTAGCGAAGGACGGGACTCTGCTTTGGAATGTTACATATGGTACAATGAAAAATCCTAAATTTGTTTTTTGCGGTTCTATGATGGTGGTTGCCGATATCGGGGCAAAACAGTATCTTTTGTCGGACGGGACCGGAGTTACGAAAACATTTTCCACTCCCTATCCGATACAGATGGTCAGTGTGGCGAGACAGGGTGTTACGGCTGTTCTGATGAACGGGGAAGAAAAGGATTATATTTATTTGTACGATAAAGAGGGAACGATTCTGTCCGAAATAGAAACAGTAGTTGCGAGGGATGGCTTTCCTCTTGCCATTGCGTTATCGGAGGACGGCAAAAAATTGGTTACTTCCTATATGAAAGTAGAACGTGATGAGCCGGATAGCAGTATTACTTTTTATAATTTCGGAGAAGTCGGGCAGAATGATATCAGAAACCTGGTCGGACAGGTACAATATAAGGAATGTATGGTGCCGCGGGTCTGTTTCTGGGGAAATGATACGGTACTGGTTGTAGGGGAGAATGTTGTGGAATTCTTTTCTATGAAAGAAAGGCCGGAATCAATTCAAAAAAAGGAAATTGCGGCTGAGATTAAGAGTATTGCATTCGGAACCTATTTTTGTATGGTGACGAAAAACAAGGATGGGCAGGAGATTCTGGAGGCATATAATTCATCCGGCGAGGTGTGTATGAAAAAGGTACTTACGCTTCCCTATGTGGGGCTGCATACAGCCGGGGATGAAGTGGTAGTATACAGCTATTCCGGGTGTGAAATCTATGATGTGAAAAAAGGGCTGATTTATCAGGGGACATTTGAGAATGGAATCCGCCAAATGTTTGTAATCGGTGGGAATCGGTATTATTTAATAGAAAACCGTCTGGTTCGTGTCATCAGACTGAAATAACAAAAGAGGGGGATATAGTATGAATTGGATTTTAATTGCAGTAATTGTTATCCTTGTAGGATTAGGATGGATTGGATTTAAAAAAGGACTTATCAAAATGGTGTTTTCGCTGGTGTCGACGGTAGTTGCACTGCTTTTTGCCATGTTATTCAGTCCGGTTGTGGCAGGAGTGCTGAAAAGCAATGAAGCCGTTGTCGGATTCTTTGATGAGAAGATAAGCGCAATTGTTGATTTTTCATCTGAGGAGGCACAGGAAAAGGCGGAAGAAAAGCAGGAATCCTTAATAGAGTCACTTCCGCTTCCGGAAACCTTTAAAGAGTCTCTTTTGAAAAACAATGTAGCGGAGAGCTATGTTTCCATGCAGGTACAAAATTTTGAGGAGTATGTATGTCGTCAGATTACAAATGTTATTCTGAATGCAATTGCATTTGTGGCAACGCTCTTTTTTGCAATTATAGCATTGGCTGTTCTTTGTGGTGCATTTAATTTGCTGGCAAAGCTGCCGTTGTTACGGCAGATTAATGAAACGGCAGGACTGGTAGCCGGTGTTGCGGAGGGTATTTTACTGATTTGGATATTGTTCGTAATATTGACGATGTTTGCCGGTTCCGAGTTTGGAAGGAACGCACTGGAAATGATTGCAGAAAATCCTTTCCTGGATTTTTTGTATAAGAACAATTTGGTATCTAAGTTTATAGCGCGTGGATAATTGTTGTTTCATAAGAAGGATAATTTTGACTTGAAAAATGTTGCTTTTTTTGCTATGCTATGTGATGTAAGCACTTACAATTGTAGAGGGCTTTTAAATAATAAGATTTATATGGAAGAAAGAGGAAATGAAGATGGATGTTTTAGCACAGTTTCAAAAGCTGGGAATCATTCCGGTAGTAAAGATTGACGATGCAAATGATGCGGCTCCGCTTGCGAAGGCGCTTTGTGAAGGCGGTCTTCCGGTAGCTGAAGTTACTTTCCGTACGGATGCGGCAGAGGAGGCAATTCGCAGAATGTGTGCAGCATGCCCGGAAATGTTGGTCGGCGCCGGTACGGTTTTGACGACAGAGCAGGTCGACCGCGCAGTGGCGGCCGGTGCAAAGTTTATTGTAAGTCCGGGTTTAAACCCACGTGTGGTTAAGTATTGTCAGGAGAAGGGGGTACCGATTACTCCGGGTACGTCCAGTCCTACCGATATTGAGCAGGCCTTGGAACTGGGTCTTGAGGTGGTTAAGTTTTTCCCGGCAGAGGCTTCGGGAGGAATTGCAAAGATTAAGGCGATGGCTGCACCGTACACAAAGGTGAAGTTTATGCCGACCGGTGGTATTAATGCAAAGAATCTGATGTCTTATCTGGACTTTCCGAAGATTATTGCCTGCGGCGGAAGCTGGATGGTAAGCGATGCATTAATTAATGAGGGAAACTTTGACGAGATTAAGCGGCTGACCAGAGAAGCTGTCAATACAATGCTCGGTTTTGAAATCGCCCATGTGGGTATCAATGCAAAGAGTGAAGAAGAGGCCGATAATGTGGCCGGTTCTTTTGAAAAGCTGTTCGGCTTTACAAAGAAGAACGGTAACAGCTCCGTATTTGCCGGCACAGGCATTGAAGTGATGAAGACTCCGTATCTCGGTGCAAACGGTCACATTGCGATTCGTACCAATTATATAGAGCGTGCAAAGTATCATATGGAGCTTCAGGGATTTGAGTTTGATGAATCTACTGCAAAAAAGGATGCAAAGGGAAATCTGACGGCTATCTATTTAAAGGGCGAGTTCGGTGGTTTTGCGGTGCATCTGGTACAGAAGAAGTAAAATATAAGGCAGTCTGAACGGGCACTTTGTAGCAGGGGGCATATCTGCTATAAGGTGCCTTTCTCTTTATAGATGAGAAGAAAGGATTTTGTATCTGTCCTGAAGGATGCTTTCTATAGAATAGTGAAGAGTACGAAATTTTTTTTAGGGAGTATTCCTTGAAACTGTACTATATATAGAGGGAGAGAATGAAGTGGACTACTATAGAATGATATCGCGAAAAAGCCTGAAAAATAAGGAAAAAATAATTTTAAAAAAGGTGTTGACAGAACAAAAAAATGATGTTATACTAACGAAGCTGTCACCGAGAAGCGATAAAAAATGAAAAGTTTTAAAAATAAGATTTTTAAAATAATTCAAAAAAGTGCTTGACAATCACGAACAAGTGTGATAAACTGGTTAAGCTGCTTCGGTAAAAGAACAGCGCAGAACCTTGATAATTAAACAGTAAGACAAC
>JAQXOR010000066.1 GCA_029099805.1 Lachnospiraceae bacterium
GCTTTCAGCCACCACCACTTCAAGTTTACATTTCCGCAACATAACTTTACGCTGTGTTTTTACTTGCTGGCGGCGAACAGCATTTTATGCTGTTTGCAGACGGCAAGTCCACAAGGGATAGCCGCATAAGCGGCGCAAGGGGGTGTAGCCACCTTGACGGAACGAAGTGACGAAACATGCTCGGTCGAGCAGTTTTCTTCTGCTGACCGGGAATGAAGCTCCGCAGGACGCACTACTCTCGACAGAGAGTATAGAAGTGCGCCCTTTAGTTCCTAAAGGGATTTTTCGCTTCGCTCCTTTATTACCATAATATTCAAATCCTTTGCGTTGATTAGCGTTTCCTGTTTGCATTTCGGACAGTACAAAGGGTAGTTGATTAAGATGGTATCTATTCGTATTCTGTCACGGGTTTTGTTTCCGCAGACCGGGCATAGCACCCAAACGCTGTTTTCCATTAGGTAATCAATCCAAATCTTGAATATTCATTTTGTCCAACTGCTTATTGCGGCGTTGCTTACCTCGACAGCCAAAATAAATAGCCAGAAAAATAATAGTCGGGATGTTACCTAACAGCCAAATCAAAAGCATTTGAAAAATGAAACCAACGGTTACACCCTCGGACGGTACTGCTGTGCTTAATGGATACAGAAGTCCCCAGAGAAATGCAATGATCGGCAATACAAGCCCCGGCCATTTGCTTTCTCGCTTGGATAAATAAATCTGCAAAAAAATCACTCCAACAAGTAGAGCTAATGTAAAAATCAGAACAATAGCAGTTCTTTCCATTTATTGATTTCCTCCCTTAATCTTTTTGTACTCACTAATCAGAACCTTTGCAGTATCAAAATCCAGTTTGTCATTGATAGCAAGTCGTTTGATTAGTGCGATATACGGCTCGCTCTCCGTATCGTCGCTTATCTTGATTTTCTGAATGAGTTTGTCAAGTCTTAATCTGACGGTGGGATAAGTCACTTCATACTGTCTTGCCATTTCTTTTAGTGACCCAGACGCAAGAAGAAACCTTTTAATGAATGATACATCTTCATCATCAAGATTGACAATCCATTCTGGAATTACTTGAAGTGCCATACTCTCGCCCTCCTTTAACATTATTCATTATACTCTTTAACTTTATTAAAGTCAATACAACGCGGAAACTTTAACAAAAAATTCAAAATGTTTATATAGCAAGAACGCCCGAACATTTTTCGTCCGGGCGTTCTCGGTATCAATCATAAATCAGCTCAAACTTCACAATCGCTTCTGCCTGTGCCTTGCAAGCGTTCATCTGCCGCACCCATTCCATTTGGTTGTCGGCTTTCAGTTGCTCGGTCACGCCGTTTCGCTTCGCCAGCTCCGGCACGATCAGCTCCATGCGGTTTCGTGCCGCTTCGTCAATCTCGGCGCAATGCTCAAAGAGCTTGTCGGATAGCACCAGCTCATTGAACAGTATCGGGCGGTGCATTTCCAGATATGCCTTGCGAAGTCTGCCGTAGTGTCCGATGGGCTTGGTCTTGCGGATAACGATGTTCGGGATAAGATAATCTCCATTCTGTCTGTAAGTGATGTTCATGCAATCTGCGCTCCTTTCTGCGGCTCTCTCTGTGGTAAACTGCTGACCGGGACAAACACGCCCTTTGCAATATCCTCCGCACGAATAGCGGCTTTCTTTGCTTCGATTTCCGCCTTTTTTCTCTCCTTGATTTTGTCCTCGTATCGCTTCTGCGCTCCGCTGGCTTTGCGCTTCAAGTAGTTCTGATGAAGTCTGTCCTTGCGTTCCTCACGCTTGCGGATTTCCTCTAATTCCTCCGGGGTAAGTTCCACTTCTCCAAACGCCGGGGGAACGAAACGCCCTACGAAATTGAAGTAAATCTCAACCTCCTGTGTGGTCTGCGTACTGCCCTTTCGGTCACGCTCATGCACAAGGATTTTCTCGATAAACTCATTGAGCATGGCAATCGTCAGCTTGTCGAAGTTCTCATACTTGTCAATCAGAGCGATAAAACGGTCAGCGTCCTTTTCGTGCTTTTCATAGCTCTTGATAGCCTTTTCCAGAGCAGAGATTTCAGCGGTAAGCTCGGACTGTTCCTTTTCGTATTGAGCGTCCAGAGTGGCGTATCTGCTGTCGGACAGCTTGCCTAAAATGTTGTCCTCATAGATTTTACAGAGCAGGACTTCCAGCTCGGACACTCTCTGCTTGGCGGTGACAAGGCGTGTGCGCTGTTTCCTGACCTCTGCCGTCTGCTGGCTGGACTGCGCTTCCTGTACCACTCGAACAAACTCGGCTCGGTCATGCTTTGCATACTCGGCAATGGCTTTGAGCATTTCGGAGACAAGGGACAGTACCACATCTTCATTGATACGGTGCTGTGTCTTGCAGAGCGTTCCGCAAGGGACTTTGGTGTACTGTGAGCAGGTATATTGAGAAATGCGCTTGCCGTTGTTGGTGCGGTGGACATACATCTTGCCGCCGCAATCGGCACAATAGAGCAAGCCTGTGAGGGGTGCTGTCTCGCCCCAACCGTCCGGGTAGCGTCTGACCTTGCTGCGGATTTTCTGCACAAGGTCATAGGTCTGCTGGTCGATGATAGGCTCATGGGTATTCTCGAAAATCGTCCACTCGTCCTCCGGGACATAATGGCTTTTCTTGTCCTTGAAATGCTTTCGGGTCTTGAAGTTGATGGTGTGTCCCAGATACTCACGCTTTTCCAGAATGTTGCAGATGGTGGAAGAGCCCCAGCCGTACACATCTTTGAAAGTCTTGTTTTTGTTCACGCCCTCGCCATGCTGTGCAAGGTAAGCGGACGGAATGAGGACCTTTTCCTCTTTCAGCTTGTTGGCGATCTGATACGGACCGTAGCCCTCAATCGTCATGGCAAAGATACGCTTCACAACCTCGGCGGCTTCGGGGTCAACTAACCATTGGTCTCGCTTCTCATTCCAGAGGTAGCCGTAAATGACTAAGCCTGTGAGGTGCTTGCCTGTCTTGCCTTTGGATTGGAAAGTGGAACGGATTTTACGGCTGGTGTCTCTGGCGTAATACTCGTTCATGATGTTTCGGAAAGGGGTAAAATCATCGTCCCCTCTGGCACTATCCACGCCGTCATTGATGGCGATAAGGCGCACACCACGCTGACGCAGAATTTCCATAATCTGACCGACTTTCAGATAGTCACGCCCCAGACGGCTCATGTCCTTGATACAGAGGTATTCCACATTTCCGGCTTCAACCTCTTTCATCATAGCCAAAAATCCGGGACGATCAAAACAAGTTCCGCTGATACCATCGTCCGTGAAATGGGTCGGGTTAGGAAAGTCATGTTGGGCGGCGTAGTCCTCCAACAATTTCTTTTGGTTGGAGATGGAATTGCTCTCGCCCTGTAAATCATCGTCACGGCTCAAACGCTCGTAAAGAGCTGTGATTTTCTCATTTCTTCTCATTGCTTGCACTCCTTTCGTGATTGTTGAGGTTATATGTTTTAAGAGACTTCTCAATCGACTGATTAAGAAGTCTTTTAGAGCATACAACACCAGTAACCAAAAAGTCACTGCACAAAATCACGGTAGATGATATCGAAGCATTTTTTCATGAAGCTATCCGAAAACAGGGCATGACTACGAAAGAGCTTGCCAACATGAAGTTTATCTTTGTTGACATGATGAAGCTAGCAAAGAGAAAGAATCTGATTTCAATGAATCCGTTTCTTGAGGTTGAGATTAAGACAAATGCCTGCAAACCTCCGACAAAGAAAAAAGACACCAGCAGGGTATATCTTCCAGAAGAGAAAGAAAAAGTCTTTGTTGCTCTGAATGAGGAACTGCGTCTTCGTCCACATGTAACCGATATGTATGCGGTATTCCTTTTGTTTAAGCTGGGACTTCGTATCGGTGAATTAGTAGCTCTGAAATGGGAAGACATTGATTTCCAAAATAAGGAAATACATATTCACCGAATGGAATCCATAGTTCAAAAGGGAACGATTGCCTGCACTGGCATTGTTGAGTATACGAAAAAGAAAAGTCCATACGGAGACCGTTTCCTGCCACTTGGGGAGTATGAGATAGAGTTATTCCAAAAGGTTCGGGAAGTAAATGAAGAATACGGCTATTCTGACAAAGACTTTGTATTTTGTGATGAGAACGGACGCACCAACATCCGCTCTATAGACAATCTGATTCGTAAGGTGTGCAACATGGCAGGAATCGAGGAAAAATCCGCACATGATATTCGTAGAACAGTAGCTTCTGAATTATTCGGAAAAGGTGTCTCGGTAGAGATTATCAGAGACTATCTCGGACATGCGGACATAAAGACCACATTTAGCTACATTCTGGACTGTAATGGGAAAGAGAAAAGAAATCAGCAATTACTGAATGCCCTTGAGGATATGAACGGACTCAAGCGGACTCAAGTATCTTAAAACAAAAAGAAAACGGAAACCCTTGATTTTTAAGGATTTCCGTTATTCTGAGTGAGAGCACGAGACGGGATTCGAACCCGCGACCCTCGCCTTGGCAAGGCGATACTCCACCACTGAGCCACTCGTGCGTTTTGTATGAACTAGCAAAGCTCTCTGCTTGGTACTCTCATACTATACACCCTTCCCACCGATTTGTCAACAAAAAATTAAAAGTTTAAATATTTTGCACAATTTGCCATTTTAGGAATAATTTTTAGTCTCCTTAGAAGACCTTCCCGATCCATCCTGAGATAAGAACTACAAGCGGGATGCAAAACACACTTGCAATCGTAGTCAGAGTAAACACATTCGATGCCGTTTTTGCATCTCCTCCAAACCGGTTTGCAAAAAGCATTCCGTTTGCCGCACTCGGACAGGCAGAAAGAATAAGAATGGTGGTTTTCAGCTCCTCATCAAACGGAAGTACTGCCAGAACAAACACCATAACCAATGGTACAACGAGACACTTGAACGCACTGACTACATATACCCTGACCTTGCGAAGAGCACCGAACAAGTCCCCCTGGGCAATATAAACACCGGACACAATCATTGCCAGAGGCGTATTCATGGACGAAATATACCTTACTGCTGATTTTAACTGTCTCGGAAGAGGAATCTGAAAGAAATAAACGATAAGTCCAAGAATAATGCAGGCCATGGTAGGGGTCAAGAATGGCTTAATCTTTTCCAACAGACCTGTCTTACCCGATTTTTTCCCTCGCATCAGCGCCAGACCATACGTCCATACAAATAAATTAAACATCGTGAGATAAGTGGTACAATACACCACACCGATTTCTCCGAATACTGCATCTGCCAACGGAATCCCCATGAACCCGCAGTTCGTAAAAATAACAGTAAACCGCTCCGCCGGCAGACTTTCCTTTTTCCCGCCTATGCGCAGGCAATTTGAAATAAAAATAGCAAGTACAATACTAATTGCGGATAGCAGGAAACCAAGCAGCATATTTTTTGTAATCGTTGCATCATACTCCATGCTGTACGTGTCCAGAATAAGAAGCGGAGCTACCACATACAGAACCACTCCCGCCATCTGACGGTTTCCTTCATCGGTGATCAGCCCGATTTTATATAAAATCATTCCTGTTGCCAGAAGTAAAAACATTACTATCACTTGATTCGAAAGTATTCCGGCCAGTTCCATTTGATTTCGTTCCTTCCTGTCTCTTTACATTTTTCTGTTATTATGCTACAATTTAGCCAAATTATGACCGAATATGTATGCCGGTTTTCAATTCACATCAGCCTATGGCGATTTTGCCGCATAACGAAAGGAGTTTCTATGAATTTACCAAAAGACCCTGTAGTTCTTTTAAGCTATATTAATACCCAGTTACGTGACAACTATGCAAGCCTTGCTGAGCTTTGCACAGCCGCAGACTGTTCGGTTGAGGAAATAACCGGTATTTTAGAAACGATTGATTATCACTACAATCCCGATACCAACCAGTTTATTTAAGAAAGCAAAGGCTGCAGTCCCTTTCTACAGGCGAACACTGACTCCCCTGCCTCTTAAGTATTCTTTTACTTCATTAATTTCCAGCTCTTTGTAATGGAATAGAGAGGCTGCCAGTGCTGCATCCGCCTTTCCCTCTGTCAGAGCATCATAAAAATGCTCCTTCGTCCCGGCACCGCCGGAAGCAATCACAGGAACAGATACTGCTTCCGCAATCTGTCTGGTAAGCTCTAAATCATAGCCGTCCTTTGTCCCATCCTTGTCCATACTGGTCACAAGAAATTCTCCGGCACCCAGCTTATGTGCCTGTACTGCCCATTCCACGGCATCAATTCCCATATCCACACGACCGCCGTTTTTATAAATATTCCAACCGGAGCCGTCCTCTCTTCTCTTTGCATCAATTGCGACGACTACACACTGACTTCCGAACTTGTCTGCTGCATCTGCAATCAGTCGCGGATTTAATATTGCCGCGGTATTCACCGCAATTTTATCGGCGCCTTCGCGCAAAATCTCTTTAAAATCATCAACGGTACGGATACCGCCGCCTACCGTAAACGGGATAAACACCCGCTCCGCCACACGGCGCACCATATCAAGCTTGATGGCACGTGCATCCGAAGATGCTGTAATATCCAGAAACACCAGCTCGTCCGCTCCTGCAGCGTCATATGCCGCACCAACCTCCACCGGGTCTCCTGCATCTCTCAGATTGACAAAATTGATTCCCTTTACAACTCTGCCGTTATGTACATCCAGACACGGAATAATACGCTTTGTAAACATAGCACTCTCCTTACAGCTCAACAAAATTTTTCAAAATAGTAAGTCCGGTTTCCCCGCTTTTCTCCGGGTGGAACTGACAGGCAAAAATATTACCTTTCTCTACCGAAGCATGCACCGTTACTCCGTATTCCGTAGTCGCGGCCACAATCTCTTCCTCCTCTGCCTGCAGATAGTAGGAATGAACAAAATATACATACGGCTCCTCCGGAAGATTCCGAAACAGCGTTGCACTCTCCTTTACCTTTAAGGAATTCCAGCCCATATGCGGCACTTTTAAGCCCGGTGCATCCGGAATCCTCTTAATTCCGCCCTTTAACAGTGAAAGACCTTTACAACCCTCTTTCTCCTCACTGTATTCAAAAAGGAGCTGAAGTCCGAGACAGATCCCAAGAAACGGCTTGCCCTGTTCTGCCACCCGGTAAATCGGGTCAATCAAATCAAAGCTCTTTAGCTTCTCCATTGCCTCTCCGAACGCACCGACTCCCGGCAGGATTACCTTGTCTGCTGCCGCAATTACTCCGGCATCCCTTGTAATCACAGGCTCTGCGCCTACGCGCAGCAACGCCTTTTCTACGCTTTTTAAATTTCCGGCATCATAATCAATAATTGCTATCATAATTCTCTCCTTAAAACCTTTTATCAAAAGTACTGTCGGGGACAAAGCCCCGACAATCCTGACTTACTATTTATTCCTGCAGCTGTTCTACCGCATCATATACCTTTTTACTGTACTCCGCCTGCGTATCCGACTGGATAATTTCCATTGCCTCCTGCTCCGAAAGGGAAAATACCGTACTGATTTCCGTAAGAATCTTCTTCCGGACAGAATCCAAATCGCTGTCAACATCAAGCGATACCGCCAAATCTATATACTTTTCATAGCGCTGCAGCCCCTTTAACAGAGAATCCAGCGCCTTCGGCTTATCATTCATTCCGTAATAGTTATAATAGGAATTCAGCTGCTTTTGTACATACATAACGGTCATAATACGGTCATACAGTAAAATATCCTCATCCTTGACATCCAAACCGTAAATCTCGTTATATGCCAGTGTATACTCATCTCTGTTAAACTCATACTCCGCATTCCGGATACTCAGGGAATACGAGAATATACTGGTTCCGACAATAATCACCACAGCAATCATTGCAAAGAAAATAAATACAATAGAAGCTCCGGCACGATTGATACGTGTCTTTTCCATCTCCTCCAGTAAAAGCTTTGCCTCTTCCAGCTTTCTGGCCTTCTTTTCTTCCTTTGCTTCCCTTGCAAGCCGCTGCTTCTCCTGCTTTGCCTGCTTCTCCTGTTCCTTTTTTTCGGCAAGCAGCGCTTCCTTTTCTTCTTTGGAGCGCTCCTTAGCTTCCAGCTTCTCCTTCTTTTTAGCCTCAATCTCTTCCTTGGTAGGCGGCTGCTTTATCTTCGAAGGATCCACCTTTACATTATCAAACAATTTATGATACAGTGCGGCAAGGCGACCCGGCTTTTTCTTCCCTGATTTTGACTTTTCTTCCTTTACTGTTTCCGGTTCCGCATCTTCGGCCAGTGCAGCAGCCAATATATCGTCCTTCGGTTCGTCCGCAGAAGCATCCATATCTACAGGCTCTGCCCCAAATTCAAACAATCCGCCGCCGTCCTCATCGAGTCCTGCAAATAAATCCGCAAAATCATCCAGCTCCGGCTCTGCCGCCATCTCCTCCTGTGCAGGCTGCTCATTTTGTTCAGACATTCCCTCCGGTGTCTCTATCTCTTCCTGTACGGGAGTATCCTCTTGTACAGACATAGTCTCATCCTCGTTAAATAAATCCGCAAACTCTCCAAAGTCAGCGATTGGTTCTTCTGCCGCCATCTCATTCTCCTCTGTACCATCGAAGGAATCAGCAAAATCATCTTCTACGCGAACCGGCTCTTCTTCCTCTTCCGTACCTCCAAATCCCTGTTCCTCTCCAAACAGTTCGGACAGAGCATCACTGCCTACAGGCTCAGGTACCGACGGCTCCGCCTGTACCACACTCTCGTGACCGGTACTCTCATCGCTATCCTGAGAGAAGTCTGTATCCCGGTCAATATCCCCGCCCAGTTCTTCCTCTAACATACGGTCCACCGAATCCTCATCTATGTCTTCAAAAATACTGTAGTGTCTCAAATCCGGCAGTTCCTCATCTACAGGGAAAAATGTATCAAAGGCATCCTCCGTTAACAGTTCTTCTGTCTCCTTCTCTGCCGGCTTCACAACAGGGTCTGAAACTGTATTCCCGGCAGCTTCTTTATCTTCAGGCATGGAAACAAGAGAGCTTGCTTTCCTTCTTGGAAAAGCAATCTCCCTTCGCTCCTTTTCTTCCGTCATAACTGCATTCAATAAACTATCCAGGTATGATTCCGAATCCTTCGCAGTATTCTGTTTGCTTAAACAATCTTCACAGTATTGAGCTCCTTCCGGAATATCTGTGCCACATTTTATGCATTTTGCCATATACTGCACCTTTCAGATACAATCTACTTCCATAAAATATTATCAATCGCCTCAACCAAGAATCCAATTTCCGGCTTGGAAAGCTGGGCATCGGCACCAAGGGCTTCTCCCTTCCTTCTCATCTCATCATTCACCAGAGAGGAGAAAATCACGACCGGGATGTGTGAAAATGCAGATGAATCCTTGACTAATTTCGTCAGACGGTGACCATCCATCTGTGGCATCTCAATATCCGTAACAATCAGCTTTACCTTCTGGTCCAGGGTACCGGCCGCCTTATATTCGTTTAATTTATCCCATGCTTCCTGACCGTTCATTGTCATAGTAAGATTCGTATAACCGGCCTTGCTCAAACTCTCGCTAATCAGCTTGCCTAACAGTGCCGAATCCTCTGCAATTAATATCGGTGCCGAATTTCTCTGTCTCGGTCCCAGCTGGTCAATATCTGAAACCTTCAGACCGGTCTCCGGACTGATATCGGAAATAATCTTCTCAAAATCAAGAATAACAATTAACTTGCCTTCCAGTTTAATAATACCGGTAGCAATTCCTGCACCGTTTCCATTTAACGTAGCATCCGGCTTGGAAATCTCTGCCCATGACACACGTGAAATACCAACAACGCTATGTACATGAAATCCAATGCTTAATTTATTAAAGTTTGTGACAATATACATATCCTTGCCACTGTCCGAAGCCGGCATGTTTAACTGCTTTGCCAGGTCCACAATCGTAATAATCTCATCACGCGGCATAAAAATGCCCTCAATGCAAGGATGCGCATTCGGAATCGGTGTAGGTTCTTTGTAAGGAAGAATTTCACGAACCTTTGCCACATTAATACCATAATAATTGGCACCGATACGAAACTCCAATATTTCCAGTTCATTTGTTCCGCTTTCCAATAAAATACCAGTTTCCATATGTGCTGCCTCCGTTCCGTATTGCTACTTTATAGTGTATATTATACATTAAATCAACAAAAAAATCAAACATTTTCTGAATTTTCCAAAAATATTCCCGCAGTTAATTTACTTTTACCAACACGGAATCTTCCTTGCCCTCTATATCTCGTAATACGGTAAGAATCATGTCATCCGTGGCAACATCCTCTCCGCATTCAAATACCAACACACAGTTCTTTGTCTCTCCTGCCTTATAGGTTACTTCATAAGAGGTGTAGAAATCCTCCTCCAGTAAAGTAAGACTCGGTCTGATGGTCTTATTACCGGAACGAAGCGTGAAGACAAAATCCTTGGAGGCTCCTTTATTAAGTACCAGCGTAGCCTCTTTGCCGGACCGGTTTGTAACATCGAATTTCACCACAACCAGCTTTTTTCCTTCTCCCGCTGCCGCGAACAGCTCGTCGGCTCCCTGATACAGCACTGTACTCTCATAACCGGAGTAACGGAAAAAGAAATCCTTTTTTCCAAACAAATTCGTCAAATCCTGCATGGTAACTTCCGTATTATCCGGCACCGCAGTAGGTGTAGGCTTCGGAGTAGCCGTAGGCTTCTCCATTTTATCACCATTCTCCTCTTTTTCTGTGGGTGGTACCTTATCGTCCTCTACCGGAGCCAATGTCGGACGCGGTGTAGGGGTTGCCAGAGCAGCCCAGGCCTCTTCCTGCTCCTTCCTGTTTAACAACGTATCCGTAGCTTTTGTGCCATGTTTTACCAAAACACCGGCTGCATATTCTGCCACCATATCCATTTCACTTTCCGTAATATCCAGGGGTTCATAGCACCCCGCAAACATAACCAGTGTACAAATACCGATCAGAACTCCGATATACTTACCCCGCTTCATGGCACACACCGTCCTTTCAAAAGCTTATTATACCTCTTTTTCCGACAAATGTAAAGCAATAAGAAAACAGCTGTCGCATAAATGAACTACGACAGCCTCATTCTTATCTTCCTTTTTTCAAAACCGGTTCACAGGTTAAATCCACACCGAGCTTTTTAAATACTCCCAAATCGACTTCGGAAAGCATGACTGATGTATGCACCTGACACCCGCGAAGCTCCGGCAGCTTGCTCATTGCCAGTCGCGCATTCTCATCATCCACCGCCGAGATTGCAAGGGCAATCAAAACTTCATCCGTATGCAGCCGTGGGTTTTTACTCCCAAGATAACCTACCTTCAAATCCTGAATCGGTTCGATTGCACTCGGATAAATCAAATGGGTATCATGCTCTACACCTGCCAGATACTTAAGCGCATTCAGCAAAAGAGCTGCGGATGCACCGAGCAAATCCGATGTCTTTGAGGTAATAATCGTGCCGTCCTTCAGCTCGATTGCAGCCGTCGGGACTCCGAGCAGCTCCGCACGTTTCTTTGCAGCTACCGTCACCGCACGGTCATCCGTAGTTACCTTTGCCTGCTTTAACAAAAGCTCTATCTTATACACTTCGTTTTCCGTATCTTCTCCCATAGCAAGCTTATTTAACGCACGGTAATACCGTCTGATTACTTCCATCTTGGAAGCCTGACAGCATACCTCATCATCTATGATGCAATTGCCTGCCATATTTACACCCATATCTGTCGGGGACTTGTAAAGATTCTCTCCGTAAATTTCTTCAAATACTGCATTTAACACCGGGAAAATCTCGATATCCCGGTTATAATTTACCGTTGTAACTCCATATGCCTCAAGATGAAACGGATCAATCATATTCACATCATTTAAATCCGCCGTAGCCGCCTCATACGCCAGATTCACCGGGTGCTTCAATGGCAGGTTCCAAATAGGAAATGTCTCGAACTTAGCATAGCCTGCCTTAATTCCGCGCTTATTTTCATGATACAGCTGTGAAAGACAGGTCGCCATCTTTCCGCTTCCCGGCCCCGGTGCTGTCACAACAACAAGCGGACGACTCGTCTCGATATAATCATTTTTTCCGAATCCTTCGTCACTTACAATCTGGGACACATTGGTAGGATATCCTTCAATCACATAATGACGATATACCTTGATTCCCTTCTTTTCCAGCTTTTCTTTAAAGATGTCGGCGGCAACCTGACCTGCATACTTAGTAACAACTACGCTGCTTACATACAGACCACAGCTGCGGTATCCTTCGACAAGACGAACAACATCTTCATCATAAGTGATTCCCAAATCCTCACGTTTTTTATTCTGCTCAATCGAATCTGCACCAATAACTATGACAACCTCAGCCTTGTCCGCAAGCTTCAAAAGCATTTTAAGCTTACTATCCGGTTCAAAGCCCGGCAATACTCTTGAAGCATGATAATCATCTAAGAGCTTTCCGCCGAATTCCAGATAGAGCTTGTCTCCGAACTTCTCGATGCGCTTCATAATATACTCCGACTGCATCTTTAAATATTTGTCATTATCAAATCCGATTTTCATACCGTTTGTCCTCTCTTTTCACTGCTGTTTCCATTTTCCCGCCCGTAACAAACGTTATCTTTCCCTTTTCATAAAAAAATCCCCAAATGTTCTAATAAAATCTTAATTCCTAACAGAATCAAAACAACTCCTCCGAACACTTCCGCTTTCGACTTGTATTTCAAGCCGAAATGATTGCCGATTTTTACTCCTGCGGCAGATAACAAAAATGTAATCACGCCGATAAACGTCACCGCCCAGCCGATTTTCACCCGCATAAACGCAAACGATACACCGACCGCCAGAGCATCAATACTGGTTGCCACTGCCATCGGAAGCATTGCCTTCATCCCGAAGGAAGCATTTACCTCCTCTGCATTCTCCCTTGACTCCCGTATCATATTTATGCCGATAATACAAAGAAGAGCAAAAGCAATCCAATGATCAAAGGTCTCTATATAACTTGCGAAGCTGCTGCCGAGAAAATATCCGAGAAGCGGCATTCCTGCCTGAAATCCTCCAAAATACAGTCCCACAATAATCCCGTGCTTTACAGTCACCTTCTTTACGGAAAGTCCCTTACAAATCGACACCGCAAAGGCATCCATGGAAAGACCTACCGCAATCAAAAACAAGTCAAAAAGTCCCATTGCAAAACCTCCATCACATAAAATCTAGTCTACACGATTTTTAAAACAGTGTCAATATTACACCACGTTATTTTTTTTGTAAAAAGGGAGTGCAAAATAAATGGTTTTCTGCTATACTTTTCATAAAGATTTTTATCGAAACTCTTATCGGAGGATATCATGGAACTATTATTTGGCGTAGGGATTCCATTACTTATCGGTGCTACCGGCCTTATTCTTCTGGTCTGCACCATCTGGCATTTTTACAGAAAGGCAAAACACACAATGAAAAACCTGTTTGGAACGGATAATCTTGGGCAGCTGATTGAGGCACGGGAATCGGAGGTTGCCAATACACCAAAATCCGTTTCCGGTATGACTACCATCTATTCTCCTATGATTCAGAAGGACTTTCCTGAACTCAACTGGGTAGAATTAAAGGGAATTGCAGAAAATCACTTAAAAGACTATTTAAAGGAACAACACTTTATGAGTGTCTGCATTCATAAAACCGAAATATTAAACTACATAAAACAGTCCGGCACCTGCGTTATTATATTCCAGTCCGGTGTCCAGTATCTGACCGGCACAAAAAAAGTACAGGCTCGTTATAATACTCACATGATGTATGTACAGGATGCCAATGAATACGGCTACGCCAAAGGTTTCAGTACAACCTGTCCGCACTGCGGCGGTGCCGTTTCGGATTTGGGACGTAAATTCTGTGACTACTGCGGTTCCGAAATCATTCCGATTAATGTCCGTGTCTGGGAATTACATAAAATCGAAGAAGCCTAGCAGGCATAAAAAGAAAGAGCGGGAATCGCGCAAATAATAAATTTGCGCGTCTGTCCCGCTCTTATTTTTACTTTGTGTAGCCGAATGCGTAGATAGTAAATGCTTTGTCTTCCTGGCCGTCTGCCATGCAAATCTCGACCGTATGCTCCGCAGCCTCTTTTTCATCAATGATGAGCACTACATTCGAGCCATTCCAGCCGCCGGCCCCGTTCAATGTCGTTACAAGCTCTCCGTCCACATATACATTGGCACTTCCAAACTCATTTCCGCCTGTCTTATAGTTAAGCAGCAGGTTCTTGCAGGTCACGGTCATTTTAAAGCTGTCATTACCGGCCGCACCATCATGCATCCAGTTATTCGGGAAGGAGGAACCGCCCTTTACCAAAAAGCTCTGTACAGCGTTATCCGCCTTGGTAAAAGAACCGGCTGTAACGGCAATACCTTCCGTAGCGGAATCAATCATCTTTGTCCCGACAAAATCTCTTCCCTTGATCGGTGCTTCCGAAATCACATTCATCTCTTCTGCTTCCTCTGCGTCAATTACAGCAAGGAGCTGCATGATGCAATCCTTCATTACGGTATGTCCGTAGTTATTCGGATGATAAGAATCCGAATAATACTTCGTCTTTGCCATATAGTTCTTATTAATCGCCGGAGAAATTGCATCCTTCATACAAACAACCGGAATATCGTAATGCTTTGCAATCGGTATATGTTCATTCTGTACATTCCACATATCATCTCTGACGGAAAAAATCATAAGAACGGCCGGGTCATTCTCCTGGGAAAGCACCTCATATACCAGACTCTCATAGGCACGTCCTTTGGTTGCTTCGGCATAATCGTTTACTTCAAACTCAATCAGGAATAAATCCGGCTCTGTTCCCAAAGCCTCCAGAACATCACGCTCATAACGAAGCACACCGAGCGAGGACGGCGTTCCGCTAAGACCTGCATTGACATAGTTAATATTCTCACCGTCATTTATACCATATGTCTTTCCAAATGCCTCCGCAAACAAATATGCATAGCCTTTGCTCATCGGAGAAGCGTTTCCGCCCTCGGTAATGGAACCGCCAAGCGTAACGATATTCACCGTTTCACCGCTTCTTGCTTTCTCAAGAACCTTCTTTACACGGGCATTGTTGCCGGTAGACATCACAGAATTCTCTAACATTTCCTGATACCAGTCGACGTCCGGAGTCGGCGTAGCAGTCGGCTTCGGGGTTGCAGTCGGCTTCGGAGTCGCGGTCGGTTCCGGGGTCGCGGTCGGCTCCAAAGTTGCGGTAGGTTCCGGTACTTCTGCAGCCGCGGTAGGAGTAGCTGCCGGCTCTGTTGAAGTATCTTTTCCGCATGCGGCAAATGCAAACGCCGCCGCACATACAATAAGTGCACATACTTTCTTTCTCATAATACAAAATCCTTTCTTTGTCCTTCTCTATAAGCAGTTTCGCTACTCGGCCTGATATCCAAAGCCCAGAATCGTAAACTTCTTATCCTTCGTCTCCGGATTCTTCCGGATTTCCACGGTATGTACCGTATTCTCCCTGCCGCGATATGCAATCTGTGCAGTACTATGCGTCCATCCGACTGCATGCGGGTCAGCCGTAAGCACATATTCTCCATCAACATAAATATCCGCCTTACCGAACTCCATACTTCCGGTATCCTTTGTGATTACCAGCAGATATGGGCTCTTAATCTTAATCACAAACGGCTCATCGCCTGTTTCTCCCGTCGCCGTCCAGTTATTCGGAAACATCGGTGTACGGTAATTGTCCAGATTCATCTCAACATAATGCAAGTCCATATCGGATTCCGTGAAAGAACCACAGGAAATCTCTGCTCCCGCAAATCCATCTTTGCGGTCTAACAGGCGCACATTTACAAATTCCGGCTTAAACACCGTTTCCAGCCCGGCATAGTCCGGCTCTGTCCCCGGAAGTGCCTCATCTGCCTTTGCAAACAAATTGTCCAGACACTCTGCCATAATGCGATGGCCGTCGCTCGTCGGATGATAGATATCATAAAAGAACCGGTTTTTCGAAATAATACGACCATTGTCTGCCGGAAGATAGAACTGTTCCACTACCGCATCTCTTACGCTTACCATCGGTAAATCATAGCGAACTCCGACCGGTGACAGACGCTCCTGCAGATTCCAGTCATTTTCAAAAACAGAGAACAACAAAATCACGGCCGGCGCATTTTCGGAGAACAGAATCTTCCGCACCAGCGTCTCATAGCAATCTCCCTTTGTTTCATCTCCTTCATCGTTTACGGCAAACTCGACAATTACAACATCCGGAGCTGCTCCCCTTCCAAGGATATCCCGTTCGTAACGAATCATACCTAGCTCGGATGAGGTTCCGCCGACACCGGCTTTGGTATAATGCACATTATCTCCCTTTGCAAACCGCCTGCAGAAGCAGTCATATGCCACCTTGGAATAACAGGTTTTCTGGCTCGGTGTCGCTCCCGCTCCTTCTGTAATCGAACCGCCGATAAACGCGACCGTGACATCCTCTCCTGCCTTTGCTTTCTCGATGGCACGCTTTAAACGAACGTTATTTCCGAGAGAGACAAGCGACTTTGCAATCATAGCCTTATATGCCTTGCTGTCAAAATCTACCGGTGCGTCCGGAATAAACTCCGGTGCGGTATACCCGTCGTTCAGATAGAGCCGGACATTAATCGTCGCAACCTCCCAGTTGGCCGGGAACCGGAACACAAACTGCCCAACACATACATCATCCGCGGACCAGTCAATTTCAGAAAGCAGAAGTTCTACCTCCGAACCGTTTGGCTGAAGCTTTTTCACATACCTTGTCCCGCTTTGGTACATATCGGTCTTTCCGTACATATGTAATACAAACTCTGCCTCCTGCTCCTTATTCTCGCAGGATACGGATACTCCGATGGAATGTACCAGCTTTTTAAAGCCCTCTGCCGTATTTAACAGCTCCAGAAGTTCGTTATCTTCTACCCGTCCGATTGTCTTTGCATAATTTGACAATCTTCCGTTATCCAGAAATAGTGGACTTATACTGCCGCCCTCCGGCTTTGCATATGCCTCAATCGTTTTATCGTATAAAACAAAAATGTTCGGTCGCTTCTTGGTGGGGTCTTTCGGTGCTTTTGGTCCTCCCATAATTCCAACATCTCTCCTTTCAGAATCAAATTCAAAAATCGCATGTAAGCGCTTTCTTTATATACACTATACATGATTTCCGGAAAAATTTCAATTCCAAAAGCACCAAGTACCAACAGATTTTTTGAATAACAACCATTACGATTTTAACATTTATTCTATCCCTGTTCTTCTATCTCTGTTTCCTGAAAAACCTGAACCACTGTATG
>JAQXOR010000067.1 GCA_029099805.1 Lachnospiraceae bacterium
GTTTATCTGGAGAAGCATGAAGGCTTTGAAGGTACGGTAGAGCATATTGAGTATAAGTCAAAGAAATACCATGAAGACAGCAAAGAAGAAACGACCAAGTATGCCTATGTCTATTTACCGCCGAATTATGATCCGGAAAAGAAATATGATGTATTATATCTGATGCACGGCATCGGCGGTAACGAGAGCGAATGGAAACTGGATCAGGCATCCTCTAAGGTAAGAAGAATTATGGACAACCTGATTTTCTATGAAGAGATTGATCCGTTTATCGTGGTAACTCCGAACGGAAGAACCGGTGGCGGGCAGGAGTCTTTTTATACCTTCGGGCAGGAGCTTCGGAATGATTTGATTCCATACATTGAGAGCCGGTATTCGACCTACGGGGAGTATGACGAGAATGGCTATGATCTGACTGCTGCAAGAGAGCATCGTGCAATGGCCGGCTTTTCTATGGGCGGTATGCAGACAATTAACATCGGCTTATGCGAATGCCTGGATATTATGGGATACTTCGGAGCGTTTGCTGCGGCACCGACCTCCAATGAGGCACAGAAGATAGCGGATACCTTAAAAGCATTTCCGAAGGAATACGAGGTTGGTTATTTCTACAGCATTTGCGGTACCGAAGATACCACCGCATTCTGGAGTGCACAGAGTGCATCGGAGGGTCTTGCGGCCCTGACGGACCGTCTGACCGATGATAAGAATTTTATGTGGCATAAGGTAAGCGGTACGCACTCTGAGTATGTAAGTAACCTCGGATTTTATAACTTTGCCCAGGTGGCATTCCGGGGCGCTCCGTTAGAACTGTTGTACATCAAGGATGAGGCGGTAGAAAACGGATTCACGTTCGGTACGGTAATGAACTATTCCCAGTTGCATAATAACTATTATGTGCCGATGGTGACAAGTGAGTTCCAGAGTATTACTGCAGGAAATGAGATGAAAGCGTACTCGTTGCTTGATCAGGCAGCATCTCAAAAAGATCCGGACGGTATGCCGGTAATGAATTACAGACAGGGAGATGCAATTGTAGAGTTTGCGCAGAAAAACGGTCTCGGTGTACGAGGACACGTTCTTGTGTGGGATAACTATATGTGCGACTGGTTTTTCCGTGAAGGATATACAAACAACGGTGATTATGCAGATGAGGCAACAATCAGGGCGCGTATGAAATATTACATAGAAGAAGTGGTAACACACTTTGAAACAAAGTACCCGGGGGTTGTGTATTGCTGGGATGTAGTGAACGAGGCAGTCGGCGACGGAAGCGATTATAAGTCGGATGATCCGCGACATGTAAGGTATTCCCGCTATGGTACGGAAAATAAGTTTTATACTTATGCCGGAGCAGATTACGTTGAATTTTCCTTCTCCTGCGCAAAGGCTGCCGTAGAAAAGCTGCAGGCACAGAATCCGGAGGTTTCCATTGATTTATTCTATAATGACTATAATACATTCCTTGAGTATAAGCGGGATGCGATAATTGCTTTGGTAGAGAGTATTAACAGTTATGAAAAGAATGCGGACGGTACTTACAAGAAGCTTTGTGACGGGATCGGAATGCAGAGCTATATCGGTGGTTACGGACAACAGGCAGGCTGTATGAATACGCAGGACATTGCCAAGATTGAGAAGGCCGTTCGGATGTTCCATGACCTCGGAGTCAAGGTACATGTAACAGAAATGGCAGTACGTAATTACCAGAAGGAGCAGGCACAAAAGCATGCTGAGTTTTATGGCAAATTGTTTGCTGCATACAAGCGTCTGAATGCGGAAGAGAATATGATTTCAAATGTTTCTATCTGGGGAATTTGCGATAACCCGTCCATGAGTAAGAGTGATTACAGCTATTCCATGAACGGACCGTACTGTGGATTGTTCAGTCAGAGCTGTGAACGTAAGAATGCATATTATGAGGCACTGAAAGCACTCAGGGCAGAGGAGTAGGCAGAACGGAACGGTAGTGTGGGTCAAAGATAGACTGCATTGAAATAAGAGGAAAGGATACAGTAAAAGGAGAGACTATGAGAAAGAGGATTGGAAAGATTTTAGCAGGTATTTGTTGTTTCACCATGCTTTGCGGCATGCTGGCATGTGGTAAGACTACAGAGGGAAGTAATGAGGTAACACCGGAGGCAACGGCAACAGCTGCACCGACAGAAGAACCGACCGCGACCCCGGAACCTACTCCGGAGCCGACCGCTACTCCGGTACCGACCGCGACCCCGGAACCGGTACATGAGCCGGCAAAGCTGGAGGATTCCTCCTATCCGAGAGAGTACGGAAAGTTTAATAAGGACTATGCAGGCAGAGTGGTTGAGATTAACTACACGACGTATGCCTATGCCGATAACGGAGAGGAAATAACGAAGCATGCGTATGTATGCCTCCCGCCGAAGTATGACGAAACAAAGCAGTACAATGTTCTTTATCTGATGCACGGTATCGGCGGTAACGAGCGGGAGTGGGGAATTAACGGAGTATTTGACGAAATTCGGTGTGCTATGGATAATCTGATGTATTACGGAGAAGCGGAGCCGTTCATTATTGTTGTTCCGAATGGCCGTTCCTGTGTAAATTATACGAATACCAGCTTTGATAATGCGTATTCTTTCTATGAATTTGGAAAGGAACTCAGAAACGATTTGATTCCGTATATTGATGCGAATTTTGCTACCTATGCGGAATATGATGAGAATGGTTATGACCTGACGGCTGCACGAGACCATCGTGCAATGGCAGGACTTTCCATGGGTGGTATGCAGACGATTAATATCGGTCTGTGTGAGTGCCTGGATATTATCAGCTATTTCGGGGCATTTTCCGCAGCACCGACCTCCAACACGGCGGCTGTTATTGCAGAGAAGCTGCAGGCGTTTGAGGGCTACGATATTAATTACTTCTATAACATCTGCGGCTTGAGCGACGGAACGGCACTGGCCAGTGCAAGTGCAGCGGTAGAAGGTCTGGACGCTTTGACCGATAAGATTACCGATGGTGAGAATTTTATGTGGCACAAGGTGCCGGGCTACCATGACCATAAGGTATGGCATTTAGGACTGTACAATTTTGCACAGATTGTATTTAAGTAAGAGACGATGCACGGAAAAGCAACAAGGAGTAGCAGATATTCTTTGTTGCTTTTTTTATCGAATGAGATTGAGAAATGTGGGGATGAGCATGAGCGTAAAAGAAAAAATCAGTGCAGAGTGCATTGCAGTATATGAGGAATTTGTAAAACAGAAGAGGAAGCAGCGGAAAAAGGGCAGCACGGGGATGTTGATTTTCTTTGTAGTCTGTATGCTGTTCGGTGGGCTGGTAGGATTTTTCGGAGCAATGTATCTGGATAAAGCATCGATAGAACTGAAAAAAATTATGCCGTTTCCGGAAAAGGACGGCTTAGAGATTTTGTATTTACTTGCAGTGTTTTTATTCTTTCTTGTGACGATGGTGTTGCACACAATTATACACGAAGGAGGGCATCTGATATTCGGTCTGTTGACCGGATATGGGTTCCTTTCATTCCGGGTGTTTTCTCTCACTATTGTAAAAAAAGACGGTAAACTTATAAGAAAGAAGTTGAAGGTGCCGGGGACTATGGGGCAGTGTCTTATGACACCGCCTGAGTGGAAGGAGGACGGCAGATATCCATATGTATGGTATAATCTTGGCGGCGGATTCATGAACCTGATTTCCTGCCTGCTTGTTCTTCCGTTATTCCTTTTAAATAGTCCGCTTCTTGCATGGGCGGTCGGTGTTTTTCTTTTTGTAGGAGTGGTATTTGTCTGCTCCAATCTGCTTCCGATGACAATCGGGATTCCGAACGACGGAAAGAACTGTCTCCTTTGCAGGAAGGCAAGGGAGAATCAAAAGGCCTTTTATTTGCAGCTGAAGCTGAATGCCATGTTAACCGGCGGTGCCGTATTTGAAGAGCTTCCGGAGGAGATGTTCGATGCCGGAGAGCATGGTCGGTTAAATGCACTGACCTGTTATATTCGTCTGCAGGCATTTTACCGGTATTTGCAGAAGAAGGAAGAGGATAAGGCGGAGGAATGTCTGGCATCCATGGAGCAGGAGATGGAGAAGCTTCCTATGGGCTTTATGAATGCCATTGATATGGAGCGGATGTTCCTGATGCTACAGGAAAAAGCACCGGTTGAACAGATTGCGGCGCATTATGCGGTATTACAGCCCGCCTTTGCCCAGGGAAAGGACATCTCGGTGCTGCGTGTGAAATATGCCTATTACCTGCTCTTAAATGACGAGGAGAGGGAAACGATAGAGTGGCTGGTGCGTTCTAAAAATAGGAAGCTGCCGAAAAAGCTGCCGAAGCGTAAGCCGGTCTCTGCCGAAACGGTGTTTGAGGATATGGAAAAGGCTGCCGCAAAGCATCCGGTGGCAGGAGAGGCAGAGCTATTTATGAGTCTGGCAGCAGCGTGCAGAGAGAAAGCGGAAAAGGCGGAAATATAAGAGGGATGACGGGGCTGTTATGTACAGTAATGCGACAGCCCCTTACGCTTAGGTCTGATTTATTTTAGGCGTTCTCTTTTTTACATACGACAGGTTTTCTATTTTGCGGATAATTGTACTTGACAGCATAACAATGTTATGCTATGATGAATATGTAACATTGTTACGAAAGGAGGTACCGATGGGAGAAGAGCTGATTTCAAAAAAGGAACTGTTGGAGCGTTATGGTATTTCCTACGGTGCGCTGTATCGCTGGAAACGAATGGGTTTGATTCCTGAGGAGTGGTTTCTGAAAAAGGCAACCGTCACCGGACAGGAAACCTTTTTTCCGAAGGAGCTGATTTGCGAGCGGGTGGAGCTGATTCAGAGTCAGAAGGATGCGTATTCACTGGATGAGCTTTCAAAACAGTTTCATAAAGAGTCTGAAGCAAAAGCTGTTTTGACGATTCGGACAGTTTATGGAGATAAGACGTTCTATCTGAATGAGATACAGGCAGTGCTTTTGGAGGACGGTAACGGAAACGTAACGGATTTGTCAAAGGAGATTCCGGGTTTGCGGAAGGAGAGGAGAGAGTAGTATGGATATGAATATTTCAGGGAGTGGTCAGATTGCCGCAGGAGAGTATGACAGAATAAGAATCAGCGGAAGCGGTCAGCTGGCCGCAGCGGTGAAGTGTAACAGCCTTCATGTGTCGGGGGCTGCGAGCGGAAGCGAGCTTGTCTGTTTAAATGAGATACATGTATCAGGCAGCAGTCAGTTTTCCGGCAAGGTGACAGCAGGAAGTATTGCGGTTTCCGGAGGCTTTACCGGAAACGGAGATATTGTGGCGAAGGAACGTATTTCGGCCTCCGGCAGTATCCGGTGCGGTGGCACGATGAAGAGTAAATTGGTCTCAATATCCGGAAAGGGTTCGGTTACCGGAGATGTTGAGGCAGAAACCGTAAAGGTGAAAGGGAAGCTGGACTGTGCGGGACTGCTCAATGCAGAGGAAATAGAGATTGAATTTAAGGAAGGTATGGAAATCGGCAGTATCGGTGGAAGTAAAATTGTAATTTATAAGCGTTCGGAGGGGAAAAAAAGAGTTCGTCTGCCGTTGTTTTCTTCTTTAGTAAAGGCTGCAGACGGAATCGTGCGGGTGAAGGCTTCCGTGGAGGGGGATGACATTGCATTGGAAGGCGTTATAACGCCTCGTGTATCCGGCCGTGTGGTAGCCATCGGTGCAGGCTGTGAAATCGACCTGGTACAGTACAGCGAGAAGGTCGAGATTTCACCGGAGGCAAAGGTGGGGCGTACGGAGCAGATTCGCAACTGATATCAAATTTTTATGAACAAGTTGTGCTATAGTGGGGGTGAAGGGAGGGAATGACTTGTTTGAATGGAATGAGACGATACAAAGGATGATTGACTGGATTGAGGAGCATTTAACGGAGAACCCGACACTTCTGCAGATGTCGGAGGAGATAGGATATTCCCCGTATTATGTTTCCACCAGATTTCATGAGATTGTAGGAATGACGGTCAAAAACTACGTTGCGGGACGGCGGCTCGCGAAAGCAACGCTTGAAATCCGGGATACGAAGGAACGGATTCTGGATATCGCAATGAAATACGGCTTCTCTTCCCAGGAAGCTCTGACGAGAGCTTTTATGAATGCCTACGGGTGCACTCCGGCGGCGTATCGGAAAAAGCCGCGACCGGTTCGTCTCGCCAATTCTCAGGTGGTTTTCCTTCCGGAGCATTATATCAATAAAGGAGGCCCAACAATGAGTACAACAGCATTAACGGAGGCGCGCGTGAGGGTAGAGCATATCCCGGCGCATAAGTATATCGGTATCTGGGATGCAGTGGCATCGGATTATGGTAGCTTTTGGAGTCGTCACGACTGCGATACGGTATGCGGTATCATTGACAGCATGAGTCATGTATCTCATCCGATTGTAACCGGACATACCGCAGGATGGTTTTATGAAAACGGTAAGAAGGGGTATTTTTACGGCTTCGGTGTGCCGGAGGATTACGACGGTGAAATCCCGGAGGGCTTTGAACTGAGAAGCTTCCCGGCAAGCGATTATCTGGTGTTTTATCATCCGCCGTTTGATTATTTGAAAGACAACAGTGAGGTTATGGGACGTGTGGAAACACTTGCCTGGAATTATGACCCGTTAAAGCACGAAAATGTGTGCTATGAGTGGAACGAAGAGGTTTGTCAGGATTACCAGAGACACTACCCGGAGGGAATCGGGTATGAGGTGCTGAGACCGGTGAGGAGAAAGAAATAGGGGAAATGCCTGACACATAGAAGAAATAAGAAGGGGACCCGATACGCCGGGTCCCCGTTCTTTTTTGAAGAGCTTCTTTATAGGTTATGAAATCAGTTCTCTTTGTTATAATAGTTCCTTTGATTTCCCGGCAAGGTAAAGCGGTATATTTGTAAAGGCACCGTCCTTTCTTTTTGAACTGTGCATGAAGCAGTACTAAGTGCTTTTTTATAGTGCAACACATTTTTCTGCCTGACAAAAGTAAAAAATGCGCATTTTTCCGAATGAATTAAAATTGCCAAGTATACTTTGAAATGAATTCAGGGAAATTGTAATTGGGGATTTTTTGCAATTATATCCTTCTATAATGCAGTTTTAAACCTTATCAAGGGAATCAAGATGTCAAAGAAAATTATAATTGTCGCAGGTGTTGTTTGGCTGGCATTGACGGTGCTGTTATCTGTCGCACATATTGACAATCTCATTGCAACATCTACCATTTTATAATTTGTCGGAGGGATAACTATGAATAATGAGCTGGTTTTAAGAAATAACTTAAAAGAAATCCGGAAACAAAAGAAGCTCTCACAAGATGAGCTGGCAAAGATGGTAGGTGTTTCAAGAAACACAATCAGTTCCATTGAAACGGGCCAATTCAGCCCCACCGCTAAATTGGCACTTATAATCTGTATTGCCTTAGATAAGAAATTTGAGGAGGTTTTTTTCTTCTGATATGGAAAGCCGCGTATAACAAAGGGACCGCGCATCAGCACGGCCCCTCAATTAAAAGGTTCTAAGGAAGCACTGATTAATTCAGTGCTTCCTTAGAAGCCTCCGGCGGATCGCACGAATTTGCAGCGGAAATTGTAGCTTCGCTACGCAAATTCGGCGTGGAAACGCTTTAATCAGCGTTTCCATAAATCTTACAGGTTATGAATCTTTCTCTTTACATAGCTCGTATGTAAAATCTCATGTGCCTTATGGCTGCCCGGCTCGCCGAGGTAGCTCTTGTAAAGCTCCTGAATGTCCGGATTCTCATGAGAGCAGCGGAGTGTATTTGCAGCATCATAATCATAAAGAGCCTTTGCACGGATTGCACGAACATCCGTGAAGTTGCGGGTTGCAGCGTCAACCTGCGGCTGACCGCCACCGTTTACACAGCCGCCCGGGCAGCCCATGATTTCGATGAAGTGGTAATTTGCTTCGCCGTTCTTAACTTTGGTAAGGAGTTCCTTAGCGTTCTTTAAGCCGGAAGCAACAGCAACGTTCACCTTCATGCCGGCAACATCGTAGGTAGCCTCCTTGATACCCTCGGTACCACGTACCTCGGTGAACTCAATCGGGGAATCCTTCTTCTCGCCGGTGAGCTTCCATACTGCGGTACGAAGAGCTGCTTCCATAACACCGCCGGTAGCACCGAAGATAACAGCTGCACCGGTACCGGAGCCGAGAGGAGAATCGAACTCTTCATCCGGAAGGTCGGTGAATACGATGCCGAGACGCTTAATCAGTCTTGCAAGCTCTCTGGTGGTGATGGAGATGTCTACATCCGGAACACCGGCTGCGCTCTGATCATCACGGCCAATCTCGAACTTCTTTGCGGTACACGGCATTACGCTGACAGATACGATATCCTTTGCGTCAATGCCAACCTTCTCAGCATAGTAGGTCTTTAAGGTAGCACCGAACATCTGCTGCGGAGACTTACAGGTGGAAAGGTTCTCGGTCATATCCGGGAAGTAATGCTCACAGTACTTAATCCATCCCGGAGAACAGGATGTAATCATCGGCAGAACGCCGCCGTTCTGTACGCGGTCAAGGAACTCATGGGACTCTTCCATGATGGTAAGGTCAGCAGAGAAGTTGGTATCAAATACCTTCTCAAAGCCGATGCGGCGGAGAGCAGCAGCAAGCTTACCCTGTACACCGGTTCCCATCGGATAGCCGAACTCTTCACCGAGAGCGGCACGTACCGCAGGAGCAACCTGAACGAATACATGCTTTGTCGGGTCTGCGATTGCGGCGAGAACTTCATCGGTAGAATCCTTCTCGTAGAGAGCACCGGTCGGACATACTGCGATACACTGACCACAGGATACACAGGAGGTCTCTCCGAGACCCATCTCGAAAGCAGAGGAGATGTTGGTAGCAAAACCACGGTTGTTAGCACCGATTACGCCGACACCCTGTACCTTATCACAGACAGCGGAGCATCTGCGGCAAAGGATACACTTGTTATTATCACGAACCATATGTGCTGCACTGGTATCCAGCTCGTAAGTATTTACGGAACCGGCATAGACATCCTCACATTCTACCTTCAAGTCCTTACAAAGCTTCTGTAATTCGCAGTTTCCGCTGCGTACACAGGAGAGACATTTTCTATCGTGATTGGAAAGGATGAGCTCCAGAGTCTTTCTTCTGGATGCTAATACCTTAGGAGTATTTGTAAATACTTCCATACCCTCGTTTACCGGGTATACACAGGAAGCTACAAGGCTTCTTGCGCCTTTTACTTCTACCACACAAATACGGCAGGCGCCGATTGCGTTAATATCCTTTAAATAGCAGAGCGTAGGAATCTCAATATGTGCGATTCTTGCTGCCTCTAAGATAGTAGCGCCCTTTGGTGCGGTAACGGTCATACCATTAATCTTTAAAGTAACGGTTTCCATGATTTACCTCCTTATTTCTTAGAAATTGCGCCAAACTTACACTTCTCCATACAAGCACCGCACTTTACGCACTTGTTTGTATCGATTACGTGAGGCTCTTTTACAGTACCGCTGATTGCGCCTGCCGGACACTGTCTGGCACAGAGCGTACAGCCCTTACACTTTGCAGGGTCGATGGAGAAGGACAGGAGATCCTTACATACGCCTGCCGGACATCTCTTGTCAACAACGTGAGCGATGTACTCGTCCTTAAAGTAACGTAAGGTGGAAAGTACCGGGTTCGGAGCGGTCTGACCGAGACCACACAGGGAATTCTCCTTAATGTAGTAGCAGAGCTCTTCTAATTTATCAAGGTCTTCTAAGGTAGCCTGACCCTTGGTAATCTTGTCTAACATCTCGTAAAGACGCTTTGTACCGATACGGCACGGTGTACACTTACCGCAGGACTCGTCAACGGTGAACTCAAGGAAGAACTTAGCGATATCAACCATACAGTTGTCCTCGTCCATAACGATAAGTCCGCCGGAGCCCATCATGGAGCCGATGGCAATGAGGTTATCGTAGTCAATCGGAACGTCAAAGTGGGAAGCCGGGATACATCCGCCGGACGGACCGCCGGTCTGGGCAGCCTTGAACTTCTTGCCGTTCGGGATACCGCCGCCGATTTCCTCAACAACTTCACGAAGGGTAGTACCCATCGGAATCTCTACAAGACCTGTATTCTTAATCTTACCGCCGAGTGCGAATACCTTCGTACCTTTACTCTTCTCGGTACCCATGGAAGCAAACCACTCAGCACCGTTTAAGATAATCTGCGGAATATTTGCGTAGGTTTCTACGTTGTTCAAAATGGTAGGCTTTTCGAAAAGACCCTTTTCAGCCGGGAACGGAGGTCTCGGTCTCGGCTCGCCGCGGTTACCCTCGATAGAGGTCATAAGAGCGGTTTCCTCACCACATACGAATGCACCTGCACCGAGACGGAGCTCGATGTCGAAATCAAAGCCGGTATCGAAGATGTTCTTACCGAGTAAGCCGTATTCTCTGGCCTGCTTAATAGCAATATTCAGACGGTCTACGGCGATTGGGTACTCTGCACGAACGTAGATGTAACCCTGATTCGCACCGATAGCATAACCTGCGATAGCCATAGCTTCAAGAACTACGTGCGGGTCGCCCTCAAGCACGGAACGATCCATGAATGCACCCGGGTCACCCTCATCGGCGTTACAGCAGACATACTTCTGACCGCCCTTTACAAGGTCCTTTGCCAGCTGCCACTTTCTGCCGGTCGGGAATCCGCCGCCGCCGCGTCCGCGGAGACCGGAATCTAAGATGCACTTAATAACGTCATCCGGAGTCATCTCGGTAAGAACCTTACCAAGTGCTTCATAACCGCGGGTACCGATGTACTCCTCGATATTTTCCGGATTGATAACACCACAGTTACGAAGAGCGATACGATGCTGCTTCTTGTAGAAGTCGGTATCAATGAGAGGCTTAACGCCTTCCTCGGTAACGGTGTCCTGGTAAACATACTTTGTAACTACACGGCCCTTTAACAGGTGTTCGGAAACGATTTCCGGGATATATTCCGGCTTAACCATGGAATAGAAGGTAGCTTCCGGATATACAATCATAATCGGACCGAGAGCACACAGACCGTGACAACCGGTCTGTACTACGGAAACCTCTTCGGAAAGACCGTTCTTTGCGATTTCTTCTTTTAATAAATCGAAAATCTGCTGGCTGCCGGAGGAAGTACAACCGGTTCCGCCGCATACTAATACATGTGAACGATACATAATACTTCTTCCTCCTTATTTTTGTGCTGCACCGAGCGTGTACTTGGTAACGACCTGTCCACGAATCAGGTGCTGTTCAACAACTTCTTCTGCCTTTTCCGGGGTCATATGTACATAGGTAACCTTTTCTTTGCCCGGAGCAATAATCTCAACAATCGGCTCGTACTGGCAAAGACCGATACAGCCGGTCTGTACTACAGCCACATCTTCAAGCTTCTTGTTCATTACCGCATCTGCAAGAGCAGTTAAAACCGGTCTTGCACCACTTGCGATACCGCAGGTAGCCATTCCGACAACAACTCTTGTCTGCGTATCGGACTCAGAACGAAGACCAACCTGGCCCTGCATCTTTTCCCGAATTGCTTTTAACTCTTCAAGAGACTTCATACTATCCTCCAATCTGCCATCTTCTGGCATATCAAGTTTGGTGTAACATTTGATTCACATTGGTTGCGAATCGGTAGATTCGTTGAAACATCGAATCTATAGTTCAAAGGTGTCGTCATAGGTTTCGTTATAATTATCTCTCAGGTAGTCCTTTATGTAAACGGACACCTCGGGCTCCTGAAAGGAAATGCCGCCGAGAACTTCACGGAATTCTCTGGTGTCTAATGAAAACTCTTTTTCATTGAAACGGAATGTATATAAGAAATCGCATTCCTCATGCATCGTAACTAAGGTGTGAATGGTACCGTTAATGTCACCGAGCGGCATACGGTCAATGTGCGACAGAATAAATACCGCCGTAACACGGGTACCGACGCCGGGGGTGGATGAAATAGAGAAAGAACCTCCGGTGCTCTCTGCTGCCTGTTTAAAAAACGGAACTCCAAGACCTACCTTTCTCGTAGTACGGGTAGTAAAAAACGGGTCCGTCACGGCAGCAACCTGTTCGGCAGTCATACCGCAGCCGTCATCCTCGATAATAACGGTAAGCGTATCCGCTGCAGTCTGGGCATCTACAACGATAGTGACCAGAGAGGCTTTTGCACGTGTGGAGTTCTCTGCAACATCAAGTATGTTTAAGGAAATCTCAGGCATCATAACCCTAGGTACTCCTTTCGGAAAAACAAAACTGACAGTTATTCGTATTTTGCCAGAACATCTGCAATTTCATCTGCGGTAAGACGACCGTAAACATCATCGTTAATGGTCATTACCGGAGCGAGACCGCAGGCGCCGATACAACGGCATGCATCCAGGGAGAACTTGCCGTCTGCAGTACACTGACCGCCTTCAATACCAAGCAACTCCTGAAGCTTGTTGTAGATGTCACCGGAACCCTTTACGTAGCAGGCAGTACCGAGACAAACGGAAATCTTGTACTTTCCCTTCGGATACAGAGAAAACTGGGAGTAGAAGGTGGCAACGCCGTAAACCTTCTCAAGCGGAATACCGCACTCGTCAGCAACTATGGTCTGTACCTCAATCGGAAGGTAGCCGTAAATGTCCTGAGCCTTCTGCAAAATCGGCATCAGTGATCCCCTGTCATCCTTTAATTCGGCAATGACAGCGCGCAGCTGCGCTTCCTGTTCCTTTGTTCCATGGAACGGAACGGTTGATTTAGAACCCATTTCTTTAACCTCCTTTAATATCTTTGCGGTCTCCCCGGTGGAGAGGGGACCAATCCATGACATACGCCATTATGTTAAAAAAATAACGATATCATGCGCACACGACAAAAAACGCGCAAAAAACCCAAAATAAAAACGCGTCCTTGCGTGCGTCGTACTAATTATATCAATATGATATAACGCTATATTCTATTATATCATAGACAGTTAAAAAAAGCTAGAATAAAAGTGTAAAAAAATTCGGGACATTTCGGAGAAATTGTGGTATACTTTTATTATGTGATTCTGTTTTGAATTACTAATTTCTCAAAAGTAGATGCAGAGTCGTAGGAAATGAACGACAGAAGGAGAAATGCCATATCAGGCGTTGGATTTTGGACAAGAAAGGATGGTGAAGGTATGACAATCTTGGATGTGAAGGAAATTCTGGGAGCGAGAGTACTGAGCGGGGAGGAATGGCTCACAAAGGAGGTACATACGGCATGCGGTTCGGATATGATGAGTGATGTACTTGCCTTTGTAAAGGATCAGGCTGTTCTGCTTACCGGTTTGTGCAATCCTCAGGTAATACGTACGGCAGAGATGATGGATATTGTCTGCATCGTATTTGTACGCGACAAAAAGCCGGATGGGGAGATGATTCGCCTGGCAAATGAGCGCGAGATTCCGTTGCTTGCTACGGGGCATCGTATGTTTTCCGCCTGCGGAATGCTTTATGAAAAAGGATTACGGGGAGGAAAAGATTATGAGCGATACGATTAAGCTGCACTATACGGTTTCTACAGAGGATTTTACGAGAGCCGGCGAAGCCTCCGGCGATGTAAAGAGGAAGTTAAAACAGATGGGAAGCTCCCCGGAGGTAGTACGCAAGGTGGCGATTGCTATGTACGAGGGCGAAATTAATATGGTCATTCATGCTAACGGCGGGACTATTGATGTGGAGATTACACCGGAAGAGATACAGATGGTTTTACAGGACTCTGGTCCCGGCATTGCAGATGTTGAAAAGGCGATGCAGGCAGGATATTCCACAGCACCGGACCGTGTACGTGCGCTTGGCTTCGGTGCCGGTATGGGACTGCCGAATATGAAGCAGTATTCCGATGAGATGAAGATCGAAACGACAATCGGAGTCGGGACGAAGGTGACGATGAAGGTGTTCCAGACCTGACCGGGTCCGGAGCGGCACAGGAAAGAGGGTTTACATGAATGAAAAATTTTTTACATCGGTAAAGCTGGATGCGGAGCTGTGCAAAGGCTGTATCAATTGTATCAAACGGTGTCCGACCCAGGCGATTCGTGTGCGAAACGGCAAAGCGGAAATTACAAATGAATTTTGTATTGACTGTGGTGAATGTATCCGGATATGCCCGCACCACGCCAAGCTTCCGTCGTATGACAAACTGGAGGTGCTCAATGATTACGAATATACCGTAGCTTTGCCGGCACCGTCATTATATGGGCAGTTTAACAATCTGGATGATGTGAATATTGTCCTGACGGCATTAAAACGAGTAGGCTTTGATGATGTATATGAGGTCAGCGGAGCCGCAGAGCTTGTATCTGAGTTGTCCAGGGAATATGTGAAAAAACATCCGGAGAAGCATCCGGTCATCAGTACGGCATGCCCTTCCGTGACGAGGCTGATTCGTGTACGGTTCCCGAATCTGATAGAGCATCTGCTGCCGATAAAGCCGCCGGTAGAGCTGGCAGCGGAGCTGGCAAGAGAACGTGCGGTAAGGAAGACGGGACTTCCGCCGGAAAAAATCGGCATTATCTTTTTGTCCCCGTGCCCGTCAAAGGTAACGGCGATGAAATCCCCTCTCGGTACGGAAAAAAGTAATATCGATGCAGTCTGTGCGATAAAGGATATTTATACGAGACTCCTGCCGGAGATGAAGGCAGTCGCAGACAATCCGGAGGAACTGCGTATCTCCGGAAAAATCGGCATCAGCTGGGGAACGAGCGGAGGAGAGGCAAGCGGTCTTCTTGTCGAAAACTATCTGGCGGCAGATGGTATCGAAAATGTCATCCGAGTGTTAGAGGACCTTGAGGATGAGAAGCTTGACAATCTGGAATTTATTGAGCTGAATTCCTGTAACGGAGGCTGTGTGGGAGGTGTACTTACAGTAGAGAATCCATACCTTGCCATGGTAAAGTTAAAGCGACTTCGGAAATATATGACTGTGGCAAAGAGCCATGTTGAGGAATGTATTGCAGAAGAAGATGCCTACTGGACCGAGGAAGTAACATATGAGCCTGTATTCAAGCTCGGTACGGACATGAAAGACAGCATAGCCCGGATGAAACGCGTGGAAGAGCTGTGTGCGCAATTCCCGGGACTGGACTGCGGCTCCTGCGGAGCACCGACCTGTAAGGCACTGGCAGAGGACATCGTTCGCGGGAAAGCCCGTGAGCACGATTGTATCCATGTGCTGAAAAAATACATACATCATTTATCGGATGAGTTTTCCAAGCTAGACGGAGAATAAACCGAAAACAGAATGAAATAGTTCGCATGACTTGAAAAGTAGTCGGAAAGGATAGAGAAGAAAAGATTCATTACCCGTTGCGTTAATTTAGCGCGGCGGGGGAGGTGCGGAATAATTTTCCGGGCGGCTTGCTTTTTGCCTAAGCTGCCGAATCTCCGGTACCGATTTTATATACAGATAGAGTATTACAAGTAACCACAGCTCTCCCTTTTTATCGGATTTTTGAATTCCCGAAAGGGGCGCGCTTTTAGCGTAGTCGAAATCACCTCTTAGCAGTTCTAAGTCTCGAGGCCTCACCCGAGAGACGTTTAGAACCGGTTAGAGGAAGTTCGATGGAGCGTTGCGCCTAGCAAAAAGGAGATAAAAAGGGGGAGTTGGGGGATTAAGAGACCGTGCTGTATATAAAATCGGTACCGGAGATAAGGCAGCGTTAGAAAAACATTCAGCCGCCCGGCAGGAAAGCCGTGCGGAAAGGGAGAAAACGATGACAGTAAAAGAGTTTGCAGAGCGAAGTGGGTTTCGCATCATTAATCTGGCGGACAATGCCGGGGATGTTCACATCCGTCAGAGTTATTGCTGTGATCTGCTCAGTATAGCAATGACCAGAGTGCCGGAGGGCGCTGCATGGGTAACGGTAATGAGTAACATGAACACGCTGGCGGTAGCTTCCCTGACAGAGGCAGCCTGTGTCATTATTGCCGAAAATGCAGCATCGGACAAAGAATTTGCCGAAAAGGCAAAGGCACAGGGAATCACCGTATTACATACGGAGAAGCCTGTCTTTGATGCGGCATTAATGGTACATAAGGCGATCCATGCCGAATCCGGCATATGATTTACATATCCATTCCTGTCTCTCCCCCTGCGGAGATGATGAGATGACACCGGCAAACATCGTTGGAATGGCAGCAGTAAAAGAATTGGGACTGATTGCGGTTACGGACCATAGTACCTGCAAAAACTGCGGAGCGGTCCTGCGTCTGGCAGAGGAGTACGGGGTTCTTGCGATGCCCGGAATGGAACTGACGACGGCCGAGGAGGTACACGTGGTCTGCCTGTTTGAGGACCTGCATGCCGCAATGGATTTTGATGAATATGTGTACAGCTGCTTACCGGATATTCGGAATCAGGAAAAAATTTTCGGGAAGCAGCAGATAATGGACGAGGATGAGAATGTGACCGGGATTGTGGATAAGCTGCTGATTAATGCAACCAGCATCGGCTTTGATGATGTGTATGGCCTGGTGGAAGAAAGAGGAGGCGTGATGATACCTGCCCATCTGGACAAATCCTCCACCTCTCTGCTTTCAAATCTCGGCTTTATTCCGCCGGATGCTAAGTTTACAACCGCGGAGCTGAAGAACTTCGGCAATCTTCACCGTCTGACGAAGGAGCATCCGTATCTGGAAAAGTGCCGGATACTTTCCAACTCCGACGCGCATTATCTGCAGGATATCCATGAACCGGAACATACACTTTATATTGAGGAGATGACAAGAAAGGCAGTCATCCGGGCATTAAAGCGGGAAATGCCGCATACAATTTAATAAAAGACACGGAGAAGCGTAGGATGAAGAAGAGAAACAGAATCAAACGGCTTCTCCTTTTTTTTGCTGTGATGCCGCTTTGTATGACCATCGGCTGCGGCGGAGAAAAGGAAGAATACACAAAGACAGGCGATGTGGAATTTACGGTGGTGGAGGAGGCGGATGTGCCGACAGAGCTGCTGGATGTGATTAAAGAAAAAAAGAATGAGGCGTTCAAGCTGACATATCTTGCCGAGGATGCGCTATATCTTGCAACAGGTTACGGAGAGCAGCCCTCCGGAGGGTACAGCATTGCAGTTGACGAGCTTTTTATGGCAAAGGAGGGAGTTTGTCTGAAAACGACTCTCATCGGTCCGGCGGCAGATGAAAAGGTGACTACCGCACTCACATATCCTTATATTGTGATTAAGCTTCAGAAGATGGAGACACAGGTACATTTTCTGGAGTAAACGGATACATTAGGTAGAAATGCCTAGTGCTTTTAAGTCGATTTACATTGACATCAGACAACAAGATATGGTATAATTATGCGTAGATAAATACTATATCAAGCATTTGTCAAATATACATAGCGGTATTTACGCGGATAGGAGCGAATATGGAGCAGCCGACAGAGATGAGCAGGATTGTTTACAATGTGAAGCACAGTGTGGGAAGACGCGTGAAGGTTTGTGAGAACAAGGGACGCAATAAAGTGGATGTGATGGAAGGTGTTATTTCGGCAATTTATCCATGTGTTTTTACCGTGAAGGTAACGCCGGAAAATGTGCCGGATGCAATAGAGCAGACGTTTTCTTACAGCTATACCGATGTGTTGACAAAAGATGTGGAGCTGGTCTATGTATAAGAAATAAGTAATGTGAATATTTACCTCCCGAAGGGCATAAGGTATAAAAGAACCTAGCTTCGGGAGGTATTTTTATGGAAATAAAGATGCAAAGTATCCATATGAATCGTGTAAAATGTCGAAATGCGCTACGTCTGACGGTAGATGATGATGTAAATGTGCCGGATAATAAGCCGGATGTTCGTTCGATTATCTGGAAGAACGGAACTGTCCGCTTAAATGAAAAAAAACTCTCCGGCGGCAGATTATACATGAAAGGGATGCTTACATATCATGTACTTTATCTGAGCGAAGAAGAGGGAATGCCGGTACAGAGCATAAGGGGGGAGCTTGCTTTTGATGAGTCGGTGGAGCTGCCGGAGGCATGCAGCGGAGATACAATCACAGTCAGGGCGGAAGCAGAGGAACTGGAAATCGGCCTGATACATTCCAGAAAGCTGGCAGTGCGTGCACTTCTGGGGATTATGGTGCATGCAGAGGAGTTGCACGACGTAAGGGCAGCGATAGACCTTCAGGATGCACCAAACGTACATACAAAAAAGAGGATAATTCCCATAACATCGATTGTTGCCGACCAAAAGGATATTGCCAGATTGCGGGAGGAGCTGTTTCTGCCTTCCGGGAAGGCCGGTATTGCGGAGCTGTTATACTGGGAGCTGGAAGCACGCAATATGGAGGCAAGGGCAAGAGAGGATGTATTGGAGGCAAAGGGAGAGCTGTCCTTATTTGTTCTGTGGAAGAGTGACAGGGAGGAGGGCGAACTGGAAAGCTATGAGACGTTACTCCCGTTTAAAACCGATTTTGAAATCAGCGGCTGCCGGGAAGGCTTGATTGAGGAGGTTATGTTCCGGCTGACAAATGAAAATATTGCCGTTAAAGCAGATGAAGCCGGAGAGGAGCGTCTGTTGGAGGTGGAAGCGGTACTTGAAGCAGAGATGAAGCTGTATGAGGAGCGGGAAATGGAGCTGTTATCCGATCTGTTTGCTACGGACTGCAGTCTGCTTCCGGTATTACAGGAAGAGACATATGAGAATCTGTTGTTTAAGAATGACAGCAGAATGCGGGTTTCGGAACGTATTCCTCTTTCGGACGGAATGCCGGGAATGCTGCAGATCTGCCGGGGAAGTGTGGAGATGAAACCGGATGTCTGTGTCAGAGACGGAGAGAATCTGAAACTGTCCGGTATATTAGAGGTAAGGCTGCTTTATGTATCGGATGAGGACGATAAACCATTACAGTCCTATCGGACGGAGCTTCCGTTTACCCATCAGATTGAAGTTCGCGGTTTGACGCCGGAGAGTACCTATGATGTCCGGTGCTATGTGGCGGAGTCTTCCTTTGGAATGGTACGAAGCGGAGAAGCCGAGCTGAAGGCAGAACTGGCCTTTTCCGTTATTGCCATGGAAAATCGCAGGGAAGAGATGATTGTGGATACGGAACGGAAGGAATTTGACGCAAATTATCTGGAAGATTTGCCGAGTATGATCGGATATACCGTGCGGACCGATGAAAAGCTCTGGGATATTGCAAAGAGGTATTCCACAGCGCCGGATGAGATAATCCGGCTGACGGAACGTAACGGAGAAGTAAAGGAAGGGGATTTGCTGCTGGTCGTAAAGTCGGTCGGGTGAGATAGTTTACACGGATTTTGTACAAATTTGACTTTTTCATGATAGAGGAGTTCCTGAGAATAGATTATAGTGGAGAAGTAATCAAAAAAAGGAAAGGAAAAGAGGAAAATCATGAGAAAGAAACTTTTGACAGTATTAGCTCTTCTGGGTGTTTTTGCAAGCCTGACAGGATGTTCCGCAAAAGGTGCGGCGGATGGAAACAAGGCAGTTGCGGGGACAACAAAGGAACAGGATGTAACCGGAAACAAGAATAAAGAGAAGGTCGCAGAAAACGCGCCGACAGCTCAGGAACAGCAGGTTCAGGAGAAGAAGGAAGCCGGACCGAAATACGTTTTTCTATTTATCGGCGATGGAATGAGTTATCCACAGTTTCAGGCGGCATCCGACTATTTAGGTGCCTGTGTGGATTTAGATTATGAGAACGCACTTCCGAGTGTGGCGTATGCAGACAGGAACGGAGCGGTCTTAGACGGACCGATAAAGCTTAACTTTATGAAGTTTGAAGCAGCGGGCTCCGCAATTACCTATGATTCCTGCAGCTTTGCACCGGATTCTGCATCAACGGCGACTTCTGTGGCAACAGGGAAGAAGACATACTCCGGAATGATTAATGTGGATGAAACGGGAAGTATTGTCTATGAAACAATAGCAGAGCGTGTTCATAAACAGCTCGGCTGGAAGGTCGGTATTATTTCCTCGGTAAATCTGAATCATGCTACACCGGCAGCTTTTTATGCACATCAGGCCAGCAGGAATAATTACTATGACATCGGTGTGGAGCTGGTAACTTCCGGTTTTGAATACTTTGCGGGCGGCGGATTGAAAAAGGTGACCGGCGCGGACGGAAGCCTTGCAAATTTATATGAGCTTGCACAGGCAGCCGGTTATAAGGTGACATTTACACAGGAGGATGCAGAGACTGTAACGGCAAAGGATGAGAAAGTCATTCTGATTGATGAACATCTGGCAGATTCCGACGCGATGGACTATGAACTGGATCGTGAAGAAAGAGAATGGGCACTTGCGGATTACGTGAAAAAAGGGATTGAAGTGCTGGATAACGAGACGGGCTTCTTTATGATGTGCGAAGGCGGAAAGATTGACTGGGCGTGTCATGCGAATGATGCCGGTTCTACCGTAAGCGACACACTGGCACTTGCGGATGCGGTACAGGTAGCAATTGACTTTGCGGCAAAGCATCCGGAAGAAACGTTGATTCTTGTGACCGGTGACCATGAGACGGGAGGACTTACCATCGGCTATGCGGGTACGGATTATGACACCTACCTGACCAATCTCAGCAGCCAGAAGATTTCTTATGCACAATTTGATTCTCAGTATGTTGCAAATTACGGAAAGGAACAGACTCCGTTTGAAGATGCGATGAAGGATGTAGAAAAATTATTTGGTCTGAAGCTGACAGGAGAGGAAACAGACAGACTGGTGCTTACGGAATATGAGACGGAGCGTTTGAAAACAGCTTACGATGTAATGCTCTCCGGGAAAAAGGCTTCCGAGTATTCACAGGCAGAATATGTACTTTACGGAACCTACAATCCGTTTAGTGTAACGGTAACCCATATTCTTAATAATAAATCGGGTATCGATTTTACAAGCTATTCTCATACGGGACTTCCGGTAGGAGTCTTTGCGGATGGAGCCGGTGCAGAGGAATTTAACGGGTATTACGATAACACCGAGATTTATTATAAGATAGCAAAGCTTGTCGGGATAGAATAAATAGAAAAGCGAAACGGAAAATGAAAAAACTAGTTCGGGAACATGGTACTGTTATAGTGTCTGTGATATTGCTGCTTGTATTGCTTGTGATACCTACCGGTTATGAGGGAGCGCTGACTTATCGGAATGCAGAACGTGTTCGGGTAAAGGTGCTTTCTACAGATGAAAGTGACATTTATGATACGGGGCTTGTACGAACCGGAGAACAGCGATGCAGAATCGAGGTGCTGGACGGACTGTTTCAGGGAAAGAAAGCGGATGCGGTAAATCGGCTGAGTGGTTCGCTGGCACAGGATAAAATATTTGTTGCGGGAGATATCGCGTTTGTTGCAATCAGCTATAAAGAGAACGAAATTACGGCGGTAATGATGACAGACCATTACCGCCTGGATAAAGAAATAATTCTTGTGGGGGCATTCCTTCTTTTGTTAGTGCTGTTTGCGGGAAAAACAGGGATACGTGCGATTCTTTCCTTTGCTGTCACAATATTGATAATATGGAAAATACTGGTTCCGGGTTTATTGAAGGGATATTCTCCGGTGTGGTTATCCCTTGGTATCGTTGCACTTTTAACTATGGTGGTGCTGGGATTAATTTACGGGTTTGGAAGACGCTTTGCCGCTTCTCTTTCGGGGGCTCTCCTTGGAATTTTAGTGACGGCGGTATTGGGGGTAGTCTTTACGGATTTATTTAAAATACACGGGGCCGTGATGGAGTCAAGCGAGAGCCTGCTTTATGCGGGATATCAGGGGTTAAATCTTACAGGTATTTTTATGGCTTCGATATTCCTCGGTTCTTCCGGTGCTGTCATGGATTTGGCGGTGGATATTTGTTCGGCGGTATATGAGGTGGTACAGAAGAAACCTGAGATTTCGGCGAAAGAAGCGATATGTTCCGGATTTGCCGTGGGGCGTGCAGCCTGCGGGTCGACAACTACAACGTTGTTATTAGCATATTCCGGTAGCTATACAGCCCTCTTAATGGTATTTATGGCACAAGGAACACCATTGGAATTTATTTTAAATTATAAGTATGTTGCTGCTGAAATTGTACATACGATAGTGGGGTCATTTGGTCTTGTTACGGTTGCACCGTTGACAGCAATTACGAGCGGTATACTGTTTACAGGGAAAAGAATGGCTTCGTAAAAAAGTAATAGTTCAGTCTTTTTCTGTGTAATCGTTGTGACAAAGGAGTATTCTTCGAGAACCCGCTCTCGCTCATGCGGCAACGTAGCAGTACTAAGCTCGAAACCACCTCGCTAAGTACTGACGTTGCCTTATGGTTCTCTTTAGAATACTCCTTCGCCACAACTTATCCCGCATAAGGAAGGCTGAACTGTTACATAAAATCAATTAGTTTCCGTTTTCTACTTGTCTTTCCTTAGTATGATATGGTATGATAGGCGTAAGTAATTAAGGCTGTATCTGAACGAAGGGTAAGGAAGGAGAAGGCGTGTGGAGAAACAGGAGGAGACGATTGTAAATTTACAGGAATCCGGAGAAATGTATCTGGAGACAATTTATGTGCTTGCAAAGGAAAATAAACATGTCCGTGCGATTGATGTAAGTGAATATATGAAATATTCCAAGCCGAGTGTCAGCCGGGCGGTGGGAATCTTAAAGAAGGGCGGATATCTGGAAAATGAC
Organism: Lachnospiraceae bacterium; assembly: GCA_029099805.1. Lineage (GTDB taxonomy): Bacteria > Bacillota > Clostridia > Lachnospirales > Lachnospiraceae > SIG307. The sequence goes on from JAQXOR010000067.1 coordinate 22,693, forward strand.
ACGGAGGATGGTGCGCTTGTCCTGACGGAAGAAGGAAAGCGTGTTGCTGAGAAAACCTATGAGCGCCACCGGGTATTAACGGAGTTTTTTGAAAAAATCGGTGTTTCAAGGGAAACGGCGGCGGAGGATGCCTGCCGGATTGAGCACACCATCAGTGATGAAACATTTGCAGCATTAAAGAGATATGCCGGAATTGAATAGCGGAGGAGAATGCCGCGTGCGTCATATAAAAGGATACCATGTCCCGATAGGTTGTTTTTGCGTGGGATGGTATCCTTTTTACGGATTTATGATTTTATAGGGAAAACTTCTCCTATTTGGTAAGGGCAGAGGTACCGGCCTGTGTCTCAAAGGCATTTTGTGCGGCTTCCGACATATCAGTGCTTCCGGCAGAGTCCTTTGCCCAACTGCGGATTTTCTCCGTGGCACTGTCTAAGGTCTTCTGGCAGATGTCAGGGAGCGTGTCTCCCCAGGATTTTGTTGCCTGCTT
>JAQXOR010000068.1 GCA_029099805.1 Lachnospiraceae bacterium
TCCTGCATTCAGTAAATCTCCGTACACAGACCCCGGAACGGTTGCAGCAATCCATTCCGTTTCATCACTTCGATGCATCTTCCAGTGATTCTCTAACAAAACTACCTTCATCTTTCTTCGACTCCTTTCATTTATTAAGCTTTTTAGTCAAAGTCATTTCACGTTAACTTAATAATATCACATTTTTAGCTTTTGTCAATTACTTTTTAGCTAATAAATAGGCATAGGAACGAATTCCTATGCCTCTGAACTATTTTTTGCCATCATAATCTGCTCCGGTGTAATCGGAAGCTCGTAAAAACGTTTTCCTGCCGCATGGCTGAGTGCGTCCGTAATTGCCGGAAGCGGCGTATTTATTACCACCTCGCCGATGGACTTTGCTCCGAACGGTCCGGCTGCTTCATAGCTGGACTCAAATTCCACGTTAATATGACCGATGTCCATTCGTGACGGTATTTTATACTGCAAAAAGGAATTCTCATACAGAGTTCCCTGCTTCGAGTAGGTGATGTTCTCCGACAGTGTCATTCCGATTCCCTGAAGAATACCGCCCTCTGCCTGGATTCTGGCAAGATTCGGATTCACCGGCGTTCCGCAGTCTACACAGGCGTCATACTCAATCACCTTGCTTTCACCGGTCTCAAGGTCAACCTCAACCTCCGCTGCTCCTACCATAAACGGCGGCGGAGAAATGGGAGAGGTGTGCGTATTCGTTACGGTAAGAGAAATATCATTGCCGCACATGGATGCTGTTGCGATATCGGAAAGGCTCACGGATTTTCCTCTTAATTCTCCCTCTGTCTCACAGATTACCTGTGTTCCGTCGAAGGAAACCTCCTCTTTTCCACAACCAAGCAGCCGTGCACCAAGCTTCTCAATTCTTGCCCGCAGTTCAAGTGCACACTGCTCCACTGCCTTTCCCGTCACATAGGTCGTACTGGACGCATAGGAGCCGGAATCGTACGGCGAGCTGTCTGTATCCGCACCGAAAACACTGATGTCCTCCGTGGAACATTCTAAGACCTCTGCCGCAATCTGGGCCAGTATCGTATCACAGCCGGTCCCCATATCCGCGGCACCGATGTTCATTGTATATACTCCCTCGTCATTTAGCTTTAATGTTGCACTTCCCACATCCACATTTGAAATTCCGGAGCCCTGCATTGCCATGCCCATGCCGACAAACCTTGCCTTTGTCTTCGAAACCATACGCATCGGATATTTTTCATTCCAGCGTATCATTTCCTTTACCTTAGCGAGGCAACGGTCGAGCGCACAGCTCGTATTGACCTGACCGTAATACGCAGGCATGACGTCGCCCTCTTTAATGATATTCTTAAAACGTAGCTCAAACGGGTCCATCCGGAGCATATCTGCCAGCTCATTCACTGCAGACTCCACCGCAAACAGGCCCTGCGTCGCGCCATACCCACGGTAAGCTCCGGCAGACATGACATTTGTATACACCACATCACTCACAAATCGGAATGCCTCTGCTTTGCCGTACAGCGGAATCGACTTATGTCCCGTGAGTCCGACCGTAGTCGGACCATGCTCTCCATACGCTCCGGTATTGGACAGGGTATACAAATCAATCCCCTTCACAATGCCGTCCTTTGTTGCACCAAGCCTTACATGCATCTGCATCTCATGTCTCGGTGAGGATGCCGTAAGTGACTCCTCTCTTGAGAAAACAATCATGGACGGCTTCTTTGTTTTCCAGGTAACAAAGGCCGGATAAATTTCCGACACGGAGGTCTGCTTTGCGCCGAATCCGCCACCGATACGCGGCTTTGTTACGCGGATTTTGGACGGAGAGATTCCGAGTGCATGGGAAATAATTCTTCTGCAATGGAACACAATCTGGGTAGAGCTCACCACATGCAGTCTTCCGTAAGTATCTATCGTACAAAATGTCCGGAACGTCTCCATCATGCTCTGCTGGCAGGCTTTTGTATGATAGGTCCGGTCAAGGACAATGTCGCACTCCGCAAGTACTTTGTCTATATCGCCGTCCGAGCTCTCATCATGAGCACATAGGTTACGTTTATTATCCGCTCCTACCGGACATAAGGCTTCCCAGTTTTCCTCCGGATGAACAAGCACCCTATTATCCTTCGCGGTTCTGAAATCAAGGACCGGTTCCAGCACCTCATATTCTGTTTTTATCAGCTTCACCGCCTTGTCAACCGAATGCTCATCCACGCCTGCCACAATCGCCACCGGATCCCCGACAAAGCGCACATGCCGGTCCAGTAACAGACGGTCATACGGACTCGGCTCCGGATAGGTCTGTCCTGCACAGGTAAACCGTTTTCCGTTCTGGTCAATATCCTTATAGGTATAAATCGCTTCAATTCCAGGCACCTTCAGAGCAATGTCCGTCTTTATCTCCCTGATGAGTGCATTTGCATGAGGAGAACGTAAAAGCTTAACGACCAGGCAATCCTTTGGTGCAATATCTTCCGTATAGACCGGCTTGCCGAGAAGAAGTTCCATGGCATCTTTCTTTCTGATTGCTTTGTTTACTGCCCTCATCCTTCCGCCTCCTTCTGCTTCATACTCTCCAAAAAATTTAAAATTCCCCGAAGCTGCCCCTCATAGCCGGAGCAGCGGCACAAATTACCGGACAAAAATTCCTTTATTTCCTCTTCCTTCGGATACGGATTTTCCCGAAACAGCGCCAGCGCATTCATCACAAAGCCCGGATTGCAGAATCCGCACTGCTCTGCGCCCTGATCCGCGATAAAGGTAACAAACTCCCCTGCTTCCTCCTGAAGTCCCTCTAATGTTGTTACCCTGCAATGGTCTGCCCTGACAGCAAGTACCGAACAGGACAGCACCGGCTTGTCCTCTAAAAATACGGTACAGAGTCCGCAATTCGAAGTCTCGCAGCCGCACTTTACACTGTAGCAGCCATGCTCTCTCACAAAATCATAAAGTGTTGTATCTGCCGCCACTTCCGCTTTGACAGTTTTTCCATTCAACGTAATCTCAATCAGCATAAACTCTCCTATCTTTCGGGCATCCCCAATATTGTATGCCCGCCCTTATCAATATCCATCATTCATCCTTCATGTACAATTCCATCAATGCCCGTTTCACCACTACACCTACAAGATGACTCCGGTATTCGGCACTCCCGCGCATGTTGCTTTCCGTAGGAACGGTTGCCTTTGCGTACTCTGAAAACTTCTGTATGGATGCCTCGTAAACACCCTCGGCGAAAATATTCTCCTTATCTTCCACTAAAATCGCCCGACCCGGTCTTGCGCCGATGCTTACCAAAAACGAATTATTCTCCGCAAACCGCGCCACTGCACAGGTAAGCACCGGAAGGTCCGTTTCCGTAATTCGTATCGCCTCGTAAAACATCGTCACAGGCTTCTTTTTCACAATAATCCGCACAAGTATATCCCGGTCATACTTCCTTGCCGCATAGTCCTTAAGCGGAACGATTCCGCCCTTATAAAGCTCCGCATACGAATCAAGTGCCAGAAAAAGAGTCAACACATCCGAGAACCCATAGCGACCATAAATACTGCCTCCAACCGTCGCAAGGTTGCGAAACTGAACCCCTACAATATGCCGCAATGCCTCCTTCGCGCAGCCGGAGGTATACGCGTAAAAGCCCTGATGTGTCTCCAACTGACGCAACGTCACCATACAGCCAATCCGAAACTCTCCATCCGTTTCCTCCAGTTCATCCAGACCGAGTCCCGCCAAATCAATTGCGGTATTAATCTTTGCGTTGCCCATTCGCATCCACATCATACCGCCGATAATCCGGTTTGACTTCTTCTGGTTCAGCTCATATGCTTCCGAAAGACTTTCCGCCTTTCTATAATTCTGTATCGTAATCATAATAACCTCGTTTCCTTTTGCAACAACTGATACTCCCTATACAAACTGTTACTCCCTATACTAAATATACCGACTTGTAAAACCTTTGTCAATCTGTTAAAATGCTATAGGGACAAATGAATAAAAAGGCCATACCTGCTTGCAGGTAGATGGATTTTTATTCATTTGGACCGCGCATCCCACATGAGCAAGGAGCGATAGCGGATTGCGAATGGGGAGGCGGCGAATTGTGCAACAATTCGTATAGCATTTTACTCCATTTCCCCGCGCATCCCACATGAGCAAGGAGCGATAGCGGATTGCGAATGGGGAGGCGACGAATTGTAGAAAGGATGAACACGCAAAATGAAAAAAATTACTGCACTGTTTTTCATATGTACCATGCTGGTAGCAGCCGCTGCCTGCAGCAGCTCAACAACTCCGGAAAGCACACCTGCAACACCGGCTCCGGCCGCGCCTTCCTCGGATACTCCGACAAAAGCTGTGCCAACTGAGGCAGCACCAACCGAAGCCGTGCCGGCTCCGTCTCCATTCTCCGTTATGACAGAATACAGGGAAATTGCCGTAAGCTATCCGCTTACCGTAACTGACCAGGCCGGCAGAACCGTAACAATCGAAAAGGCACCGGAAAGGCTTGCATCTTCTTATTACATTTCAACAAGTCTTCTGCTGTCTCTCGGTCTTTCGGATAAGCTCGTCGGAATCGAGGCAAAAGCAAACACCAGAGCAATATACCGGCTTGCAGCACCTCAGGTCATCGACCTTCCGAATATGGGAACCGCAAAGGAATTCAATACAGAAGGCTGTATCGCGGCTGAACCGGAGGTCATTTTCCTTCCGATGAAGTTAAAGAATATGGCTGACACGCTTGAGTCCTTCGGTATTAAGGCAATCATTGTGAACCCGGAAAATACGGCTCTGTTAAAGGAATGCATTACACTTGTCGGCAATGTGACAAATACCGCAGGCCGCGCAGAGGCACTGAATGCCACAATCGATACCTTCCTGGCTGCCACAAAGGAAAGCGTTTCTTCAGAAGCTGCACCGGATGTATATCTTGCAGGGAACAGTTCCCTTCTTTCCACTGCCGGAAGCCAAATGTATCAGGATTCTCTCCTTACAAATGCAGGCAGTAACAATGTTGCTTCCGGACTGACCGACACCTACTGGGCAAACATTTCCTATGAACAGCTTCTTGCCTGGAATCCGGAATACATCATTCTGGCAGCAGATGCCTCCTACACAGCAGAGGACGTTCTGAACGATGAAAATCTGGCATCCTGTGATGCGGTAAAGAACAAGAACGTCATTAAGCTTCCGGGCGATATTGAAGCCTGGGACTCCCCGGTACCGGGAAGCTTCCTTGGAAGCATCTATCTTTCTTCCGTTCTTCATCCGGAGAAAGTAAACAACGAATACTATAAGGAATGTGTAACTAATTTCTATCAGAGCTTCTACGGGTTTACTCCGGCAGACTAACATTTTACAGGATACCTTATGCGCAGAAAAAATAACGATTACAGAAACAAAATAATACTTCCGGCTGTCACGTCGGCACTGCTTCTTTTTGCAGTGCTGCTTTGGTCGGTTGTGACCGGGCAATATCCGCTGACACTTCACGGGCTTATTTCCGGTGACCAAATGTCACGGTTAGTCTTTCTGCGCCTGAGGATTCCGCGTGCCCTCATGGGTCTGATTGGCGGCTTCGGTCTCGGCACCGCCGGATTTATCTACCAGCTGATTTTTAAAAATCCTCTGGCTTCTCCGGATATTGTCGGTGTTTCCTCCGGGGCCAGTGCCGGTGCCGCCTTTGCAATCATTTTATATTCTGCCGCTGCCCCGGCCGTTTCTGTTGCTGCCTTTCTCGGCGGAATTCTGGCTCTGTCCGTAACCCTGCTCATCGCTTATCTCGTTCCCGGAAAAAACAGCTACACCATTGTACTCGCCGGAATTGCGATTCACTCCGTTGCCCAGACATTCCTTATGTTCCTCAAGCTGGCAGCCGACCCGGAAAAGCAGCTGGCTTCTATCGAGTACTGGATTATGGGCAGCCTGAACGGAGTAACCATAGAGCACCTGTCCCGTCCGTTTTTCATTACCTCTGCAGGCTTTCTGGTCATGCTGTTACTATTCCGGCAGATTCGTATGCTTTCGCTTGATGATGACGAAGCCGCCCTGCTCGGCGTCAATGTAACCGTGCTGCGCTTCGCTATCTTACTAATTGCCACCCTGATGGTATCCTCCGTCATTTGCGTCACCGGACTAATCAGCTTTATCGGTCTTCTGGCTCCGCATATTGCAAAGCTGCTTACAAAGCGAAGTGACCTTACCACCTTCATCATAAGCGGCGTCTCAGGAGCCCTTATACTGACCATTGCCGATATTTTAGCCCGGAGTCTCGCTTCTGCGGAGCTTCCGGTCAGTATCTTCACTTCCCTGCTCGGAGCACCGCTACTCATCACTTTGCTTATGAAAAACGGAAGAAAGGAGAACTCCCAATGACAGATTCAATTAAGCCTCTGCTTACAGTCTCTAACCTTTCTGTCCGCTACGGAAGAAAAACAGCAGTAAAGAATGTCAGCTTTCAGGCTGGTTCCGGTGAGTTTACCGCAATCATCGGAGCGAACGGCAGCGGTAAAACCTCTCTGATAAAAGCAATTCTTAACCTTGTACCTCACACCGGCAGTTGTTTCCTTTCCTCCTGTCCGATTGAGGCAATGCCGGTACGGACCCGTGCAAAACAAATCAGCTATCTTCCCCAAAAATCCGGTATCGGCACAAGCATGACAGTACAAGAAGTCTGCTTACTTGGCTTCCATCCGGCGCTTCGTCTTCTGGAATCACCGAATGCCGTCATGAAAGCCCGTGCCGAAAGAGCCCTTACATCCGTCGGGTTACAGGATATGTCCGATCGGGATTTTCTTACCTTAAGTGAAGGGCAAAAGCAGCTTTGCCTCCTTGCCAGGACTCTGGTTGAAGATACCCTATTGCTTTTGTTGGACGAGCCGGACAGCTCTCTTGATTTTACCAACCGGCACATGCTGATGCGGCAGATACGAAGCATGCTCTCTGAGCAAAAAAGTATACTGATGTGCATCCACAGTCCGGAGCTTGCCCTGCGTTACTGTGACCGGATTCTCCTTATGAAGGATGGTGAACTCGTTGCCTCTCTGGAGACTTCTGCCGCGACACTTGCCGAGCTCAATGAAAAGCTGTCGCTAATCTATGATAGCATTCAGGTCGTTGAATGTGCCGACCGGGGCGGAGCAGTGCATCGTATAATCGTTTCTCCGTAGCCCGGGTTTTGATTTACTTCCCGGCTTCAAATCTCAGGTTCCGGTAACGGCTTTCATTGGTAAAGGAGGCTTTATGCTTACATCAGATACCTATCCAGACGCTTCTGCTGTCGTTTCCTTCTTTCGGATGACAGAAAAAAAACACCTTTTTCTTACCGGAGAACGCGGGAGCGGAAAATCTTATCTTTTTCATGCAATTATAAAGGAACTCGCCTCCGCGTCAGACTTCTCCTCCTATCACCATCTGCTCAGCAGAAAGACAGAGGACGGACAGGTAGTGATACAGTCTGACCTGATAGAAAATGATTCCGAATACGTCATAGGAAGGCTCTGCAAAGAGTCCGATACGACTAAGAGCTCTTCCAACAAAATGTGCATCGCGGAAGACGGGTTTGTGCACTGCGCAGTTCCGGCAATCGAAGCATATCTTGCCGGTCTCACAGACAATTCCATAGCTTCCTCTGATGCCTTCTTTGCCATCGATGAGCTTGGCTACCTTGAAAGCTCCTGTCTGCCCTTTCAGACAGCCGTCCGGAGGCTTTTAGCTTCTTCCCGCACAGTTGCCGTACTCAGAAAACAGTCCACCCCATTTTTAGATGAATTAAAGAACCGGGACGATGCCCTTGTGATTGATATTGATGCCCCGTTCCAAGCCCTTGCCTGTATTATCATGGCTTCGGGTATGTCAAAACGCTTCGGCTCAAATAAACTGCTCGCTGATTGTGGCGGGAATACTCTTTTTGAAAATGCGGTAAAAATAAGCAGATACGCCGGATTCGGAACTACACTTACCGTAACACGTCATGAGGAAATAGCAAATCTTTGTAAAAAAAGTAATATTGAGTTTCTTTTGCACGACCTCCCTAACCGAAATGATACGGTAAGGCTTGGTATCACTCAGCTTCTGAAAAAAGGCTCTCCGGATGGCATTCTGTTTCTGCCTGCCGACCAGCCTTTACTCTCCCGTACCAGCCTGCAGCTTCTCTGTCTATCCTTTCTCCATTACAAGGATAAAATCTGCCGGCTTTCCTACAACGGTACCGGTGCTGCTCCGATCATTTTTCCGCATAAGTTTTATAAAGAGCTTCTTACTCTTCCCGAAAAAAAGGGCGGCGGTTTTTTAGCAAAAAAATATCCCGAACAGGTAAAATTAATTCCTGCCCGGGATGAATTTGAGTTGTCTGATGCAGATACGCCGGAAGAGCTTACTCTTCTTTTGCACCATCTTCACTAGCTGTTGCCGGCTTTTCTATTGAACAACCTTCACTAACCGTTTCCGGTTTTTCTTTTGGTAAAATGACATTCAGGATAATCGCAACAAGCGCTGCCGGAACAATCCCGGATTCACCGAAGATAAGCTGAACAAACTGTGGGGTATGAGCAAGGATTGCCGGGCTCATTCCCATTCCGTAGCCTACACCAAAGGCAACCGATACGATGGAAAGGCTTCTGGCACCTAGCGGTTCCTTTGTAATCAGCCGGATACCGCTGACGATAATCGAGGAGAACATCATAACCGCTGCCCCTCCGAGTACCGACTGCGGCATAATGGAAATCAGTGCACCGAGCTTTGGAATCAGTCCGCAAAGGATAAGAAATACAGCACCCGAAGCAAGTGCAATCCGGTTTACCACCTTGGTCATCGCCACCAGTCCGACATTCTGACTGAAGGAGGTATTTGGTAATACGCCGAAAAGGGCCGCAAGAGAAGAGCCTGCGCCATCGCACATAACTCCTCCGGAAAGCTCCTTGTCTGTGGCTTCTCTGCCCATCCCCCCCTCCGTAACACCGGAAATATCTCCAACCGTCTCAACCGCCGTTACGATAAACATAATCAGAACCGGAAGGATTGCTCGCAAATCAAAAACCGGCTTCACCGGCATAAATTTCGGAATTGCCTGTTTCAACGGAAGCTTTCCGTTAAATTCGTATGCCTCAGGCATAAGCCTTCTCATTTTCTTCATACGTCCTCCTAATCATCGCTTTGTTTTTTTATATTATAGTGACCTACGGATACCTTATCAACGCACCACATAGCATCCTCTCTGTATTTCTCTTTGTTTCTTCAACACCACAAGACCGATTAAACCGCATATTGAGTTTAACAGGTGAGTGTGATACAATGAGGATAGTATTATTTCAACGGAGGTAAGGTCAATGCGACTACTGGTAATCCGACACGGTGAGAGCGAAGCAGATATTCTTGATGTGCACGAGGGTCGTGCCGACTTTGAATTAACCGAGCGTGGTCATAGGCAGGCTGAAGCAATGAGCAACTATGTAAATCAGAATTACCACGTTGACAAAATATATTGCAGTACCCTGAAAAGAGCTTTGCAGACAGCACAGCATTTACACGATACCACCAATGCTCCGTTGATACCTGATGAGCACTTAATGGAATTTAACAACGGATTGATTGCAGGACTGGAACGTCATGTCGCCAAAGAAAAATATCCGGAAATAAAGGTTCCTCTCCACGCCGCTGTTTACGAACAGGAAAGTAAGCTCGAGTTCAGATACAGAGCTGAATATATGCTGTCAAAAATCATCTCAGAAAATGAAGGCGACAGCACTGTTGCTATTGTCACTCACGGCGGTATGATAAATCAGTTATATCGTTCATTTTTCAGAATGCCTGTTGAATCAGATTATTTCTTTTGGACAGGAGATACGGGTATTCACGAGTGGCTCATAAACGGAAACACTCGTATTGTCGCAAAGGCGAACTATATATCACATGAAGGAAACATTTAATTTTAAAATCAAAGCCAGAAATTAAGGCAGGTCTCTCATATGAGAGACCTGCCTTTGCTCCTGCCTTTTTCATAGTAACAGGCCGAGATTCGATGCAAAAACTATGATTACTTCTCTACATCTCCCGTCCAATCAAGAATACCACCACACTCGATAATATTTGTGTATCCCATTGCCGCCAGCTTACCGGCTGCCTCCTTGCTTCTGCGTCCGCTTCGGCAATACACATAAATCACCTGGTTTTTATCCTGCAGCTCTTCCGGCTCTGTCGTAAGAATCTCCTCATTTGCAATATGAATCGCCCCCGGAATATGTCCTCCGGCAAACTCATCTGCTCTTCTGACATCCACAATCAAATAATCGCCCGGTGTTTCAAATATCGTCTTCGCTTCTTCCATTGAAATCGACTTATATTCTGCCACTTCTTTTTTCCCTCCCGGTAATCTCCCGGCAGTAAAAACTGCTGTCGGTCCATCTGCACCACCGATGATTGCTATCGTTTTCTTCTCCATCGTAACAGAAACAAAGCGATATGCCGCAAGTACTCCTACAACAACCGCACTGATCAGTGTACCTGTAAATAACAGTCTTGTACGTTTCTTCATACTTTTACGACCATCCTTTCCTGCTACTATTATAAACGAGATCAGCAAGAAAGGAAATAATATTTTTCGTAAAGTGATTTTCCCTCCATTGATTTCAGACTGTTTGCACCTTCCACAACTCATCCCGTATGTAAGGCTGAACTGTTACGGTCAAAATACCTTTTGACCCAGTAATTAACCTAGATTATTCATGGAACAGCCGTGAAACCGGCTGAAAGCCGCATAGTTACTGTGTTTTAACAGAATATTGCTTTTCACCTATCAAGTGAATGAAAAAAGAGCATCCATTTGTGGTAAAATTAAGGTGTTCGAAGCCATTAATAATACAAACAAAGGAGCCCTTTATGAGTATTATAAACACCTTACCATTAGAAAGCAATAGGCAGATTAAAATAAATTTTGATGGAGGCGATTTGTCCTCCGATGCAGGCTTACTTCTTATCAAAGAATTTGTAAGCATACTTGGTATTGATAAGCTTTTAGTCAAAGCTTTCAAGACCAATGATTCCGCATTATTCAGATATCACACGGATCAGGAAAACCTGCTCCAGATGATATATATGATCATTGCCGGTTATTTCGAAGATGATGCTTCCGATGAACTTACAAATGATCCTGTATTCAAGTCTATACTTGAAAAAGATGCCCTTGCATCACAGCCTACGGTATCAAGATTCTTTAACCATATGGATGAAGATACCTTAAACCAGTTCTTTACGATTAGTAGAATGCTTCGGAAGAAAATTTACAGTATTCAGATGCCACAGGCTGTTATTCTGGATCTGGATTCCACTCTCCTTGATGCATACGGAAAACAGGAAGGCAGAGCATTTAACTTTCATTATCAAAGCAATGGCTATCATCCACTTGTCTGTTATGATGGAATGACTGGGGATCTGATAAAAATCCAGCTTCGTGACGGAACACAGTATTCCTGCACCGGAGTGGTTGACTTCCTGCAGCCGATACTTGATGAATACCTGAATGATTATCCGGAAATTCGTATTCTGCTTCGTGGTGACAGCGGTTTTGCTACGCCTGACCTTTACAAGCAGTGCGAGGAAAATGGCACAAGCTATGTGATCCGGCTGAAGGAGAATGGCATTCTCCGTGAAAAAGCATCCCATCTTGTGGATGAGCTTGATGAGATCACCAGAAACAACAAAGTGGATTATGCGGTAGTTTATGGCGAATTCATGTACAAAGCAGGTCCATGGCCTTATGAAAGGCGTGTGGTATGCAAGGTCGAAAAGCCGGAAAACCAGATGGTTTACATGTACACATTTGTTGTCACAAACATGGATTCCTCACCAGAGTATCTCATCAAATTTTACTGCAAAAGAGGACTGATGGAATACTTCATCAAAGAAAGCAAATCCGGTTTTGATTTTGCTTCCGTAAGCAGTCATACCAGAATAGTAAATGCCAATAGGCCTCAGGTACACGCTCTTGCATATAACATATTTAATTGATTTAGACGATTGGCGTTATCAGCAAGCATGCGAAAACAACGCATTGATACCGTCCGTTTAAAACTGCTGAAGATTTCTGCAAAAGTAATACGTTCAGCAAGATATATCACATTCAAGCTGTGTAGCAGCTGCCCTTATAAGAATGAATTCTATGAGACACTTTCAAATATCGGTAAGCTGAATGTGCAGCTGGAATAGCAACGATTAACGAACCTTGACAGCTTAACAATTGCACTCTGAACTCTGCCACAGGGATTTTATACCCTTTTAACAGGTTAATTGAGTGAGGTTATGGCTGCATGGATCAATTTTTAGATTCATGGCACAGTTATCCGTTCAGATACTGTTCCGTGAATAATTCAGGATTAGTATTAGAGAAATGATTTGTCAGTTGTTACAGAGAAGTTCATTTTTTGGTAAAGCATAAAGGAGGTAGCATGGGAACTATAGACATACTGAGAGATAATCTGAACAAATACTTTGTGGGAAAAGAGCAGGTCGTGGAAAATCTTTTGGTCTGTATGCTTGCGGGAGGACATGTATTGATTGAGGACGTACCGGGCTGTGGGAAAACCACCCTTGCAAGTATTCTGGCGAAGTCTATTCAGTGCAGTTTCGGACGAATTCAGTGTACCCCGGATACTCTGCCCGGAGATATTACCGGTGTGAATATTTACAATAGAAAAACCGGAGATTTTGAATATATGTCCGGTGTCATTATGAACCAGCTGCTGATGGTGGATGAGCTGAACCGCGCGACTCCCAAGACACAGGCCAGTCTTTTAGAGGCTATGGCGGAGGGGCAGGTAACTGTGGATGGGCAAATCCATAAGCTGCCGGACTTCTTTTTGGTGATTGCAACCCAGAACCCTACGGAGTATGTGGGAACCTATCCGTTACCTGAGGCGCAGATTGACCGTTTTATGATGCGTCTGACCATCGGGTATCCTGACAAGGAACAGGAAATCAGAATTGCGAGGCAGCGATTGCTGGGAGAGACAGTAGAGAGAGTGCGCCCCGTTCTGGATGTAGAGGCGATTGCCCGGTGTAAAAATGACGTGGAGAAGGTGAAAATAACGGATGCGGTTCTGGGGTATATTGTGGATATTGTTCGTCACACCAGAGAGGAGGAGAGGTTCGTGCTTGGTGCGAGTACCAGAGCTATGCTGGCACTCACACAGGCTTCTCGTGCCAAGGCATACATAGAGGGTAGGGATTATGTGAAGCCCGATGATGTGAAAGCCATGGTTGAGCCTGTTCTTTCACACAGGTTTGTTCTGACCGGTAAGGCAAGAGGTCAGAAGGAAGACGTGAACAAGATTCTTCATAATATTTTATTGAAAAGTAAGGTGCCGGTATGACAGTAAGAAAATGGGTGCTTTTGGGAGCCTGGATGGTCTCCCTGATTGTGATTTCTTTTTTCGGCGGAAAGCTCAGCTATGGTTTCTTTTTTGCGGTAACGCTTCTGCCTTTAATCTGTATTCTTTATCTGGTAGCGGTGACTCTGTGTTTTCGTATTTACCAGAACATTGAAAGCAAAACAGTGGTAGCCGGGCAACCGGTGGAGTACTATTTTGTGTTGCAGAATGAGATGCCTTTTGCTTTTTCAGGGCTGCAGGTGAGGATGTTTTCTGACTTGTTTGAGGTAGAGGATGTCCCTGACAGCAAGGAATATGAATTGCTGCCGGGTGAGAATTACCGTTTTGATACGAAACTTTTCTGTAAATATCGCGGAGAGTATGAGGTGGGAGTGAAAGCAGTAATCGTCACGGACTTTCTGCATTTATTCCGTTGGAAGTATACTCTGCCGAGTACAATAAAGGCAACTGTCAGCCCCAGGGTCGTGACGCTTCCGGAGCTGCAAAGTATGGCCTCTCTTCCGAACAGCAACTCCGGTCGAAGTCTGAAGGGAGACTCTGAGCCGGATGTGGTGGTCAGAGAATATATACGCGGGGACAGTCTGAAGCGGGTGCATTGGAAGGCTACGGCAAAGACCGGTGAGATGAAGGTGCGCCGGACTGTAGATGAGGAGCGTCAGGGAGTCAGGATATACTTTTTTGGAAAACGATACAGGGAAGAGCAGGAGCTGTATCTGCCGTTAGAAAACCGAATTTTGGAGATTGTGTTGGCTGTGGCCTCTACGTTAAATCAGAAAAGCATTCCGTTGAGGGTGGATTACGGGACGGAGACCGGTCCTGTTTCGGTTACAGTGCATGATAGATCGGATTTTGAGGAGCTGTATCGCCGTATGGATGAGTATTATTTTCGCTCCAACCTGCCCGAGGACGGTCCGACAGATTTCCTTAAGGATTGCTTTACGGAGCCTCCAAAGGTAATTTTTATGGTACTGGCGGAATTAACGGAGAGTATTCTGGAAGGGACGGAACGCTTGTCTGAGGAGGGAGTCGGTGTCGTGATTTATCTGGTGAAGCAGGGTGGTTTTACGGATGTGAGAGGGTTGAACCGGGAGCGACGAAAGATTATTCCTGTGGGTACCGAGGAGAATCTGGAAACCATCCTGTAGCAGGCACACGGTAGCATTTCGGAAGGAGAAAATGAATCGCCATGCAGTATAAGTATTTTGAAAAGGAGGATTGACCGGTGACAGAGTATATCGATAAATGGAAAAATTACATATACCGAAGCCTTTACACGGTTGTTTACTGCGGTATTTTTCTGTCAGTCAGTCATCGGTATCTTGGAATTTCCGCGATATCCCGGAGCCACATCATTATGGAAGCTTTTTTTCTGGTGCTGCTAATTGTTTTCTGCGCCCTTGACAAGCGCGGAAAGCTTTTGGTGGCAGCGGGGGTTGTGGCAATCCTGTCTGTCATCGGTCTGTTCTACGGTTTTGGTGCATATTCGGATTTTTTTCGGGAATATGTGAATTGGGCCGTTGGCAGAGAATTTAACAGGAAGCATTTGTTTTTCTTTCAGTGCTTCCCGCTTTTTGGGGTAGCACTCGGAAGTATGCTTTTGGCATTCTTAGGCGAAGTATTCCGCCCGGTTCGTCTGTTGTCCTTTTTTGCGATTCTGACAGGAGCCGGTATCTATACGGTGTATCAGTGGAAGGTTCCCAAAGTGGGTATTGCGTTTCTTTTTGTCTTTATTTTATTGAGCTTGTCGGAGCTGGTGGAGAATTATTGGAAAAAGGAACGAAAGGGGCGAGGAATGCGGGCATATATCGTATGGTTGTGGCCGGTTTGGACTCTGTTTTTCTTTCTCCTGCTGCTGACTCCGGACTCCCCAAATCCATATCATTGGGGCTTTGTGAAGAGAATCTGCAGCCGGGTCAGTGAAAACTTTGCTGATCTCACCCGGCATATCGGGGGGAGTGGAGGAGAGGATTTCAGTATCAGTATGAGTGGCTTCGCTGAGGAGTCTTCCTTGGGAGGGGATGTGCTGAAGAACCGGACGAATCTCCTGAAAGTTACAAGTAAGGGCTCTTCAAAGGAAAATCTGTATCTTATCGGTTTGGAAATGGATACCTTCGATGGACAGGACTGGACCATGAAAGAGAAAGAGAATTCCTTCAACAGGTGCTTAGATACCCTGGAAACTTTGTATGCGGTGAGAGTTTATGAGGACGAGCGGCAGATGAATTATCCGCAAGGGAGTCGTCTTAGGGTTGAATATCAGCAATTTCGTTCCGAGTACTTTTTTATGCCGGGTAAGTCAACCTCACTGAAGTGGGAGCAGACGAATCTATTGGACCGTGACGAACAGGACAACAAGATATGGAATAAACGCAAACGTTACAGAGACACCTACGACCTGACATATTACCTGTTCAATGGAAATAGGGAGAAAATCAAGGAGCTGGTGAATAATGTGCCTGATTTTGATGAGGAGAAGTGGAAGTTTGTGTGCAGGAAGTATGGCAGTGAGGAAGTTTCTGTGGCAGACCTTACTGAATATCGTGCCGCAATTTATCAGAGGTATTGCGAGAAGCCGGTGTTGTCTGCTTCCGTTCAAAACTGGGTGGACAAAGTGACTGAGAACTGTGAGACGACAATCGACAGGCTTTACGGGATAGAGAGTGGTCTGCGGACGATGAAGTACACCACAACTCCGGGCGATCTACCGAAAACGATCAAATCCTCCGGGGAGTTTTTGGATTATATGCTTTTGCAGAAGCAGGAGGGATATTGTACCTATTTTGCCACTGCTTTTGTATTGCTTGCCCGGGCAGAGGGACTGCCGGCTAGATTTGTGAAGGGATTTTGTGTGCCGATGTCAGGCAGTAGGGAGGTTTATGTCACCGGCGACATGGCTCATGCCTGGGCAGAGGTATACTTCAATGGAGTGGGCTGGGTTTCTTTTGAACCTACACCGGGCTATGAGGAGATGCTTTATCGTCCGTGGGAGGAAGAGGAGCCTGTTACGGAGAATGTCGAAGAGATTGTTTATCCGGAGCAGTTGCCTCCTATAGAGGAAGAGCAGAAGACGGAGAGTCCGGCGGAAGAGCAGAAAAAAGATATCTCCGAGGAAGAGCCTGAGAAGGGCAGCCATCCTCTGCTTGTTGGATTTGCCATTTTCTTTGTACTGATGTTACTTATCTTCTTATCGGATGTGTTCTTCAGCCGACGTCGTTATGCACGCAGCAGTGCTTACGAGAAATTTTGCCGGCAGGCAGAGCGCACCTTTATTATCGCTTCCAAGCTGGGAATCAGGCGACAGGATGGAGAGACTCTCTATGAATTCGGAATAAGACTTGATGCTTTTCTGGCCGAATCCTGGGAGAATCCTCCTATTTTCTGGCGTATGTACGAGGATGTACTGTACGGAGAGATTGAGGTGACCGCGGAAATGATAGAAATAGCCGGGAAGGAGCGCCTCAGGTTGATGAAAGGACTAAACAGGCACAACTATCTGTTGGAACGATACCATTTTCTCAGACGTTCGTAAGGAAGAAATCAGGTAAACAGGAGTCGTTGCACCACGAAAGGATTATAAAGGTGACCAAAGAAGTGTTTGAACAGAAATCATGGAAAGATTCTTTTACTAAGGATACAAGACCGGTATTTACGGACTTAGAGGCATTCATAGACAATGAAGTATATCGTTTGTTCCGAAGCTTTGCAGAATGTATCTTACAGGAATATGATTTAAGATTTGGAATCCCGGTTTGGAATGCGGAGAAAGGCTGGACATATCGCATCGGAAAAGCCGGAGTATATTTAATCACCGGAATACAGATTAAGAAAGACAGATTTATTGTTGAAGATATAGAAGTTGGAAACTTGGAACAATACAATCGGTTGCTGACATATATAAAGGAATTATATGAAAACAATAAATCAGGATTTTTGAAAAGAATTGAAGAGAAAAATTTGCAGCAAAGAGCGAGAAGTGCGGAAAGAATTGCAAGGGAGAAACAGGAAGCAGAAAAGCTGAAGTCTGTTATCATTCCGGAGAAGTATAATTTTTTTAGATGGCCTGCAAAGCTGGATATCAGCCGGCTGAACAGATTGTATCTGTTGGATGCGAAGGGAATACAGGATGAGGAACTGGCGGATGAAATAGGAGTAACGCTGTATCTTCGCTGCAAGTACGGAAAAGAAGATATGGAGCGAATGGAGAAGAACAGTATTCGTTGTCATGGGTGCGGAGAAGAACTTGTTGGCGTGGGCGATTTCAGACAGTGCAAATGCGGTCTTCAATATTCTTATAAAGAATATCGCAGAAGTTATCGTAGGAACAATATGCCTACCGGAGCTGCGGCGAAGGTATTTCTGGAGTTTATACGTGGCTGGGAAAAGGCAAAAACATATCAGGAAAAAATAATTTTAATAGATACCTTACTTCATGAGTTTCATCTGTCATTAGTATCCGGCGCAACACACCGGCCGGTTGCGATGAATTTTATTGATGGGTCCAGAAGCAGAGTGGAGGAGATTATCAGCAATTTGGCAAGATAGCAGGCATATTCCAAATTTAGTAGGGGGTTATATGCACTATCACGTAAGCCGGGGCGATTTAATTGATGTTAAACGCGTGAAGTGTGATGGCAGCGGAAAGACTACAGATTGCGAAATGCGTGGATTAATATGGGGGAGGTATAAAATGCACTTTGTAAAGGCAAAGGGAATACTTTCAAATAACAACGGAATGAATATTTACAGAGGCTGTTCTCATGGCTGCATTTACTGTGATAGCAGGAGCAGGTGTTACGGCTTTACGCATGAGTTTGAGGATATTGAGGTAAAAGAAAATGCAGCAGAGCTGCTTGAACAGTCTTTGAAATCTAAGCGAAAAAGGTGTATGATAGGTACGGGCGCTATGTGTGATCCGTACTTACATGCCGAAGAGGAACTACGTCTTACACGAAGATGTCTGGAATTGATTGATGAGTATGAATATGGCGTGGCAATTCAGACAAAATCAACAAGGATTCTTAGGGATCTGGATGTGCTTAGTTCAATAAACAAAAAGACGAAAGCAGTAGTACAGATAACAATGACTACCTTTGATGAAGCTCTTTGTAAAAAAATCGAGCCAAATGTTTCAACAACCAAAGAGCGGTTTGAAGCACTTATGAAGTTCAAAGAAGCAGGTATTCCTACTGTTGTATGGCTTAGCCCGATATTGCCGTTCATAAACGATACGGAAGAAAATGTGAGAGGGATTCTTGATTATTGTGTAAAGGGAAGTGTTAAAGGAATTATTTGCTATGGAATGGGTGTTACATTGAGGGAAGGAAACAGAGAATATTTTTACCGGGAGCTTGATGAAAAATTTCCGGGGATAAAAGCAAAATATAGAAAGGAATATGGAAATGCGTACGAATTGCTGAGTCCTAATAATGAACAACTGATGAGTATTTTTAATAATACCTGCAGTGAGAACGGAATTCTAAGTACGCTTGATGAGTGTTTCGGATACCTCCATGAATTCCCTGAAAAGTATACGCAGATGTCATTTTTGGCAGACCTGGTGAAAGGAGACTGATAAGCAGGATACTATAGAAATACTGAGTATATGACAATGAGAGCCTTCTGGAATATACACTGTCCCGGATGTAATGAGCATTACCTGGTGCATATCCTTAGAGAGGCAGACTGTTATGTGGAGGAACTTAGCCGCGTAGCAGAATGTGATGGAAGAATAGTCGGTGCCATATTTTATTCCAAGGCCAAGGTGGTAGATGAGGATATGGTACATGAAGTGTTGACTTTTGGACCTTTATGTGTAGAACCCACTTTTCATAATTCAGGCGTAGGAAGGGCTCTTCTTGAGGAAACGATTCCTCTTGCAAGGGAAATGGGATATCTGGGTATCATCATTTTCGGAGAGCCTGATTATTATCCAAAGCGTGGGTTTGTAACCTGCGACCATTTCGGAATTACTACTCCGGACGGAAGTAATTTTAATTCATTTATGGCATATCCTCTTGATAAAGAGAAATTCGCAAATATTCATGGTAAATTCTATGAGGATGAGGCTTTTGAGGCGTGTGATAACAAGGAGGCTGTTGCCCGGTTTACAGAACAGTTTGATTATCCAAAGCCACTTAAGCTTTCCTGCCAGTGGCTTCATGAGGAGAGACTTGGCACTATCTGTGAGATTCAGAAGAACAACTTCAAGATAAAGTTCTGGGAGCAGGAGATTAGTGCGAAGCTTAAGGGGAGCTTCTATAATGGAGATGTGGAATTTCCTGTAGTAGGTGATTATGTAACCTTTCTCTATAATCGTCACGGGGATTCGATTATCACTTCTGTGTGTGAGAGAAGCAGCCTTCTTAAGAGACCCGATCAGTCGGGGCATCTAATCAGTTATGTAAAGACTATGAATGAGCAGGTAATGGTAGCGAATTTCGATTATGTATTTATCGTGGCTTCACTTAACGATAATTACAATTTTAATCGTATTGCCAGATATGTTTCAATCACACTTCAAGGCGGCGGGATTCCGGTAGTAATCCTTACAAAGACGGATTTGTGCAGCAACCCCGGAAAATATGTAAGAGAGATTGAAGAACTGTCAGATAAGGTAAAAGTACATGCTGTTAGCGCTCTTTATGGAATAGGACTCGATGAGCTTAAGGAGTATATTGTCCCTCGCAAAACGATAGCTATCCTGGGTTCTTCCGGTGTAGGGAAGTCTACTCTCGTAAATGCTGTAGTAGGAGAAGAGGTAATGAAGACATCACAGATTCGTGAGGATGATTCAAAGGGCCGGCATACAACTACCTACAGACAACTGATTGAGCTTCCAAACGGAGCCAGAATTATCGACACACCCGGTATGAGGGAGCTGGGGATGTGTGACGCTGATGAAGGTATCAAAGGAGACAAATGCGTCGACCCTACCCGGAAAGATAATAAAATCATAGAAAAAAACATACGGACAGAATTTACTTTGCCTTGGGGAAATGATAAGCTGTGAATAGATTCAATCGAAATATTAGGGGTGGGTATGTGAATCGTCAGAACGAACCGGGAGTATTTGCAACGGAAGTGATGTTGTTGCTTTAGGAATATGTCATTCGTGTCGGATTTTGAACCATTCGCGTCAAAACAGCGGATGGTTCGACTTGTTTTGGCATACTGTGAACGGAGGTGAGCATATGAAGGGAAAGAAAGAGAAAAGGAAGGATGTACTTCTTGCGAAGCAATACGGGATGTTTGGAAATCTTTGTTTTGTTTTGAAACACACTATGAAGTGTCATCCGTCCCTGCTGCTTTTATGCATATTGTCGGCAGCAGTAGGTATTGTAATTCCGGTGGTGACAACTTTTTTGCCGAAGATAGTGATTGAGTATATCACAGCGGTCAAAGGGATAAAAGCAACGGTAATTGTTACGGTGGCAGGAACGGGAGTCCTTGCGATTTGCACGGGGTTGAGAGTGCTTTTGGATAAGGTTGCATTTTTTCATAAGCTTCGGATGAATACTTACTACACGGAACTGGTGGCAAGGAAGGGAATGACGGCAGATTATTGTCATCAGGAGACGGAACGGTTTCGGAAGCTTCAATCAGAGAGTATCGCTTCCTGCAACGGAAATTTTTCGCCGCTAACGCAAGTGTATGATGTGGGTATTGCACTTTGTACAAGTGGTCTTGGCTTTTTCCTGTATTTTGGAATTTTAGCGCAGCTGAATGTGTATCTGGTTTTGTTTTTGGTTTTGATGACATTGATTGGTTACTTGTTGAATCAAAGGGTACTTCGCTGGATGGAGCAAAATCAGGCGGAAAGGGCAGGATATCGGCAAAAGACCGGGTATCTGACACAAGTTTCCGGTGATTTAAAATCGGCAAAGGATATTCGCTTGTATCATATGACCGGGTGGCTGGGAGATATCTATCAAAAGAATATAAAAGAGCTTGGTGCCTGGTACAGACGGTATACGAAACAGGTATTCGGCGTTGCAGCAGGGGAAAGCGGTTTGTCTTTGCTGAGGGAGATTGTTGCATATGTCTATTTAATCTATAGGGTAATGGACGGAACCCTAGGCGTGGCGGATTTTGTGTTGTATTTCGGCGTAATAACCGGATTCTCCACGTGGTTGTCCGCTATCTTCGGACAGGTGACTTCACTTCGACGTATCGGCATGACGGTGAATTATCTCCGAAACTTTTTAGACTATCCGGATGCGTTTTTGCGGGACGGCGGACTTTGGTCGGAGGAATTCATGGCGGGTCCGAAGGAGATTTCGTTTTGTAATGTATGTTATCGTTATGAAGGGGCGGAGCAGGATACGCTGTCCGGACTGAATCTGACCATTGCCCCAAAGGAGCATCTGGCGGTGGTAGGTTTAAACGGTGCAGGGAAAACTACCCTGGTAAAGCTTTTGTGTGGTCTGACAGACCCAACAGAAGGTACGGTATGTTACGGTGGTACGGATGTAAAAGAGTATAACAGAGACAAGTATTACGAATTGTTTTCCGCAGTGTTTCAACAGTTTTCCTTACTCCCTGTGACTTTTGCGGAGGCAGTGGCGGAAGAAGAACCGTCGCGGATTGACCGGAGAAAAGTGGAAGCGTGTCTTCGAAAGGCCGGACTTTGGGAAAAGATTGCTTCTCTTGAAGAAGGTATAGACAGCGAGTACAGCAGGGAGGTAAATGATAACGGAATCGGACTTTCCGGTGGGCAGATTCAAAAATTGCTGCTTGCACGTGCATTGTACCGGAATGCTCCGGTGATGGTACTGGATGAGCCGACAGCAGCACTGGATCCGATTGCGGAAAGTAACTTGTATGAAACCTATAATGAAGTGATGAAGGATTGTTCTGCAGTGTTTATCTCTCATCGTCTGGCTTCTACCAGGTTTTGTGACCGTATTGTATTGTTGGAAGACGGCAGAATCATCGAGGAAGGAACCCATGCGGAGCTTATTGCAAAACAGGGAAGATATTATGAATTGTTTGAGACACAGGCAAAATATTATCGGGAGCATTCGGGAGAAGGGGGTGTGGCAGAATGAAGAAGCGACTGACGGTAAAAGAGCGTATCAGAATTACGAAGAGGGGCATCGGTGTATTAAAACAATATTGTCCGGGGCTGGCAGAGGGAAAAGCGGTATCGGCGGGATTGGCGGCAGTGCAACCTCTGGTTTCCGTATGGCTTTCCGCCAAAATCATAAATGAGTTAGCCGGAGAGCGGCGAATGAAGCAGCTTCTGTTTTTCGTGGCTGCCGTGGTACTTACGAATTTCTTCGTGTTATTGGTGAAAAGTATTGTGGATCGGGTAACAGAAGAAAAAGAAGCTCAGATGTGGAACTTTTTCGGTAAGGTGTTTGCAGATAAAGCCATGACCATGGATTATGCTGATTTGGAGGATGCTAAAATCTTACAGCAGAAGCAGGCGGCATCAGAAAATTTGTTTATGTTCGGAAACGGACTGGGACAGTTGGTGTGGGGACTGAACAGTTTGGTAAATGCGGCGGCAAATATCGTGCTTTCATTATCACTTACGATTACCTTATTCCTGTCAGATACCGGAAGTAAAGTCATGGATTCTCCGCTTTGGATTCTCGGAATCGGATTATGCGTAGTACTGGGAGGACTTGCGAATTCCAAGGCGACCCGGGAAGAGAATGCCATATTCGAGAAATGGTGTAACAGCACCGTATGGTTTAACCGGGCATTTATATTTTTCGGGCATGTGCTTTCTATGAACCCGGACCGGGCAAAGGATGTGCGGATATATAAACAGAATAGCGCGGCAGACAGAGCGTTTCAAAAGATGAAAGAACGGGATAAAGAGGCAGGAGCATACGTGCTTCGTATGGCAGCCTACCCGACATTGGCAGCGGTAGTTGTAGGTATGGGAAACGTAGTGTGTTGGGTGTTTGTGGTATTAAAGGCCTGCATGGGTGCGTTCGGTGTGGGAAGCATTGTGCAGTATATCGGAGCATTGGGAAAGCTCGGTACGGGTGTGCAGGATATGATGTTTGTACTGGCAGACAATGAGGTTTACTGCGGACACCTACAGGGATTGTTCGACTATCTGGATATTCCGAATCACAAGTATGAAGGAACACTTCCTGTAGAAAAGCGTGCTTTTTGCGATGGTGGAGACACAGAGTATGAAATTGAGTTTTGTAATGTCAGTTTTCGGTATCCGGGGGCAGAGGACTATGCATTACACAATCTTTCTTTGAAATTTAAGATAGGAGAACGCCTGGCGGTGGTAGGTAAAAACGGTTCGGGAAAGACCACGTTTATTAAGCTGCTGTGCAGGTTGTACGACCCGATGGAGGGAGAGATACGGTTAAACGGAGTAGATATCAGGAAGTATGATTATGATGAATACCTAAGTATTTTTTCCGTAGTCTTTCAGGATTTTAAGCTGTTTTCTTTTTCCTTGGGACAGAACGTGGCAACAGCTATGGAGTATGACAGGGAAAAGGCAGAGCAGTGTCTTAGAAAAGCCGGACTTTCGGAGCGTTTAAAAACTATGCCGAATGGCGTAGACACACCGCTGTATAAAGACTTTGAGACAGAGGGCGTGGAAATTTCCGGCGGAGAAGCCCAAAAGGTAGCTTTGGCAAGAGCATTGTATAAGGATGCCCCGTTTATTGTCTTAGATGAACCGACGGCAGCCTTGGATCCGATTGCGGAAGCGGAGATTTACACTAAGTTTAATGAATTGGTGGGAGAAAAAACATCCATCTATATCAGCCATCGGTTATCTTCCTGTAAGTTCTGCGATGAAATAGCGGTGTTTGATAACGGCGCGGTGGTACAGCGCGGTTGTCATGAGGACTTGATGAGGGAGAAAGACGGATTGTATTATGAGTTGTGGACTGCACAGGCGAGGTATTATGAGAAGGTGGTATGAGTAAATGCTGAGATATAATAGTTTTGAAGGAACAAAAGAGTTGAACAAAACCATTCGGTGTCATTATTGCCACAATCGCAGGGGTGCCGATGTATGCAGATATCTTTGGACGTATTTCGGTTGCAGAAGCACAACTGGCAAAAGGAGCAAAGCTTGGCGTGGTTCTTTCCTTTATGATGGGTGTCAC
>JAQXOR010000069.1 GCA_029099805.1 Lachnospiraceae bacterium
AAGACCTATATGTATATGGAGGATGGGTGGAACGCCGGGTATTTCGCGTGGTCCTGTGCGACAGACGGAAAGAAAAATGCCTACGGACCTGCACCGGACGGCGAGGAGTTTTTTGCCATGGCTTTGTTTTTTGCCTCCAGAAGATGGGGAGACGGTGAAGGGATTTTTAATTATTCCGCACAGGCAAGAGAACTGTTGCATACCTGTGTACATAAAGGTGAAAACGGAACGCAGGGTGGTCCGATGTGGAATCCGGAAAACAAGCTGATTGAGTTTGTTGTCGGCTGTGGTTTTTCTGACCCGTCTTATCATTGTCCGCACTTTTATGAACTGTTTGCGGAATATGCGAATGAAGAGGACCGGGAGTTCTGGAAAGAGGCGGCTAAAGCATCCAGAGAATATTTGAAGAAGGCATGCCATCCGGTAACGGGACTGAATGCGGAATACGCAGAGTATGATGGTTCTCCGAAGGTTTTGGATGAGGAAGCGGTTAAGATGTTCGGAAGCCGACATGACTGGTTTTACAGTGACGCATACCGGACCATTGCAAATATTGCGCTTGACTATGAATGGTTTGGGAAAAGTGAGGAGCTTCGCGAAATTGCGGATAAGGTGCAGAAATTCTTTGCGGAGACGGTGAAAGACCATCCGGAGCAGACGTACCTGATTGATGGTACAGTGTTGGAGCAGCCGGCACTTCATCCGGTCGGACTTTTGGCAACGAATGCGCAGGCATCTCTTGCCGCAAAGGGAGCACACGCGAAGGAGTTTGTTATGAAGTTCTGGAACACGCCGCTTCGCAAGGGTGACAGACGGTATTATGACAATTGCTTGTATCTGTTTGCCCTGCTTGCATTGTCCGGAAATTACAGGGCATGGTAATCCTGGAGGGGGAATGCCGGGAAGGCTGTGATTGTTTTCGGGGAAGCACTGAATTAACCGGTGCTTCCCTAAAAATTGGCTTTTTTTCGAAAAGTGCCGGGAGTCATCCCGGTACTTTTTTTGAATTGCCGGATGAAATGATATACTTCGGTGTATCCTACTTCGGCAGCAACGGAACTGACCGGTAACTCCGTAGAAGTGAGCAACAGTTTAGCCTGTTCCAGCTTGGCATTGATTACATCCGTCATACAGGTGACACCGAAAGCTTTTTTGTAGGTAACTTGGAAGTAGGAAGGGGATAAGTGAGCCAGCTCTGCCAGCTCTTCTACCTTCCATGAGCGTTCCGGAGAGGCGAGAAGTGTGTTCCGAACTTGAAGTAGGTCGAAATAGTGGGGAACTGAGGTATTGAGCTGCTGGCTTTGCAGCCAGATTTCGGATACCTTGACAAACAGGCAGCGGATTAACAGGTCGATGGATTTGGCTGCCAGACGGTTTTTGGCAGTATGTTCCGCATAAATCAGCCGCAAAATGTCGGAAATTGCACTATCGTCTGAATTGTAGATGGGAGTATTCAAAGGAAAAGTCAATTCGCTTAAGAATTGTTGACGATTTTCGGCTGCGAAATGTAAATAATCATCACGATACTTATCGCCGGTGGAAAAATATTTGTACGGAGTATTGGAGTCGATTAAAAACATACAAGGTTTTGTGAGTGTATATGTTTTATCCCCTAAAATCAAGGTAGTTTTTGAATGAAAACGCAAAAACAGAAAGTCAATAATGCCATGGGTACGCTCCTGGGTGAAGCCTGTTTCCTGCGGACAGTCCAGGGCAATGAAATGTATGTACATTAAAACACCTCCGTGTCAAAATTATAAATCAACTAATTGCAATTATACACTATTGTAATGAGATATGCAAGGTGCTAAACTGATGATAGGAAATAGTATTTAAGGAAGCACTGATTCATTCGGTGCTTCCTTAAAAGTCTCCTGCGGATTGCACGGATTTGCAGTAGAAATTGTAGCTTTGCTGCGCAAATTCGGCATGGAAACGTTTTAATCAGCGTTTCCATTAATACTGTTTCACAAATTAACGGAAAGAGAAGGTAGAAGGAATGGGACAAGTAACAGGAATGAATCCGATTCTTTATACGGATTATCCGGATCCGGATATTATCCGGGTCGCAGATACCTATTACATGGTTAGTACCACAATGCATTTTATGCCGGGCGGTGTGATTCTGCGATCCTATGATTTAATCCATTGGGAAATAGCATCCTATGTCTATGAAACATTGGAAGAGACAGCCGGACAGCAGCTTTCGGACGGGAAAGGGATTTACGGAAAAGGAATGTGGGCTGCATCAATTCGTTTCCACAAGGGAACCTACTATGTTTGTTTTGTGGCGAACGATACCGGAAAGACGTATCTGTATACGGCAAAAGATATCACCGGTCCTTGGAAAAAAAGTTATATAGAAGGATTTTACCATGATAATTCGCTTTTGTTCGATGAGGACGGGAGAGTATATATCGCTTACGGCAACAGAGAAATCTACATCACGGAGCTGAACGAAACTTTGACTGCACCGAAAAAGGGCGGCTTGCACCGCTTGGCGGTAAAGGATACCGGCGATGTGATTCTTGGATACGAAGGAACACACTTTTATAAGATAAACGGAAAATATTATCTGTTCTTTATTCACTGGCCGAAAGGCGGCCTTCGGACAGAGGCATGCTTCTGCGCAGACTCTTTACTGGGAGATTTTACCGGAGGAGATGTGCTTTCTTATGATTTGGACGGGATACAGAGCGGTGTGGCACAGGGAGGTATTGTAGATACGCCGGACGGTGACTGGTATTCTGTTTTGTTTCAGGATCACGGTGCGGTAGGACGTATTCCGGTACTGGTTCCTGTGACCTGGAAAAACGATTTTCCGGTATTCGGAGAGAATCATACTGTACCGAAGAGGGTTACGGTTGCGACGCAGAAGGAAAAGTATTCCTATGAGTCACTTTGGTGCGATGATGACTTCAACTATGTTCCGGATGCAGATGGAAAAGTTCAGCTGAAACTTCCGTGGCAGTGGAATCATATCCCGGATAACAAACTCTGGTCGGTGACAGAAAAACCGGGAGCCCTCCGGCTTCATTCCGGAAAGCTGTCGGGCAACCTGGTGCAGGCTGGCAATACACTGACACAGCGGACAATCGGACCAAGCTGTGCGGCAGAGGTCGTCCTGGACGGCTGTGAATTACATGACGGTGATTATGCAGGACTTTGTACGCTGCAGGGAAATTACGGATTTGTTGCCCTGACAAAGGAAGAAGGGAATTACTTCCTGGTTATGGCAGAAAAGGAGGACACCGGAATATTTGCAGGTATGGGAAGTGTGGATATCGCACCCGGCAGGGTGGTCGCAAAGGTTCCGGTACAGACAGGAAAGGTAACGCTTCGTGCAGTTTGTGATTTTACGAACGGAAAAGATACGGCGGATTTTTTCTTCCGGGAGGCGGAGCCGGAACAGATACCTGAGTTTTGTAGAATAGGGGAGACACATAAGTTGCGCTTTCAGCTGGATCATTTTGTGGGCTGCCGTTTCGGACTGTTTCTATTTTCCACAAAGGAGACCGGAGGCGTGGCAGAGTTTTCAAAATTTCGTTTTCGGACGGAAGCAAAGGGAGATTCCGAATAAAAGGAGGAGAAGAGGATGACAAATTTAGAATTGGAAGCAAAGTGGAAAGAGAAGTTTGAGGGACTGGCTCTGTCAGACACATTAAAGGAAATCGGACTTGATACTCCGGTAATGACACAGCGTCTGGGTGCGGATCCGTACGCGATTGTGTATGAGGATCGTGTATACCTGTATATGACCGGTGATCTTTATGAGTATAATGAGGATGGTACGGTAAAGCCAAACAGTTTTTCGCTGATTAATAAGTTAAATGTGATTTCTTCCGATGATCTCGTAAACTGGACCGACCATGGTACGATTTATGCGGCATCGAAGGACGGAGCTGCAAAATGGGGTAACAATTCCTGGGCTCCGGCGGTTGCTTATAAAGAAATTGACGGAAAGACGAAGTTTTTTATTTACTTCGCAAACGGTGGAAACGGCATCGGCGTGTTAACCTCGGACAGTCCGGTAGGTCCGTTTACGGACCCGATTGACCGGGCACTGATTTCCCGTGCGACACCGAACTGTGCAAATGTGGACTGGTTATTTGACCCGGCGGTTTTGGTAGACGATGACGGCAGTGCCTATATCTATTTCGGCGGAGGTGTACCGAGGGGAAAGATAGCAAATCCGGGTACCGGACGAATCGCAAAGCTTGGAGCGGATATGATCAGTCTCGACGGAGAGCCGATTGCATTTGATATTCCGTATCTGTTCGAAGATTCCGGAATTAATAAAATAGGAGATACCTATTACTATTCCTACTGTACGAACTGGAACGTAGACGAGGAGGGCACGAAGAAGTACGGATTTACGAATGCAAATATCGCATATATGACGTCAAAGAATCCGATGGGACCGTTTACTTATCAGGGCGTGGTGCTTTTGAATCCGGGGTCTTATTACGGCTGTTACGGAAACAATCATCATTGTATGTTTGAATTTAACGGAGAATGGTATATTGCATACCATACCCAGATTTTAGAGCAGATGCTGGGAATTTCCGGCGGCTACCGCAGCACCAGTATTACAAAGATTACGGTGAATGAGGATGGAACAATCGCTACCGTTCCGAATGTTGACCGGCACTCTTTGGTACAGCAGAAATATCTGAATCCATATGAAAGGGTAGAAGCAGAGACCATGGCAACCATGGGCGGACTGAATACTACGCAGGCAGATGAAGTTAGTAAAACATACGGGTCCGGAAATATGGCGGTATCGGACATTGATACCGGTGACTGGCTGGCTCTTTACGGTGTGGATTTCGGAGAAAAGGGTGCAACCTCATTTACGGCTGCCGTGAAGGCGGAGGCAGGAACGGTCGGTGCTATACAGATACGTCTGGATACTGCGGACGGAGAAACAGTCGGATATTTGGAAATCGGGGAAGGTGCAGACGGAACATCATATATGGAGTACTCTGCGGAGTTGTTAAAGAAAGTAACCGGGGTACACAATCTGATTTTTGTGTTCTATGGAGAGAATTACAGTGTGGATTATTGGAAGTTTCAATAATTGTATAATATATGTACAATAATTTATAGAACGGAGAAGGAAAAATGAGAAAAAAGAGCAAAGTATTTGCAGCTACACTGGCAATCGCAGCTATGCTTTTGGCTGCATGCGGGAAAGAACAGACAGGGGCGGAACCGACAGATGTACCGGAAGTTACACAAGCACCGGAACCAACAGCCACTTCGGCTCCGACAGCGACCCCGGAGCCGACTAAGGCACCGGAACCGACAGAAGAGCCTGAGCCGACACCAAAGCCATTGGAAGAACAGCTGGCAGAGATGACATTGTCGGAAACCTTAAAGAAATTCGGAACCGACACTCCGCTGATGACACAGCGTTTTGGTGCCGATCCTTGTGCATTGGTGTACGATGGCAGAGTCTATATCTATATGACGGCAGATACCATAGAATATTCTTACAAGACACCGAAGGATAATTCTTACAGTAAGATAAATACCCTGAATGTTATCTCCTCTGATGATCTTGTGAACTGGACCGACCACGGTTCCATTTATGCGGCCGGAAGAGACGGTGCCGCCAAGTGGGGCGGAAATTCCTGGGCACCGGCAGCGGCATGTAAAGAGATTGACGGACAGATGAAGTTCTTCCTTTACTTTGCAAACGGTGGTAACGGAATCGGTGTGCTTACCGCTGACAGCCCGACCGGTCCGTTTAAGGACCCGATTGGCAAGGCGCTGATAAGTCGCAGCACACCGAATTGCGGAAATGTGGACTGGCTATTTGACCCGGCTGTTTTAATGGATGACGACGGAAGTGCCTACATTTATTTCGGCGGTGGCGTACCGGCAGGAAAAGCAGCTAATCCGGGTACCGGACGTGTCGCAAAGCTTGGTGATGATATGATCAGCCTTGCAACGGAACCGGTGGCGATTGATATCCCGTATCTGTTTGAAGATTCCGGTATTAATAAGGTTGGTGACACTTATGTGTATTCTTATTGTACAAACTGGAATGTAAGTGCGGAAGCAACGAAGGAATACGGCTTTACAAACGCGAATATTGCTTATATGATTTCCGATAATCCGATGGGACCGTTTACTTACGAAGGAGTGGTATTAAAGCATCCGGGAAGTTATTTTGCCGGAGACTATAATAACAACCATCATGCAATCTTTGAATTCAACGGAGAATGGTATATTACCTATCATACGCGTATTCTGGCTGCAGGCAAGGGTGTTGCCGGTCTGAATTACCGGTCGACCCATATTACGAAGCTTAACCTGAATGAGGAAGGGCTGTTTGAAACCGTGAAGAAGGCAGACTGTAATTCTCTGGTGCAGCAAAAGTATCTGAATCCTTTCGAACAGGTGGAGGCAGAGACCATGGCAACCATGGGCGGTCTGGACACAACGCAGGAGGGAATGATTAGTAAAACATATGGTTCCGGAAACATGGTGCTGACTGATATTCAGACCGGTGACTGGGCTGCTTTGTACGGCGTGGATTTCGGTGAAACCGGAGCGACAAAGTTTACAGTCTCCGTAAAGGCAGAAAAGGGAACTGTCGGTGCAATCCAGATTCGTCTGGATGAGCCGGAAGGCGAAGTAGTTGGATGCCTTGAAATCGGGAAGGATGCAGACGGTAAGAATTATCAGGAGATTACGGCAGAGTTAAGTAAGACTGTAACAGGAGTTCACAATTTGATTTTTGTATTCTGCGGAGAGGACTATACCGTAGATTACTGGCAGTTTCAGTAAGGAAAGGATAGCAGAATGAGAAAAACAC
>JAQXOR010000070.1 GCA_029099805.1 Lachnospiraceae bacterium
AAATCTTTTCTAGACCCGATGGATTGTTAAACTGTACAATACCAAGCTGTGCACGCTCAATATATTCTGTCTTATACTTTTTCTCTGCAGTTCCATCATCAACCGCATCCTCATTTTCCACTTCTACCTGAACCGCTTCAAATACCTTTCCGTCCACATCAACCGAGAGCTTTGAAACATCGGTTGATGCCGGTAGTACAATCGCGGAACCGTTCGTATCTAAAAGCGGATACCCTTCCGAATTTGTCAGGGCGAGTCCGTCTGAAGCTATGGAAAAGAGTAAAGAGCCGTTTCTGGTATACGCTGTTTCGCCGTTCGGCGTCTGCAATGTGAAAAAGCCCTCACCGTCAATTGCTAAGTCAAACGGGTTCTCCGTCTCTGTCAGATTTCCCTGCTTAAACCGGGAGGTTATGGCACCTGTCCGTACCCCGGAACCCACCTGACCGATCACCGGTTTCGGATCACCGTTATTGTCTGTAGTTTTTGTCTGCAGCTTTTGGTAAAGCAGCGAACGGAACTCTACGGTTTCCTTTTTATAACCGACCGTATTCACATTGGCAAGGTTATTTGAAATTGTATCGACATTGGTCTGCTGTGCAATCATTCCCGATGCACCGGTCCATAATGATCTTAACATAATGTCACCTCTTTCTTAGGCTATACACGTCCAATGGAATTTGCAGATTGATCTAACGTCTGGTCTACAGACTGAATTACCTTCTGATTTGCCTCATAGGCTCTTGTAATTGCAATCATATTAACCATTTCAGTCACCACATTTACATTAGACTGTTCCGTATAGCCCTGACGAATCAAGCCGGTCGCTTCTTTTTCTACAGCGCCGTCTACCGGTTGATACATAACATCGCCGTATTTCTTCAGATAATTGTAATCTTCAAAATCATACAGAGAAATCCTGTCCACATACTCTCCGTCGGCATAAATACTTCCGTCAATATCTACCAAAATCTCACCGGCATCCGTAGGAACCAGTACATCTCCTGATTCCCCCTGCAGATGATTTCCCTCAGAGTTCACCACATAGCCGTCACTCGTCATATGGAACCCTCCCGCACGAGTGTAACGCATATGCGTTTCACCGTTTCTGTCGGTCACAGCCACTCTGAAAAAGCCGGACCCGTCTAATGCCAGGTCAAACGTATTCTCTGTCTCTCTAAGCGACCCACCGCTGTAATCCGTGTATACCTCACCGATTTTTACACCGAGACTCATGCCGCCGATGATACGCTCTCCGTGCAGAAGCTCTGACTTATCCTTAATCTTAATCGCCAGCTGTTCATCAAAGGATTGGGAAGTAACTCCTTCCTTTTTGTAGCCTACCGTTGCCGAGTTCGCCAAGTTATTCGAGATAACATCCAGACGCTTCTGTTCGTTTGCCATTCCTGTCCATGCTGTATATAATCCCCGAACCACTTTTTTCTCCTTTCTTTAAACGATCTGTCTCGCCTCCATGCAGGTTACAGACAGCCTCTTTGCTGTCATTAATCACGCTTTCCGCTTAAAAATTCAACATATCTTCCGGTACCGATTGCAACTGCCGTCATCGGATCCTCCGCTGTCATCGTCGGAATACCGGTCTTTTCCTCAATCAGTTCTTCCAGACCATATAACAAACTGCCGCCACCGGTTAAAACAATACCGCGCTCAGCAATATCCGCTGCCAGCTCCGGCGGAGTCTTTTCCAGCACGGAGTGAACCGCTTCCACAATCTGGGAGGTTGTCTCGCGAAGTGCCTCTTCCGTCTCCTCGGAAGTTACGGAAATCGTCTTAGGAAGACCGGATACCAGGTTTCTTCCCTTTACATCAATTGAAATAGACTCCGGACGACGATATGCCGAACCGATACGGATTTTGATATCCTCCGCAGTTCTTTCACCTATTAACAAACTGTTTTTCTTCTTCATATAACGGACAATTGCCTCATCAAAGTCATCCCCGGCAATCTTGATTGAAGTACTCACTACCGTACCGCCGAGAGAAATCACGGCAATATCCGTTGTACCACCGCCGATATCCACAACCATATTTCCGCATGGTCTTGCGATATCGATACCGGCACCGATAGCTGCGGCAATCGGCTCTTCAATGATTGCAACCTCCTTTGCACCTGCCTGAAGGGTTGCATCCTCTACTGCCTTCTTTTCCACTTCGGTAACACCGCTCGGCACGCAAACACTGACGCGTCTGCCACGAAAACGTCTCTTTCCTACCGCCTTCTGCAGGAAATACTTTAACATCTTCTCCGTTACGGTATAATCGGAAATAACACCGGCACGAAGCGGACGAACCGCTACAATATTGCCCGGCGTACGACCAAGCATCAATCTGGCCTCTTCTCCGATTGCCTTGATTTTATTCAAATCACGGTCAAACGCTACGACCGACGGCTCCTTTAATACCACACCCTTGCCTTTTATATATACAAGAACACTTGCGGTTCCAAGATCAATTCCGATATCACTGCTTAACATCTTCCCATTTCTCCTTTCATGCGTGCCATTTCAGCCTTCGTATCTATTATATACATATTTGGGAGATTTTTCAAAGCATTTTTTTAAGAATATGCGTTTTTTTTACGTTATCTGTTATATCGGTCCGAAAACCACATTTCTATACCCTGATTTCGACAAAAAACACTTCTTTCTGCTTTTGACAAGATGTCTCTGCTATGCTAAACTTATAGCATACTAATCTCGGAGGTACTTCTATGGATGCGTCTGAAAAAAAACATACCGCATCGGAACAACGGCTCTCTCTTCTTACACTCTGCCGTTTCCTCGCCGTACGCCTGATATACCGTTTCATGCTCCTGTCGCTCTCGGCAACAGGACTTATTCTCACGCTGACCCATCGCACACAATTTGCACCGTATGGGATTGTTCTTCTGTGTCTGATTCTTCCTTCCTTTCTTAGCGACTTCCTGAATTCACGCATAAAAAAGGAGAATACGGAACCGCCGTTATCCATCCTTTACCGGCGGTATCACTATTCTCCTATCAAAGTTACGGAATATCGCATTACTCTGTCACTATGTATCGTTCTTTTACTTATCTGGCATAAAGTACAGGCTCCCAAACTCATACTGTCAGGGATTTCCGTTCCGCTGCTTTACGCAGTGCTCTTTCTGGCTCTTTATCCGATTCTAAGCAGAGGGCTTTTTCTCTGTTTCCACTATCAGCTGATGCGCGGAAAATTATAAGTCAATCTGTCCCTTATACAGCTGCTCAAAGCTCTGCATCGTCATTGGCTTTGCAAAATAGAAGCCCTGTATCATATCACATCTTGCACCCTGCAGGAAATCCTTCTGTTCCTTTGTCTCAACACCTTCCGCCAATACCTCCATCTGCAAATCCTTGGCCATGGAAATAACATGAATCACAATCTGCTTTCCGCGGGTCTCGTCATCCATCTCATCGCATTCTTCCAAAAACATCTTATCAAGCTTCAACACATCAACCGGAAGTCTTCTTAATAAATTCAAAGAGGAATATCCCGAGCCAAAATCGTCCATAGACAGGCGGAATCCCGCTTTCTTAATTTCAGACATAATGTAAAGCAGACGCTCCGTTTCTTCATACAGCGCAGACTCTGTTAACTCAAACTCGATATATTCCGGCAGAACATTATGCTTTTTGATTACCTCTGTCAGACGCTCTACCAAATCCTGTTCATGTAAATGCACTCTGGAAAGATTTACGGAGATACAAACCGGCAAGGTACCGTCCTTTTGCCATGTCTCTATCAATTCACATACCCGGTCAAGCACATACAAATCAAGCTCCGTAATAAATCCATTTGCCTCAAACACCGGAATAAATTGCCCCGGAGAAAGAAGTCCTCGTTCCGGATGCTTCCATCTGACCAGAGCCTCAGCTCCGATAATCTGCTCCGTTTCCACATCGTATTTCGGCTGAAAATACACTTGAAACTGACCGTTGTTCAAAGCCTCCTGTGCCTCATACTCCAGTTCCTTTTCCTCTACCTTACGTGCTTTAAACTCTTCATCATAAAAAACAATCTCTTCTAAAACACGTTTCTTACTTTCTGTTCGTGCCAGATTGGCATTGGCACGTATTGTATTCACATCCTTGATTCCTTCTATCCGGTATACACCGCAGGAAAACTTCAATGTACACACATTTAGATTTTCTGCCGACTCATGATAAGTAAGAATCATCTGAAACAACCTGTTAATTCTATCAACAAGTTCCTTTTGTGTCCCTGTATCCTCTAAAAGAAGAGCAAAATTATCAGCCGAAATTCTTGCATAGAGTTCTCCTTTGTTCACAAACTGCCGGAGTACATTTGCAATATGTATCAAGATGCGGTTGCCGTACTCATAATCAAACATCTCATTGATATACTTGAAGTTATTAATGTCAAAGGTTACATAAGCATAGCGTGTTTCCTGTTTATTGACCAGCTCCTGTACATCCATCTTATGCCTGACCTTCGACGGAATCCCGGTCAACTGGTCAATATACGCCACGTTATAGAGTTCCTTACGGTTCTTGAAATATGCAACAACCACATACACTATGAGACAAACCATAAATACCGCAACAACTCCCATGATGATATAAAGACTCACCATAGAATTGGCAATCTCTTTGTCCACCACATCCGAATTTGTAAGGCGAACTACATAAAACTCCCGATAATTATCCACCCGGGCTACAGAAAAATAAATCTTTCTTCCATACTTATTGATTGCGGAAGCAACCGCATAGCCCTCTGACTGCATATGGTCATCGAACTGCTCTTTATTCTCCCATGTCTTCCCGTTATTTGAAAACTCATCCCAGGAAATTCCTTCCGAGTAGTTTTCAAAATCCTCCGATATCAGAAGTATATTTCCGTTTGTATCAATAACAACCTCTGCCGCATCCTGCGTCTTTGTGCTGAATTCAACCAGTAGTTTTTCCTCGGTATATTTAGAGCAGGCTGTCCCGACAATTTCTCCGTTTTCCTTGTAAGGAATCATAAACACAATACCATCCGGAGAAAGGCTGTCACTTACACGAGCCACAACATACTCCCCGGCGAGTGCACGGTCAACATTTTCCTTCGGCGTATTCGGAAAAATCTTTCCGGTACTGTCATAGTAATTATAATCGCGGTCAACCACTCCCAAAAAAGACATCTGATATCGTTCCTTGGAAGCTTCCATGGAATGTGCCATATCCGAGCCAAGCTCATAAGAACGGCTCAGCAAATCCTGCACCGTTTCCAGTATCGCGAACTTACTGTCGATACTGTCTGAAATCTCCCGTGCGCTCTGCCGTACTTCCCTGACCAGATTATCTTCACAGTCTTCTATTAAATCTTTTCGCATTTCATTCAGAAAGATAAGGATGCTACCGCTCGCAACCAAAAGAAGAAAGCACATAAAAATCAGTACTTTATTCTTC
>JAQXOR010000071.1 GCA_029099805.1 Lachnospiraceae bacterium
ACCGGATATCCCTTTCCTTCGCAAACCGCTCAAGATAATCCGCCAACTGTCCTACATTTCCGGAACCGTGCGGAATTGCTGCAAGCTCCGAAAAAAAGAACAGAACCTTTTTATAATCCAGTGCCTCTAACTCCGCTAACATAACTGCCTCCTTAATTTTTAAAGCTGTGAATCGGAGCCGGAATTCTTCCGCCGCGCGCCACGAACGCATCACAAGAAAAATTGTTTACCGGCATAATCGGCGCATAGCCAAGAAGGCCGCCAAACTCTACAATATCTCCTACATCCTTTCCAATAACCGGAATCAGACGTACCGCAGTAGTCTTTGCGTTAATCATACCGATTGCCATTTCATCGGCAATAATCCCCGAAATAGTGGTCGCCTTTGTATTTCCCGGTATTGCTATCATATCAAGGCCTACAGAACATACACAGGTCATTGCCTCAAGTTTTTCTAACGTAAGTGCCCCTGCCTGTACTGCGTCAATCATACCCTGGTCCTCACTCACCGGAATAAAAGCACCGCTAAGACCTCCTACATAGGAGGATGCCATAACACCGCCCTTTTTCACCTGGTCGTTAAGCAATGCAAGCGCTGCGGTAGTACCCGGAGCTCCCGGAAACTCCAGACCGATTTCCTGTAAAATCTCGGCCACGGAATCTCCTACTGCCGGTGTCGGTGCCAGTGACAAATCAACAATACCAAACGGCACCCCTAACGCCTTGGAAGCCTCCGTTGCCACAAGCTGTCCCACACGCGTAATCTTAAACGCCGTCTTCTTAATGGTCTCACAGAGAGTTCCGAAATCGGCACCACGTACGGATTCCAGTGCGGTCTTTACAACACCCGGTCCGCTGACGCCCACATTAATAATCGCATCTGCCTCGGTTACCCCGTGGAACGCACCTGCCATAAACGGGTTGTCATCCGGTGCATTGCAGAAGATAACAAGCTTTGCACAGCCGAGAGAATCCTTCTCCTTCGTTGCTTCTGCCGTCTTCAAAACAATTTCACCCATAAGACGTACTGCATCCATATTAATACCGGTACGCGTCGAACCCACATTAATTGAAGAACATACCTGGTCTGTCTCGGCAAGCGCCTGTGGAATGGACTCGATTAAGAGCTTATCGGCTGTTGTCATTCCCTTGCTTACAAGAGCTGAATATCCGCCGATAAAATTTACGCCGACTTTCTTTGCCGCCCGGTCCAGGGTTTTCGCGATTGTAACAAAGTCCTCCGGTGTTTTGCAGGCAGACGATCCGACCAGTGCAATCGGAGTAACGGAAATTCTCTTATTTACAATCGGAATCCCGAATTCCTTTCCCAGACGATCTCCTGTCGCCACCAGATCCTTTGCAAGTGTTGTTATTTTCTCATATATCTTACGGTTCAATTCATCCAGATTATTGTCTGCGCAGTCAAGCAGGCTGATTCCGAGTGTGATGGTACGCACATCCAGATTTTCCTTTTCAATCATCTGGTTTGTTTCTATTACTTCATGAATATTAATCATGGTTTTCCTCCTTAGATCCGATGCATCATATCAAAAATATCTTCATGCTGCGCCTTAATAATAACGCCGATTTCCCTGCCGATTGCTTCCAAATCCTCTGCAATCTGATGGAACTCCTTTGGGGAATTATTTGCATCAACTACCATCATCATATTAAAGAAATCTTGTACAATTGTCTGGGAAATATCAAGAATATTTACTCCGTTCTCTGCAAGATAGGTGCATACCTTTGCGATAATTCCTACGCGATCCTTTCCTACTACTGTGATAATTGTCTTTTTCATCCTTATTTCCTCCTGTTATTCTTCCGCTTATGCGAATAATTCTATTTGTTCAGCC
This sequence comes from Lachnospiraceae bacterium, assembly GCA_029099805.1. Lineage (GTDB taxonomy): Bacteria > Bacillota > Clostridia > Lachnospirales > Lachnospiraceae > SIG307. The sequence goes on from JAQXOR010000071.1 coordinate 1,857, forward strand.
TCGACCTCTACCATTCTTGACGGCACGTCGCGCTCTGCCACAAACAAATCCGGCATTAAAATCCCCTTTTTTGCCGCAGCAGCCTGCAATTCAATCCGGACTGTCTCAAAGGCCAGCTCCGGTAAATTGTTCTCTTTACTCAAATGTGCGAGAATTACATGTTTTAATCCCGGATGTAATACCTCACAGACTAATTTTGCAGCGGCATCGTTTGACAAATGTCCGCGCTCTCCTAAAATACGCTGTTTCAGATAATACGGATACGTTCCCACAAGCAGCATATTTACATCATGATTTGCTTCCAGGTATAAAATCTCGGCTCCTGCAACCGCATGAAGAATACTTTCATCATAAATTCCAAGGTCTGTTACCAGTGCCGCCTTACTGCTCCCTGCTTCGAACGTATAGCAGACAGGATTGGCGGCATCATGCGAAATCGGATGTGCCTTTGCCACAAGTCCGTCAAACCAAAGGCTTTCTCCCGGTTTTACCTCATGTAACAGCTCCTCCGGAATACGACCGATATTGGTCCTGCCCTTCAGCATTCCGCAAAGTGTCTCTGCCGTACCGTATAACGGAATCCCGTAACGTCTTGCCAGAACACCGATTCCCTGAATGTGATCCGAATGCTCGTGGGTGATTAATATTCCACTGATTGCTTCAGCCGCAATCCCGATGGATTCCAGTGCCTGTTCAATTCTCTTCCCGCTGATTCCCGCATCCACCAGCAGATGCGTCCTGCCATGTCCTACATAAATGCAATTTCCGCTGCTCCCACTGGCTATCGCACATACTTTCACGAAAAAACCCTCTTTCTCCTTGTCATTTCATACACTACTCTTTCCAATATAACTCAATCCGGTCCCCATCCGCAAGTACCTGCATGAAATTTGTTGAAATATCATTCACTGTCACTACCGCCTGACGCCCTCTGGCATCTGCCAGATCAAAGGAATATACATCCAGAACATCCACTAACATATAGGAGTTCTTTCCTTTTAAGACAATCGGCTGTCCGTTCACCAGTACTACAATGTCCTTTGTATCTGCATCCGGCTTTACGGAGCCCTCCGTTTCCTTCCTTTCCGGAGTAAGCTGTGTGCTCTCATCCGTGGCAGCCACTGTCTCCGCAGCCTCTGTATTCTCCGTCACATACGATTCTTCCGATTCCGCTTCTGCCAGATACTTCTGTTCTTCGATTTCCAGATTGATGGAAAAGTTTTCATATACCCTTTCCTGCGGTTCTGCCGGTACATGATTGACATATACCCGGCCCTGTGGAGCAATGTCTAAAAATTCCATTACCTGTTCCAGCGTATAATAATCCACAGAGCTGATAACATCACCTGCTTTAATTTCATAGTACTCGGACACCATCTCGCCGTTTACCTGCATATAACGCGGACAGGTTACTTTATTGCCGTTTACAAAAAAGGATAGGGTCTGCTTAAATTCCGGCAGCCTTCCTATGGTACAGGAAGCTGCTGTCCCCTGTGTCGATTCTTCAATTACAATCTCGTCATTCTGTTGAATCGAAGCATTTATTCCGGCTGTTTTCCCGTTTAATCGAATCACTGCGGCTTCTCCGAGCTCACCGCGTACCATACGCTTCTCTCCGTTAACCGTAAAGGTAAGCTCTTTTCCTCTTGCCGGGAACAGCTTCTCATTCGGATATCCGTATTGCAGCGCAGCATCTACAATAGTGAGCTTGCCGTTGTCATACAATTTAATCCGCTCCTCATTGACACGGACAAAAATGAAATTATTCCTCTGTTCATAATAATTGAGACAAATACCGATTGGAGTTACCAGTAGCGGGTCTTTCTTAATGCCATCCTGTAAAAAAGATACCTCGGACAGCACTTCCTCTCCGCGTAGTG
>JAQXOR010000072.1 GCA_029099805.1 Lachnospiraceae bacterium
GTCATATAGTTTACAATTCATACAACAGTACTATTGTGGAGGAAAAACTAAAATGAAGAAAAGAATGATTGCTCTTCTTTCCGTTCTCTGTCTGATGACAGGATGTTTCAGTGCTTGCGGAAAGACAGAAAAAACAGACACAACACCTACTGCCGAACCGACTGCTACCGTTGCACCGGAGGTCGATTCTGAACTGACACAGGCACCTTCCTCTGACGACAGCGGCGACGGACCGACGACTCCTGCCGCAACAGAAGCTCCGTCTTCTACTGCAGAACCTGTTGCTACAGAAACTCCTGTCCCTACGGCCACTCCTGCTCCGGAACCGACAGCGACTACCGCGCCGGAACCGACGAAAGCGGCTGAAGTCTCCGGCCCTACTGATTTAGTCTATGATTTTAATGATTTAACCTACAATACTTCTTATGGTACTACATATGCAGTACAGGATGACGGCTCTATTTCGCTTCAGTATGAAAAGATATATCAGGAAATCAAGTTAGAACTTCCACAGCCGCTTGATATGAGCTACTGTACCGGTGTTACGGTTAAAATGAAGAGTGAAATCGGTAACCTTGCTGTAAAGCTTTATGATGAAAGCTTTGCAGAGGTATTTGTTACCTACGACGGAAAAACAACCGGCATTGCCGAAAAGAATCTGTCTCCTGTACTTACCACAAAGGTTGCAGGTATCGGTATCATGGCTTGTGATAATGATTTGACGGATTACTCATTATTTGATGCTACCGTATATTCCGTAACCTTCCATATGAAAGAAGGATTTGATTCCGGCAAGCCGGCTCCGACACCGACACCGATACCGACAGATCCGAATGATACCGGTATATGGGAAAATAATACGGATATTTCCTGGATTGATACTTCCAAACCAATGATTGCCTTCACCTTTGATGACGGTCCGATTGGCACAGCAAATACTGCTACTTCCATCCGAATTCAGGATGCACTCACTGCTTCCGGACAACATGCAACCTTTTTCTATTGGGGAAGCCGCATTAACGCTACAAATGAAGCTGAAATTAAACGTGCCTATGATTTGGGCTTTGAAATCGGTAACCACACCTACTCCCATCCGAATCTGACCACATTGACACCGGAAAAGATACTGGAAAATGTTTCTAAGTGTGCCGAAAAATTAACAGCAATCACCGGTCTTGAGCATTTCCTTGTACGCCCTCCGTATCTTGCAACCAATCCGACTGTAAAATCAACCGTTCGTGAGCCGATGATTAACTGCAGCATTGATAGTCAGGACTGGAACGGTGCAACTACTGAGCAGATAATCAATACAATCACTACCCAGAAAAGGGATGGCGCAATTGTTTTAATGCATGAGAACTACACCTCCACTGCTGCTGCGGTTGAAACTCTGGTTCCACAGCTGGTAGCCGAAGGCTGGCAGATTGTTTCCGTTTCTGAGCTCTTCAAAGCAAAAGGGCTCGACTTACTGGACGGTCAGGTTTACTCAAATGCAAAATAAACGAATAAATGATTTTGTCAAATAGGACGCAATTTCCTATTCGATAAAAAAAGGGCTGTCGCACATATCCTTGTGCACAGCCCTTTTTTTGACCAAAACTTACTTCTTTTCAATCGGAGCATCTACTGCATTCTTCTTTACGCTCTCTACTCCGTTGAGGCAGGATGCCTTTGCCTTGTATCCCTCACCGGTAGCAATTACCTGACCGTTCGTTGCTTTCAGACGAAAACGGAACTCGCCGGCCTTATCCTGATATACTTCAAACTTCGGATTCTTTACAGCAACAACTTCCTCTACTGTCTGATCCTCTACGCCGGCAACCGGAGCATTTTTCTTTACGCTCTCAATTCCATTCATGCATGCAGCCTCGGTGGTATAAACTTCACTCGTTGCAATCACTTCACCGTTTCCTGCCTTAAGATCAAACTTCACTCCGCTTGGTACTTCCTTAACTACAAATTTACCCATACGATATAATCCTCCTTAGCATAAAAATACAACTTATTTATAACACTATCGTATCACATTGCAGAATTATCGTCAAGCAATAGTTCATGGTTCATTATAATTTTCGCAAAATGAATCCTCACATTCTCCGATTACAGTACGTATATCTGACAATGAGAATCCTTTTCGATACAGTGCGGTTACACATTTCCTTTTTGTCTCTTCATCCGCAAGCTCCGGGCGATATCCCTTTTTACGCAGGAATGAACGTATAGCATCCAGCTCCGGTTCGCATTCCTCCCCTTCCGTTCCACGTTGCTCCAGACGATAGGTCTGCCTTGCAGCCTCGAGAGAAGATTTAATTAAATCCTTTTCAAACCCCTTTTGCTGCATCTTCTGATAAATCTGTCGCTCACTGTATCCGGAAAGTAAATACAACGCATAACGCTCTGCATAGGAAGAATCGTCCACATATCGCAGGTCGGCAAGATATTGTAATACCGCAGTAACCGTTGTAGCAGGATACCCGTCTGTCAAAAGCTTTGTTTTCATTTCACGATATGTGTACTCTTTCTTTCCCAGTAAAAAAAGGGCACGTTTCTTTGCGCGGGGGATAAATGCAGCCTGTTCAACCCCGGCCAGCACTGACTCTGAAATGTCAATCTCCTGTCCATTCGAAATCTCCGAAAAACCAAACATCTGTAAATCCTTAGAATAGCATCTGCAATAGCGTTCCCCATTTAGGAAAAGCTCATATTTTTTTCCTTTTTTTTCACGTAGCTCAAGTCTCATAACCAATAGCCTCACTTTTTACAAAGGCTGCCACACGAAAAAGTGTGGCAGCCTAATCAGACTTTCCTTATGAACTATTCCTCACCGGAACCGTTCCCTACAGTATCAGCAGCTCCGTTTAAGAAACCATATGCCTCCCGTACCTTCTGTTCAATCTCAGCCATAACATCCTCATGCTCTTTTAAATATACTTTTGCATTTTCTCTGCCCTGACCGATTTTCTCATCATTATACGCAAACCATGCACCGCTCTTTTGAATAATATTTTCCTCTACTGCAAGGTCAAGCACATCCCCCTCTTTGGAAATACCCTGACCGAACATAATATCAAACTCAGCCTCACGGAACGGCGGAGCCACCTTATTCTTTACAACCTTTACCCTGGTCCGGTTACCTACAACTTCACCGCCTGCCTTTAACGCCTCAATACGTCTGACATCAAGACGGATAGACGCATAAAACTTTAAAGCACGTCCGCCGGTCGTCGTCTCCGGATTTCCAAACATTACTCCGACCTTCTCACGAAGCTGATTAATAAAAATAACAATACAATTCGACTTACTGATAACAGCGGTCAGTTTACGAAGTGCCTGAGACATTAAACGTGCCTGCAGACCAACATGGGAGTCTCCCATATCTCCTTCAATTTCAGCCTTTGGTACAAGAGCAGCCACAGAGTCTACAATCACGATGTCTACCGCACCGGAGCGTACCATTGTCTCTGTAATCTCCAAGGCCTGTTCTCCGTTATCAGGCTGGGAAATATAAAGATTATTAATATCAACGCCGATATTTGCGGCATATACAGGGTCAAGCGCATGCTCTGCATCGATAAAACCGGCAATTCCGCCTCGCTTCTGTACCTCTGCAACCGCATGAAGAGCAACTGTAGTCTTACCGCTGGATTCCGGTCCGTATATCTCTACAATACGTCCTTTCGGAAATCCCCCCAGACCAAGTGCAGCATCAAGGCTGAGGGACCCGCTGGGAACGACTTCCACGTTCATATTGGCACTTGTATCACCAAGCTTCATCACCGAGCCCTTCCCATACTGCTTTTCAATCTGCTGAAGTGCAGACTCTAATGCCTTAATACGTTCTGTATTTACCATAAACAAACTCCTCCTCCGAATTCGGCTTTCGCTCAAATGTTCGTGAACAAATGTTCTTCTTAGAATTATAATACAACTCTCTCACCTATTTGTCAACTGTTTTCAAAAATAATCTGGAAAAAATGTTCCGAGCGGAACAATAAGGACAGTTTCAGTATACCATACGTTCCGTTTTTTGTAAACAAATTTTGAAAAGAGCTTCGCAATTTATTCATGCGAAGCCCCGAGTCATTATCTGTTCTTTACTTCATCCCTGTTCATGCTCATGTCCCTGCAGGTCATTTTCACATTGTCCCGCTCTTTACTAAATTCTTCAAACATACGGTACGCAAATGCCGTGGAACGATGCTGACCGCCGGTACATCCGAAAGCTACTACAAGCTGTGCTTTTCCTTCTTTTTCGTAAAGCGGTAAAGAAAAAGAAAGCACATCGCCGATTCTTTTGTACAGTCCTTCTGCATAGTCCGAGGAAAATACAAAGTCACGTACCTCTTTGTCAAGCCCGGTTAAAATCCTGAGTTCTTCTTTATAAAAAGGGTTTGGCAGACAGCGGACATCAAATACCAGATCTGCTTCCGCCGGAATACCGTACTTATAGCCAAAGGACATGAAATGAAGCACCATTCCGCCTGCCTGGGTATCCGCCTCTGCAAGTTCGATAATCTTTTCCCGCAGCTTTGCGGTTGCAAGTCCTGACGTATCAATAATATAATCCGATGCTTCCCGTACCGAGCCGAGCACTCTGCGTTCTTCCTTAAGAGCGGAAGAAATATCCGTCTGGTTCTCAAGATTCATCAGCGGATGCAACCGCCGGCTTTCCTTGTAGCGTTTAATCAGCACAGAATCCTCACAATCAAGAAAGAGTACGCGTACCGGTACTCCGCGCTTTTTTACCGATTCCAGTGCCGAAAAAAAGCTGTCGGAAATATCACGACTGCGAATATCAAGCGTGACAGCAACCTTTTGTGAAAAATCCTTATTGCTTTCCATCCAGCCGACAACAGAGGATAAAAGCTTCACCGGAAGGTTATCCAGACAGTAATACCCCAAATCCTCCAGATAATCTACCGCTTTTGATTTTCCCGCACCGCTCATTCCCGTTACAACAAATAACTTCATAAACCCTCCGTTTACTGATACATTGCCTTTGGTGCCACTACATTCGGCGCATAACCGGCGTCCTCCAATGCCTTTAAAATCTTATGCTTATGCTCCGGTCCGAATGCTTCCAGTGTAATGGTAAGCTCCACCGCACTGTTCCGGTTGATGCTGACAAACTGATTATGGTCAAGGCGTATTACATTGCCCTGATTTTCCGCAATAATGGATGCCACGTGAACAAGCTCGCCCGGCTTATCCGGCAAAAGGACGGAAAACGTAAAGATACGTTCTCTTAAAATCAAGCCCTGCTGTACTACGGATGCCATCGTAATGACATCCATATTACCGCCGCTCATAATAGCGACTACCTTTTTCCCCTGACACTTCAGCTGCTTTAAGGCAGCCACCGTCAGAAGTCCCGAATTTTCCACAACCATCTTGTGATTTTCAATCATATCAAGGAAACATACAATGAGCTCCTTATCGGAAACAGTCATAATCTCATCTACATTTTCCTGTATGTACGGGAAAATGTGGGCACCCGGTGTCTTTACCGCAGTACCGTCCGCAATCGTATCCACGCTCGGTAATGTTACAACCTTACCTTCCGCAAGAGATGCCTTCATGCAGCTTGCCCCTTCCGGCTCCACGCCAATCACCTTGATATTCGGATTTAACATCTTCGCAAGAGTAGATACACCGGCAAGCAGTCCGCCGCCACCGACCGGAGCTAAGATAATATCCACCGTCGGGAGCTCTTTAAACAGTTCCATGGCAATCGTTCCCTGACCGGTCGCTACCGTCTCATCATCAAACGGATGGATAAAGGTATATCCCTCTTCTTCCGCAAGCTTTAACGCATATTCACAGGCCTCATCATACACATTTCCGTATAATACTACTTCCGCCCCATAGCTCTTGGTACGATTCACCTTAATAAGCGGTGTTGTAGTCGGCATTACTATCACGGCCTTACATCCATATTCCTTTGCCGCATAGGCAACCCCCTGTGCATGATTACCGGCAGAAGCGGTTATCAGACCCCTGGAACGTTCTTCCTCCGTCAGTGTGCTGATTTTATAATAGGCTCCGCGAATCTTATATGCACCGGTTACCTGCATGTTTTCCGGCTTTAAATACACCTTATTTCCGGTCTGCTCGGAAAAGAACTTGCTGTACACAAGCTTTGTCGGTGCGGTCACACGCTTTACTGCCTCTACTGCTTCCTCAAAATGCTCCATCGTCATCATTGTTACAATCCTCCGTTTCTTTATTCCCCGTCAAAAAGTGCATCCGTAAATGCCTTTGCGTCAAATCTCTGTAAATCCTCTATCTGTTCCCCGACACAAATATATTTTACCGGTATATTCATCTGGGACTGGATTGCTACCGCAATACCTCCTTTTGCCGTTCCGTCCAGCTTTGTCAGAATAATACCGTCAATCTTTGCCGCCTCATTAAACTCCTTTGCCTGAACAAGAGCGTTCTGTCCCGTCGTGCCGTCCAGTACAACAAGCGTCTCCCGGTAAGCGTCCGGATACTCTCTGTCGATTACACGGTCAATTTTCTTTAGCTCCTCCATCAGATTCTTTTTGTTATGGAGACGCCCCGCGGTATCACAAAGAAGAACGTCCGTATCTCTCGCCTTTGCTGCGGTTAGTGCATCAAACACAACCGCAGCCGGGTCAGCTCCTTCCTTTTGTGAGATAATCTCTACACCGGCTCTGTGGCTCCATTCGGTAAGCTGCTCCGCCGCCGCCGCACGGAATGTATCCGCCGCCGCCAAAAGAACCTTCTTTCCGTCGTTTTTCAACATACCTGCAAGCTTTCCGATGGATGTTGTTTTTCCGACGCCGTTTACTCCGATAACCAGAACAACAGATTTACGGTTCTCGAATTCATATGCATTTTCCGGCACATGCATCTGCTCACAAATACTTTCTTTTAACAAAGCCTTACATTCCGCCGGATCCTTGATATGATGTTCCTTTACCTTACGTTTCAAATCCTCAATCACTGCTTCTGTAGTTGCCATTCCGAGATCCGACATAATCAGAATCTCTTCCAGTTCCTCATAAAAATCGTCATCAATTCCGGAGAATCCGGAAAACAATGCATCAAATCCACTGGCAATCTGCTTTCTCGTTTTTGAAAGACCTTCTGCCAGTCTGCTGAAAAACCCTTTTTTCTCGCCCATTACACCCTCCTGCTTTTCTGTTTTTCCTGAAAATACAATTTCACATTCCCACTGTTATGCATCTAACTTGTCTTCAATCAGGTTTACGGATACCAGTGTCGATACACCCTTTTCCTGCATTGTAATTCCGTACAGGGTATCTGCGGCAGCCATTGTACCGCGACGATGCGTGATTACAATAAACTGGGTATGCTTCGTCAGCTTATGTAAATACCCTGCATAGCGCTTTACATTCGAATCATCCAACGCTGCCTCGATTTCATCCAGCAGACAGAACGGAGACGGCTTAAGGTTCTGAATTGCAAATAACAGTGCAATGGCAGTCAATGCTTTTTCTCCGCCGGAAAGCTGCATCATATTCTGCAGCTTCTTTCCCGGCGGCTGTGCATTAATCCGCACACCCGCAGTAAGAATATCCTCTTCCTCCTGTAAATCCAAAGTACCCTTTCCGCCGCCGAACAATTCACGAAACACAACATCAAACTGCTCTTTAATCTGTGCAAACTTTTCTTCAAACTGTTCACGCATTTTTCCGTCCAGTTCGGAAATCATAGCAGTCAGAGTTTCTCCCGCCGTTACCAGATCCGTTTTCTGCGCATCAAGGAAGGTAAAGCGCTCCATACATTCCCTGTACTCCTCAATGGCGTTCACATTCACAGAACCTAAGCTCTTTATTTTATTTTTAAGCTCCTGAACCTTTTTCTTTGCCTGTGGGAGAGTGACTTCCTCTTCTGTTTTCAGTTCTGCCGCATCGGATAAGGTCATTTCGTATTCATCCCACATATATGCACATTGTGCTTCTATCTGTTCCTTCAGCTTCTCTTTCTTATCATTTAACCGGAACAATTCTTTATCAAGCTCTGATTTACGTTCCGACAAGGACTCACGCTTCGTCAACAGACTCTTATGCTTTCCGTTTGCTTCTTCCCGACGCCTTGTAATATCCGCGGCTTCCTTCTCCATAGACTCACAAAGCTGATACAGGCTCTCGATTTCCTGTTTCTTACGGACAATTCCGGCTTCTTTTTCAGAAACCGCATCCCCTGCGCCTGCGCCTTCATCCGTAAGCTTTGATTCTTCACCGGTCAGCTTGGCGATTTCCGCTTCAATTCTGGATATATTTTCTGCGAGATAATGATTGCTCTGCTGTACGGTACTAAGCTCCATTCGGAGACTTTCTCCCTTTTCCATTGCACTCTGCTCCAGCTGTCGTTCCGCCGCCAGTTGCTTGGTACATTCCTCAATACAGCTCTCATTGTGCTCACTGTCAGCAATATTCTCTTCCAAGGCCTGTTCCATAGTGGCTATATTTTCGGTAAGCTCCCGCTCCTGTGCTTCAATTTCAAGCAGTTCTTTATGAATCTCATCATAGGAGGAACTATGTTCCTTTGCTTCTGCTTCAATTCGATCCAATTCCAGCTTTGCGGTATTTTGTAAAAGAAACTCTTCCTGCAAAGCCGCTTTGGATTCTTCCAGTCTTTTCCCGATTTCTTCTCTTAAGGCACGCAGGGTATTTCTGCGCTCTTCCATTGATGCAAGACGTTCTCCGAAATCTTCTACACGCTTTTGTGCTTCCTCGACCTCACGCCTTCTTCCTAACAGATTGCTGGCATTTTTATAAGCACCGCCGGAAATGGAACCGCCCGGATTCAGCTGCTCTCCCTCCAGTGTTACAATCCGAAGGGAATACCTGTATTTCTTTGCAAGCGAAAGAGCATGGTCGATTGTGTCAACCACTACAATTCTCCCAAGCAGAAAAGAGATGACAGACTGAAATCTGTCTTCGGTCGATACCAGCTCCGATGCATATCCGATGACTCCCTGTTCTCTGCGAACCTCCTCGGAAGCACCACCGTTACGCTCCTTAACCGCATCCAGCGGCAGGAATGTGGCACGGCCCGCCTTATTCTCCTTTAAAAACTGCACCATATGCTTTGCCGTAGCTTCCGTATCGGTTACAATATTCTGTATATTTCCTCCAAGTGCAGTCTCGATTGCAGTTTCATACTTTTTTTCCACCTCGAAAATGTCCGCAACTACGCCGATAATCCCTGCTTCTTTTTCCTTCTGTTCCATAACGCGACGAATACCTCCGCTGTATCCGTCATAGCGTTCGGAAAGATTCCGAAGGGATTCCGCTCTGGACTGTTCTCTGATACATTCTCTCTGCGTCTGCTCATATGTCTCACGGATTCTGTTTAACTCCTCCCGGATTTTAATGAGCTCAGCATCATCTGCACGATTCTTTGTCAGTCGCCCGGAAATCTTTTCAGAAATCTCCTCCAGACGCTTTCTGCCCTCCTCAACCGCAGATTCGGCAACCGATTGATCCGTTTGGTTTTTCAGAACCTTCTGGGTCAGCGCCGCCTTTTTAATCTGGTTTTGTTCCTTTATGGTACGATACCGCTGAACATTTGTCTTAATTGTACCGTTTTCACTCAGAAGCCGGAAAACATCTGCATTGCGGTTTTCGATTTCATTGGTATATCCGTTCATCCGTTCGCGGATTTCCTCCAGCTCACGGTCTGCCTCTTCCTTCGCATCCTCCAGCTGATACAGCTTCCGGTCAACATCGAGTTTCTCATTTTTGTAACGGGTCAGTTCAGCGTATTTCTCCTCACGTTCCCGCTCCACAACGCTCATCCGCTCCTTATAATGAGATTCACTGACACGAATTGTCGAAATCTGCTCCTGCAGGAGCTTAATATCACTTTCCTTCTGTTGAATATCCAGCTGTAACTCATTCCTGCGTGTTGTATTCTCCGCAAGCAGACCGGCCAACGTCTCTGTCTCCTGCTCCAGACGCTCATATAATTCTTTACTGCTCTCGTATTCCGCAGAGGCCTCATTAAAGTCATTCTGCACAATGGAAAGCTTTTCCTCTAATTCCCGTTCCGCCTCTTCCTGCTTTTCCTGTTCAAGTAAAAAAGCATTTACCTCTACCTGCTTTAATTCATCCTTCAGACGCAGATACTCTTTTGCCGCCGTCTGCTGCTTTTCAAGCGGTCCGATCTGTTTCTCTATTTCACTTAAAATATCTGTAATACGCGATAAATTCAGCTTTTCCTCTTCTAACTGCTTTTCAGCAGCAGCCTTGCGCTTCTTGTACTTTACGATTCCTGCTGCTTCATCAAACAATTCTCTCCGCTCTTCCGGCTTACCGCTTAATATTTTATCAATCTGACCCTGTCCGATAATCGAATACCCTTCCTTGCCGATACCGGTATCCAGAAAAAGCTCCTGCACATCCCTCAGACGGCAATTGGTTCCGTTCAGCAAATATTCACTTTCACCGGAACGATATACTCTTCTTGCCACTGTCACTTCATCATACTCAATCGGAAGCTGGTGGTCCGAATTATCTAAGGTAATCGCAACATAGGCATAGCCCTGCGGCTTTCTCATCTGCGTACCCGCAAAAATAACATCCTCCATGCGACTGCCACGCAGCTGCTTGGCACTCTGCTCACCAAGCACCCAGCGCACTGCATCTGCCACATTACTCTTACCGGAACCGTTCGGTCCCACAATGCCTGTAATTCCGTCATGGAACTCAAACAGGATTTTATTAGCAAAGGATTTGAACCCCTGTACCTCTATGCTTTTTAAATACATATATTGTCTCCCGTTCTTTTTTCTGCGGCTTCCTTACGCAGCTTCAATATGCTGCGGTATGCCGCCTCCTGTTCTGCTGCCTTTTTTGTCTTTCCGACCCCTTCGGCAAGAAGGGTATCATCCAGACAGGCACATACAGTAAAACATTTCATATGTTCCGGACCCTCTTCCGATAACAGCCGGTAAGAAAGGGTCCCCTTATGTCCGCTTTGTATCAATTCCTGCAAGATAGTCTTACTATCACAAAAGAGTGCTCTGTGCTCCACATCCGAAAGCACCGTGCGTTCAATGAACTCTTTCGCATTAGTAAAGCCACCATCTAAATAGATTGCCCCTATCACTGCTTCGAACGCATCGGATAGAATTGAGCTTCTTTCCCTGCCTCCGGTACTTTCCTCTCCTTTTCCCAAAAGCAAAAAACTACCTAATGCTATCTCTTTCGCACACTGGGCAAGCGTAGGCTCGCAGACCAGCCTAGCGCGAAGCTTTGTCAGTTCCCCCTCCGGCATCTGCGGATTACCTTTGTAGAGATTTTCACTGGAAATCATTTCCAGAACAGCATCTCCCAAAAATTCCAGCCGTTCATTGTTTCCTTCCCTCTTTAAGTGATGTTCATTGGCATACGAACTATGGGTTACCGCATGTCGTAAAAGCTCCCGATTCCGAAACCGGTATCCGAGATGACTTTCCAAATCATTTAATTGCAATTCTGTACTTCTTTGCATCGACCTACCTCTTCTCATCATTTCCTGTAATATACCGTATAACAAAGGAACAAGGGTGCCTTGACGACACCCTTTACTCTATCGGTGCAAGACCTAACTCAATGCACTTTTAATCTGCTCTACCGCATCGGCAACCGTAACGATTCCTTCCGCAGCCTCATTTGCAATTTCAATGTCAAATTCCTCTTCAATTCCCATGAGAATCTGAAATACGTCTAACGAATCAGCGCCAAGGTCATCAACAAACGTAGTTTCCATTGTAATCTCGTCTGCATCTACATTCAGTACCTCACTGATTATTTTCTGTAATTTCTCGAATTCCATGATTCTGTCTCCTTTCAATTATCATTCACTAAAATACTGTCCTTGATTTTCTCATTAATATTCTGCTCTTTAAAAGCAATACACTGTAAAATAGAATTCATAACCTCATCCGATTTTGAACTACCGTGTGTCTTTACAACAAGACCTTTTAATCCAAGCATCGGAGCACCTCCATACTTAGAGGAATCAAGGTCCTTTAACGTATCCTTTAATGCAGGCTTTACAAGTAAAGCACCGATTTTACTGCGGAGAGTGCTCATCATTCCCTCTTTGATCTTGCTGATTAATGTAGCAGCAAGTCCCTCATAGAGCTTTAATATTACGTTTCCAACGAATGCCTCACATACAATAACATCCGCATAGCCGGACGGAATCTCTCTGGCTTCGATACTACCGATAAAGTTAATCTCGTTACAGTTCTTTAATAAAGGAAATGTCTCTTTCACCAGTGCGTTTCCCTTTTCTTCCTCGGCTCCGATATTTACAATTGCAACTCTCGGATTTTTAATACCGATTACATGCTCCATATATACGGAACCCATCTTAGCAAACTGAACCAAATGAGACGGTCTGGCATCAACATTGGCACCACAGTCAATTAAAAGAGAAACACCCTTTTTTGTCGGAAGAAGCGGAGCAAGCGGTGGGCGCTCTACTCCCGGAAGTCTGCCTACAATCAGCTGTGCACCTACAAGTACAGCGCCTGTACTTCCTGCGGACACAAAAGCATCTGCCTCGTTATTCTTCACCAGCGTCATAGCCTTTACAATCGAAGAATCTTTTTTACGACGTACTGCCATTACCGGCGCCTCTTCGTTTGTGATTTCTTCTTCCGCATGTACAACAGAAATACGTTCCTTATCATAAGTATACTGCTGCAACTGTTCATAAATAATCTCTTCTTTTCCGACCAGTATCACATTAATCCGGTTATCCGCGTTTACAGCGCGAACTGCCCCTTTAATTACTTCTGCCGGAGCATTATCTCCACCCATCGCATCAACGGCCACTCTCACCATCGTCTGCATCTCCATGAAACTCTCCTTTCAGTTCTATAACTCACTATACTAAATCTCTCTTTAAAAATCAACATTATTTTGAAAAAATTACGCTTTACGGTAAAAGAACGAACGATACGCTTTATAGCCAAGTGCTGCCGGCTGGATAATCTGCTCTGTGGACCCGACAAACAAAAATCCTTCCGGACGTAAGGAGTCATTAAATTTCTTATAAATATCTACTTTTGCCTCTTCCGTGAAATATATGAGCACATTTCGGCATACAATCAAATCACAATTGGTAGGATAAGCATCCTTCAGAAGATTATGCTCCTTAAATTCCACGCATTTCTTTACATCGGCATTAATCTGATAGTTTTTGTCATTTACCTTTGTAAAATATTTTTTAATAAACTCTGCCGGCAGTCCCGCCAAACTCTTTTCGTTATACAGTCCCATACGTGCCTTGTCCAATACCTGTTTATCAATATCCGTAGCAATAATATGTATTTGAGAGAGCGGAAGAAAACGGTTTAGCAGCATAACGAGAGAATACGGCTCGTCTCCGGTCGAACATGCTGCACTCCAGATTCTCGGTGTCTTTGTTTTTTCCAGAATCACCGGAATAATCTCCTGCTCCAGTACTTTCCATAGTTCGGGATTACGATAAAACTCCGATACATTTATCGTAAGATAATTTACAAATTCGTCAAAACGTTCTTTATTCGTTTTTAACAAAGTTACATACTCGGAATAGGTAGATATTTTATGCTTTGCAATTAGTGCATCAATTCTACGTTTCATCTGGCGTTCCTTATATGCGTTCAAATCAATTTTTGTCAGTTGAAATACATCTTTTTTAAATTGTTCATAATTATCTGCCATATCTTATCCTCCATGTAATCTCATAATAAAGTTCCGGTTAAAATGCATCCAACAAACATAAAAACGCCCCGACGTTCTGCCGCAAAAGTGCGCCATGCTTGCAATATACATATACGCACCTCATCACAGACTGTCGAGGCGTAAATTATTCACTTACAGAATATATTATTCTGCATCAGCAGCTTCTTCCTGTGCATCTGCTGTTTCTTCTTCTACAGGAGCAAGTAATGCCTTTACACTAAGGCTGATTTTCTTGTCCTCCAGATTAAAGTCAACAATCTTTGCTTCGATTTCCTGACCTACCTTTAATACATCGGATGGCTTTTCAATATGCTCTCTTGCAATCTGGGAAACATGAAGTAATGCATCAACACCCGGAACGAGCTCTACAAATGCGCCGAAGTCAGTCATTCTTGCTACCTTACCGGTTACTACGGTGCCTACAGCAAACTTCTCCTCTGCATCTGCCCAAGGATTCTGATCCGGGAACTTCATGCTGAGTGCAACCTTCTCGCCCTGAATATCCTTAATAAATGCCTTTACGGTATCACCAACCTTGAATACCTTCTTCGGGCTCTCGATTCTGCCCCAGGACATTTCGGAAATATGAAGTAAGCCGTCTACGCCGCCAAGATCAATGAATGCACCGAATTCCGTTACATTCTTAACCTTGCCTTCTACTACGTCACCAACCTGAATTCTGGAGAAAAGCTCCTTCTGAAGCTCCTGCTTCTTAGCAACGAGTAACTGCTTACGGTCACCGATAATTCTTCTTCTGCGAGGATTGAACTCACTGATTACGAACTCAATCTCCTGATCCTTATACTTGCTTAAATCCTTTTCATAAGTGTCGGATACAAGGCTTGCCGGAATGAAAATTCTTGCTTCATCAATCACAACGCTTAAGCCGCCTTCCAATACGGCAGAAACGGTTGCCTTAAGAACTTCTTTGTTGTTAAATGCCTCTTCAAGCTTCTTGTTGCCCTTCTC
>JAQXOR010000073.1 GCA_029099805.1 Lachnospiraceae bacterium
TGAGAAGAGCGAAGCCGCTTGAGTTGATGCAGAGCAACCGGGCAGGAGAACGTACACCGAAGCGTACCTGGCTCTATGCCGCGGTGGGAATGCTTTTTCTCGGAATGGCATATTATCTTGCGGTCAGCATTAAGACCCCGCTTACTGCAATGAATACGTTCTTTTTGGCAGTCCTTATGGTTATTATAGCAACGTATCTTTTGTTTATGGCAGGCTCGGTAGCGCTTTGCAGAATTCTGCAGAAGAATAAGAGGTATTACTATACATCAAAGCATTTTGTGTCTGTTTCTTCCATGGCATACCGTATGCGGAGAAACGGGGCAGGGCTTGCTTCTATCTGTATCTTACTGACGATGGTGCTTGTAATGATTTCCTCTTCTGCAAGTCTTTATTTTGGCGTTGAGGATGCAATCAATGGACGTTATCCGGCAGGAGTGAATCTGTCGGTAAGATTAAAACGGGCGGGAGCGTCTGCACAGGATTTTATTGAACAATTATGGGGGCAGGTAGAAAGTAATATTGAGATAGATTCGGAACCGGTCATGTATCTGATGGGTGAGGTTCCGGTGAGGTTTGTGGAAAACGGCGTTGTAAGTCAGGGGGTAGACGATGATACCTTCACCGGGTCAGACATAGGGTATCTTTCGGTAGTACCGTTATCGGATTACAATCGCATTAGTGGGGGTACGGAAAGTCTGAACGAGGAGGAATGCCTGATTTATACGGTTGGAAGGGAGTACGATTCTGACACGTTTTCAGTGAACAACGATAACCCTTATCGGGTAAAAAAGGTATTGGAGCTGTTCTTTTTAGAGGATGAGGCAGCTCTTTTCCCTGTAATCTATGTCGTAACAGACGATTTTGAAACATTTACAGAGGCGTTTATGGCGGATGCAGAAGCTGCGGAATCAGAAGTCATGATGTTCTATTGGCATTGCGGGTTTGATATGGACACGCCGGAGGAGGAGATTGCTGCCTGTGATAGGCTATATGAGGTAATTGGCGAACAGCAAAGTCGGTATAGCAGCTCGGATGAAAGCGAAATGCTTTACTATAGCGTGGAAAGCAGGGAAATGAACAGAGAAGAATTTATACAGATGTACGGTGGACTGTTCTTCCTTGGAATGATGTTAAGTATCGTATTTTTGCTTGCGGCTGTTCTGATTATTTACTATAAGCAGATTTCAGAGGGGTATGAGGACCGTGCCCGCTTTGATATCATGCAGAAGGTAGGTATGACAAAGCGGGATATCCGGAAAAGCATTAATTCACAGGTACTTACCGTGTTCTTTTCCCCACTGGTATTTGCGGGAATTCATCTCAGCTTTGCGTTTCCGTATGTGTGGAAAATCCTGAATTTATTCGAGCTGTATAATATGCCGCTTGTCATTTGGGCAAATGTCATTTGCTTTGTTGTTTTCGGAGTGTTTTACGCAATGGTATATAAAGTAACTTCCAATACGTATTACTCCATTGTAAGTGGGAAAAAGACGGCGTAAGGGTTCATAGAATTCCGGTGTCAAAAGGTTTAGAAAAGGGGCGGAACTCACCTCCGTATAGAAGGTGAGTTCCTTATTGCCTGTGAACATTCTTTTGACACCGGATTCTTTAGTTATCTTCCCTTTTCCTGCCTCCAATCTTAGAGAGCAGAAAGACCACTATCATTACGATGATAACCGTAACGAAAATGCCAAGCATCCCTTTTCCCATAATCTCAAGTGTATCTAAAAAATTATTCCAGTTAATATGCATCGTTCTACCTCCTAAATCATTCCAAGAACCAGTTTAATCACAAGACCGCCCGCTACTGCGGAGGCAATCTGACCCGCTACGTTTGCGCCCGCGGCGTGCATCAGGATGATGTTACCCGGTTCCTCCTTCTGTGCCAGCTTCTGCACGACACGGGAAGCCATCGGAAATGCGGAAATACCGGCCGCACCGACCATCGGATTTATCTTCTTTTTGCGGAACAGGTTCATAAGCTTTGCAAGCATGATGCCGCCGATGGTGTCAAAAACAAATGCGATTAAGCCGATGAGCATGATGAAAAGAGTATCAACCTTTACAAAGTCCTCCGCACGCATGCTGAAGGAAATCGTGAGACCGAGAAGCAGGGTAATCAGGTTTGCAAGGTTATTTTGTGCCGTATCGGAAAGCGTTCCGAGTACGCCGCACTCACGCAGCAAATTACCGAACATTAAAAACCCTACGAGGGATACGGACTGCGGAGAAACAAAGCCTACGACAAAGGTAACGATAATTGGAAATAAAATGCGGGTCACCTTTGAAACGTTTGCCGGGTTGTACTCCATATGGATACGGCGCTCCTTCTTTGTGGTGGTAAGTCTGATTACCGCAGGCTGGATAATCGGTACGAGTGCCATGTAGGAGTAAGCCGCAACAGCGATTGCGCCTACGTATTTTGATTTTAATACCTGGGATACCAGAATCGCGGTAGGACCGTCCGCAGCACCGATGATGCCGATGGAAGCAGCATCCTTTAAGTCAAAGCCAAACAGTGCGGCAAGAGAAATGGCAAAGAAAATACCGAACTGTGCAGCACCGCCGAATAAAAACATGGACGGGTTGGATAAAAGCGGTCCGAAATCAATCATTGCACCGATACCGATAAACAGAAGAATCGGCATGGCTTCGGAAGCATGAATTCCGATAGTAAACAGCCACTCGATGATACCTGCTGCTTCTACGCCCTCAATCGTCTGGTCTAATACAGAGGTGAACGGAAAATTAACTAAAATCGCACCGAAGCCCATCGGAACTAAGAGGGACGGCTCATATTCCTTTTTGATACCGAGCCAGATGAGCAGGGCACCGATTACGTACATGACACACTGCTGCCAGGTGACAGAAGTGATGCCTTCGATTAAGAAATCCATAAGTACTCTCCTTTTTGTAGTTTTGTGCAGGGGTGCAGTCGTGCCGTCGTTGCTCATTACGTGCAGGCAACGGGCTTTGCCCTAAAAAAAGAAAAAGACCTTCATTACAACGATAGTTGTAACAAAAGTCTTGCCGTTTCAATTCCGAGCGGATTATTTCTAATCGTTCTGACGCAGCGAAATACAACGAGTGCCGGCTACTCCCTTTTGAGTTATTGCTAGTGTAACATTCTGAATCCGTTCTGCTTATCGGGAATGTTACAGTGATATTATAAAACATATTTGAAAGAAATACCAGTAGTTTCGCAGGATGTTAAGAAACTTTAACGCCGGGCCATTTTTATTCATGATTGTGTTCTTTCCGGTAAAGCATCCTGTAACATCTTAGAAAATTGACATGATTATTCTCTCCATAGGTGTTGAGCCATGCAGGGATGGTGATGTTTTTACGTACCGCTTTTTCGCCGTATTTCTCCGCGTAGGCGTCAGTATCCGGCACCGGATTATTGATGAAGCTTCCGGTTTAATACCATCTATGCTGTAACTGATGTTCGGTGGTTTCACACCGTGATTTCACTGGTAAAAATATGCAGAAAAGGAGGAAAAGCGTTCTTTAACCTTGCTTTTTTTTAGCTATCCCACTATAATAAGGGCAAAGAAATGTGGGTAGCTCTTTTTCTGCTAAACTTTTTGTATCGTAAGAAAAGGAGTAGGAATGAAACAAAAGACACACATTTCCAACGTATTGGAAGGGAACGACTGCAAAGATCGGTATGACACCGAGGTCAAGAAGATTCCGGCATGCTGAGTACGCTGTTATCCGAAAAGCTTCTGCCTGAGGAAAAGGAGAAAATCTTATCCGATGAATATGATATAGAGACTTCGAAAGAACTGGAAGGAGGCCTGAGACAAATGTGCAATTTAAGTGATTTGGTAGAGGAAAGAGGTATAGAAAAGGGAATAGAAAGGGGTAAGTTAGAAATTCTACTCTCCCAGATTCGAAAAAAGGTAATGAAAGGAAAGTCACTTGCCCGGATTGCCGATGAACTGGAAGAATCTGTGGATGTTATCCTTCCGTTGTATCATCAGGTATTACAGGAGACAGATAGGGAAAAAGAGAGAAGTCTTTAGCGGAGGTTCCTATGGAAAAGTACAGTTACACCGCATTTGCATATGTATATGATGAGCTCATGGATAATGTGCCGTATGATGACTGGGCGGAGTATTTAATCGGGCTATTAAAAGAAAACGGAGTAGCAGACGGTTTGGTTTGCGAGCTGGGGTGTGGGACAGGCCAGATGACGAGACGTCTTGCGGCTGCCGGTTATGATATGATTGGTATCGATTTGTCGGAAGATATGTTAGAGGTGGCAAGAGAGCAGGAGTACGGAGTATGTGAAGACGAAGAATACTTTGAGGCTGAAATAGGTGATGGTGAAGAATCCGGTTGCGGGGATGAAACTGAGGATGAAGTTGTCTATGACCAAATCCAGCCTTCCATCCTCTATTTGCAGCAGGACATGCGTTCCTTTGAGCTTTACGGTACAGTGTCTGCGATTGTCAGTATTTGCGACAGCATGAATTATATTACGACAGAGGAAGATTTGCTTACGGTATTTAAGCTTGTGAACAATTATCTGGACGAGAACGGTGTGTTCATTTTTGATTTGAATACGGAGTACAAGTATAAGGAGTTGCTTGGGGACAGTACCATTGCAGAGAACAGAGAGGATGTCAGCTTTATCTGGGAAAACCTGTATGATGAGGAAAAGCATCTGAACGAATATAGCCTGACCCTGTTTGCAAAGGCAGATACGGAAGAGGAGGAAGAAGGCAGTGCGCCTCTGTATGAAAAGTATGAGGAGGTGCATTTGCAGCGGGCGTATTCCTTGGAAGAGGTGAAGCGTTTGCTTTCGGAGGCAGGGATGACCTTTGTGGCGGCGTATGACGTGTTGACGCATGAGACACCGGGACCGCAGTGCGAGCGGATGTACCTTGTGGCAAGGGAAGGTCACCAGACGGGGAAAACCTATTTGTGACAGAAAAGGTAAGCATGTGGCGCACGGAGTGAAAACGGAAGAAAAAGGTGAGCTGTTCATAGAATTTACGTGGATAGGAGCACATATGGAACAGGATAAGAAATTATTTCGAAAGCAGATGCTTAAAATGCGGGATGCTATCCTTCCGGAAGAAAGAAGCAGGGCGGATTTTCTACGAAATGAAAGAATCCGGGCTTGGAATGAGTATCAAAAAGCAGAGCTGCTATTGTTTTACATCAGTTACCGTAGCGAAGCGGATACCATACAGCTACTCAGGGAGGCTCTTGCCGCAGGACAGGCGGTGGCAGTGCCTAAGGTAGTCGGAAGCGATATGATATTCTACCGGATTGAGGATTTCTCCCGGCTTGTAGAAGGGTATCGCGGTATTTTGGAGCCGGATACGGCATTCGTGGGAGTTGTTCCGGTTGATTTTTGTAAGATAGTGCCGGAAAAGACGGTTATGTTTCTGCCGGGCTGTGCCTTTGATGCGACCGGTGGCCGTATGGGCTACGGCGGCGGATTTTACGACCGTTTTGCGGACCGGCATCCGGGGATAAAACGTGTGGCACTTGCTTATGAGGCACAGCTTGTCGTGAAAGTACCGCGGGAGACACACGATATGCCTGTGGATGTCATTGTAACGGAGGAGAGAATTCTGCAGACCGGCAGTAAAATGTTGTAAGTGAGTGAGTCTGGGAAAGAGAGTCTCAAGGGAACGTTATGATAACGGAAAAGAGGATGGTACAGAGAATACAGAAGGAAAACGGAGGAAAGAGACATGGAAAACGAATACGGCACACGCGCAAAGAGAGCAATGGAGTTGTTTCAGGAGGGGTATAACTGTGCCCAGGCAGTCGTGCTTGCTTATGAGGATTGCTTTGAGGAGAGTACGGAGACACTTGCCCGGATGATTTCGTCCTTCGGTGGCGGAATGGGCAGGCTTCGGGAGGTGTGCGGAGCGGTCAGCGGTATGTTTTTTGTGGCGGGAAAGCTGTTTGGATACGCAGACCCGAAGGCCGGCAAGGAAAAGATGGAGCATTATGCAAGGATTCAGGAGCTGGCGGCGAAGTTCCGGGAGAAAAACGGCGCTATTGTGTGCAGAGAACTGCTCGGACTTCAGGAAAAGGTGAGCGCACCGGTGCCGGAGGAACGGACGGCGGAGTATTACAAAAAGCGTCCTTGTGTGGAGCTTGTGGGAGATGCGGCAGAGCTGCTGGACCGGTATATCAGGGCGCAGGAATGAAAATTTTGAAAAGATAGAATGAATTTTACAATTCGGGACACGCTACCTATAGTGCTTTATGTGAATAGGAGGCGTGTCTTGGCTTTTTTAAAAGATAATTTTGAGGAAAACGTAGCGTATTTTAACGAAACGCTCCGGGTGACGGAAAATTTTGATGTACTTTACCATGTATTTGAAATGGGCGGAAAAAAGGCCTGCATGTATTTCATCGACGGAATGGTAAAGGATGAGGTGATGCAAAAGCTTTTGCAATATTTTTTCGGACTGAAGGCGGAGGATATGCCGGAGGAGATTCACGGTGTTCTGAAAAAGTTTATGCCGTATGTAGAGGTTGGATTAATTGAGTCGTCACAGGAGACGGTGCGCAGCATTTTATCCGGGATACCGTGCCTGATTTTAGACGGATATCCGAAGGTGATTTCGATTGACGCAAGAACATATCCTGCAAGGAATGTAGATGAACCGGAGAAGGACAAGGTAATGCGCGGTTCCAGAGACGGTTTTGTGGAGACACTTGTTTTTAATACGTCCCTAATCCGCAGACGAATCAGAGATCCGCGACTTACCATGTCTATTATGGAGGCTGGTACCGTCTCTCATACGGATATTGTACTCTGCTATATGGAAGACCGCGTGGAGAAAAAGTTTCTGGAGGAACTGAAACGCAGAATTTCGAAGATTTCCGTGGAGTCGCTTACGATGAACCAGCAAAGTCTGGCAGAGTGCCTGTACCACGGAAAATGGTGCAATCCGTTTCCGAAGTTTAAGTTTACGGAACGACCGGATGCGGCTTCTGCCGCAATTTTAGAGGGAGACATTATTATTCTTGTAGATAATGCGCCTCAGGCAATGGTGCTGCCTACAACGATTTTTGATATTATTGAGGAGGCAGACGATTATTATTTTCCGCCGATTACGGGAACGTATCTCCGTTTGACGCGTTTTGCAACGAATCTTCTGGCACTGATTTTAACGCCTACCTTTATGCTGCTGATGCAGCACCCGGAATGGATTACTGAAAAATGGCAGTTTATTGTCGTGAAGGATCCTATGAACATTCCGCTATTGCTTCAGTTCCTGATTTTGGAATTTGCACTGGACGGTCTGCGGCTGGCATCCCTGAATACTCCGCAAACCTTGAGCCTTCCGCTCAGTGTCATCGCCGGCGTAGTTATCGGTGATTTTACGGTGCAGTCCGGTTGGTTTAACTCGGAGGCAATGCTGTATATGGCGTTTGTGGCAATTGCAAACTATACCCAGGTCAGCTTAGAACTTGGCTACGCGCTGAAATTCATGCGGATTCTGCTGCTTGTTTTAACGCATTGCTTTGGCCTGTGGGGATATATCGCCGGAATTGTACTTGATATCCTTGCGATTTCCTGTAACAAGACCATCGGCGGCAGGAGCTATTTGTATCCGCTGGTGCCGTTAAAGCCGAGACAGTTGGTACAGAGATTGTTTCGTGTAACGCTGCCGAAAAGCGAAAATCAGAAGGCAAAGTCTTAAAATCAGGTTGTCTCCTCTCCCAAAATATGCTATCATTAGATAAGATACAGGTTTGTCTGCAAAAGATAGCAGAGAAAGGAGATACAATGGATTTTAAGCTGGTTCACGGAAGCAGTGCGGTTCCGTTTGTGGTAGAGAAAGAGGCATTTGAAGGGGTACGTCTGATTGCGGGAAAGGTTTGTAAGGATGTTCAGCTTGTTTCCGGACGTCTGCCGAAAGTAGAGCAGCCGAAAAAGGTTAAGAAACTGTCGGGCTGCGTGCTTGCGGCAACGGTCGGAAAGAGCCCGATTCTGGAGTTGTACGAAAGCGAAGGTCTGCTAGATTTATCTGATATCAGAGGTAAGCGGGAGGTTTATAAGCTCGCGGTGATAGGCGAAGGAAATAAAGCGGTGCTCGTAGTTGCCGGCAGTGATAAACGGGGTACGATTTACGGCTTGTTCCGCATTTCCGAGTGTATCGGTGTTTCCCCGCTTGTTTACTGGGCGGATGTACCTCCGGTGCGTTGCAAGGAGCCTGTGGTTTCCGAGGCGCAGATGATTACGTCAAAGGAGCCTTCGGTGAAGTACAGAGGCTTTTTTATCAATGATGAGTGGCCGTCCTTCGGCGGCTGGACGTGTGAAAAGTTCGGTGATTTTAATGCAAAAATGTATGACCATGTGTTTGAACTGTTGCTCCGTATGAAGGGAAATTATTTATGGCCTGCCATGTGGTCGGCATCTTTCCCGCTGGACGGGCCGGGACTCGCAAATGCGGAGCTGGCAGATACATACGGTGTAGTCATGGGGACATCGCATCATGAGCCGTGTCTTCGTGCCAGTGAGGAATGGGATAAGGTAAGAGGTCCGGAGACAGAGTTCGGGAATGACTGGAACTATTATACGAACCGGGACGGTCTGTTAAAGTATTGGGAGGGCGGTCTTGCACGCAGCGGTAAGTTCGAGAATATTATTACCATCGGTATGCGTGGCGAGCGTGACACGTCCATGCTTGGACCGGATGCGACGTTAGAGCAGAATATCAGCCTGTTAAAGGATATTATTACGGAGCAGAGAAAGCTCATTGCAAAGCATGTAAACGAGGATACCGCAAAGGTGCCGCAGATGTTAGCACTGTATAAGGAAGTTGAAGCATATTATTACGGAGATGAGACAACAGCCGGTCTGAAGGACTGGGACGGTCTGGACGGCGTTACGCTGATGCTTTGTGAGGACAATTTCGGCAATATGCGTACCCTGCCGAAGGAGGAGCTTCGTGCGCACAAGGGTGGCTACGGTATGTACTACCATTTTGATTACCACGGTGGGCCGGTTTCCTACGAATGGGTGAATTCCACGCCGCTTGCAAAGGTCTGGGAGCAGATGTCGATGGCATATGATTACGGCATCCGTGATATCTGGATTGTGAATGTGGGTGATTTAAAGCCGCAGGAGTTCCCTCTTTCGTACTTTATGAGTCTTGCCTATGATTTTGAAAAGAACGGCACTGCGGCACCGAATACGACGGAGCAGTTTACGGATGCGTTTGTAAAACAGCAGTTCGGCGGTGCCTTTGGGGAGAGCGAATTAAACGAGATTTCTTATATTCTGAAGGAGTATACGAGACTAAACGGTATACGTCGTCCGGAAGTGATGGCGGCAAATGTGTATCATCCGGTTCACTACGGAGAGACAGAAAAGCTTCGTGCCCGCGCCCAGAAGCTTGCAGAGACGGCAACAAAGCTGTATCTTTCCTGCAGGAAGGAGTATAAGGCTGCATTTTGCGAGCTTGTGTATTTTCCGGCAGTGGCTTCCGCAAATGTAATTCAGATGCAGACTGCAGCCGGTTTGAATCAGTATTATGCAAAAAGCGGCATGACGCTCGCAAATCGTTATGCAAAGGAAATCGAGAGTGCGATTGTACGTGATACCGAGCTTACGGAGGAGTATCACAAGGCTGCGGACGGCAAGTGGAACCATATGATGTCCTCTGCACATATCGGGTTCTGCGCATGGAACGACGAGGGCTGGAAGTATCCGGTAGCACAGACGGTTTACGGGGTAAAGGGAGCAAGACCGGCACTGCGGCTGTTTGGTGAGGAAAGAATCTATCTTGGCGGAAGCGTAACACTTAAGGCACCGCGTGCCGGCGGAGATGTTCGGATTGAGCTGTTAAACGGCGGTGTAGAAAAGGTTGATTTTACCGTGGCTGCAGAGGGCGAGTGTTCCGTAGATGTGACACAGAGTTCCTATGAGATGAATGCATGGCTTACCGTAACGGTTACGGGGGGCGAAGCGGGAGCTGCCGGTACGGTTATGATTTCCGCTAACGGCAGACGATTTGAGCTAAAGGTAGAGCGGGTGGCGCCGGTACTGGTAAAGCTGAAGAAAGAAAGCTTTATGACAGAGTATGCAAAGCAGGTACAGGGCATCGGCGAGTATGTTGCTTTTGAGGCCGGGGATTTTGTAGAAAGTCATAAGGACAGTAATGCAGAGTATAGGCATTTAACAAATTATGGGCGTACAAAGGATTCCGTAAAGGTGTATCCGACGACCGAGAGCTTTACGCCAGAGCAGGCAAAAACGCATGCTACAGCAGAGCTGATTTATCGGTTAGAGGCGGCAAAGGAGGGTGAGTACGGCGTGGTTGTGTATGTTGCACCGACCAATCCGTTGTATCCGGGAGATGCACAGCGTCTGGCACTTACCGTAAACGAGGATGAAACGACGGTGTTTACTACCCTTCCGGATCATTTTTTGGCAGGAAATTGCCATAACGCCGAGTGGAATAATAATGTACTTGACAATATCAGACAGTGTAAGCTGACAGTCACATTAAAGGAAGGGGAAAACCGCCTGACCATAGGAGCGGTGGATGCCGGTGTGGTAGTTCAGAAGCTTGTTGTATACCCGCTTGCAAATCCACTGAAGGAATCCTATCTGGGGCCGTGCGGAGAGTAATAGTGTGAAAAATAGAATATTTTTCACGCGACACTTTGTGTCGCAATCTGTAGCATTTCGCATGAGGGATGAAATGCTAAAACCAAACAGATTGCGAAATGCGGGGATTAGAATGAAGATTACCTATGAAGCAATCAAAGCAAATCCAAGTGTGGAGACTTACATTAAAAAAGCAGATGAGTCGTTAAAGGCACTCGGATATACGGAACATAGCTTTGCCCATGTGACGAAGGTTGCCATGACGGCAAGCGAAATTCTTCTGACGCTTGGCTATGACGAGAGGGAAGCAGAGCTTGCCAAGGTTGCCGGATATCTGCATGATATCGGCAATGTGATTAACCGGATTGACCATGCGCAAAGCGGTGCTGTTATGGCGTTTCGTATTTTAGATAAGATGGGGGCGGAGGATGAGGACATTGCTACGATTATTACTGCCATCGGAAATCACGATGAAGCTACGGCTTTTCCGGTGAATCCGGTGGCAGCGGCACTGATTCTTGCGGATAAGACCGATGTGCGTTATACCCGTGTGCGGAATCAGGATTTTGCGTCCTTTGACATTCACGACCGGGTGAATTATTCGGTAAAGGAGTCTCATGTAACGGTTCGCAAAGGAGAATGTATTGAGCTTAATCTGACAGTTGATACAAACGAATGCTCGGTGGCAAACTACTTTGAGATTTTCTTAAACCGCATGATTCTCTGTAAAAAGGCAGCGGAGCGGCTGGAGCATGCGTTTCGGCTTATTATTAACGGGCAGCAGTTGATGTAATTCAAAGGGTTGCCTCAGTCAAGTTACAAACGAATTAAGGAGAAACAGATGATAACGTGGTTTTATTTTATAGTACTTGTAATCGCTGTAGTTATGACCGGAAGTTTCTTGTATAAGAATAAAAACGTAGACACTATATTCATTCTTTTTAGTATACTGGTAACCGTGAATTGTCTGGGACGTTATATGCAGGCGTGTGCGGAGAGTCTTGAGACGGCAATTTGGGCAAACAGACTGTTATATATCGGCGGGTGTTATGCACCGTTAATGACGCTCCTTGTGATGGCAAGGTTATGTACTATAAAATTGCCGCGACCGCTGGTTGCTTTTTTAACAGCTTATGCATCCGTCGTGCTGGGATTTGTAATGACGATTGGATATAACGGACTATATTATGCTTCTGTGGAAGTTGTACATGGGAACGGATATAATTTTTTAGTAAAAGAATATGGTCCTTTTCATATACTGTATCCGATTATGATGGGAATGTACAGTCTGATTTTACTTTGGTTTATGGTCTATGCGATTAAAAGAAGACAACAGATTTCGACACGCACTGTTGTAACTATCGGTGTAATCGGCTCTGCGGTGTTCCTTACCTATTTACTGGAACGACTGGCAGGCTCAAAAATCAGTTATTTATCAATCGGATACTTGGTCGGAATGCTACTGCTTACAAAGTTCTTTGACCGGATCAATATGTATGATATGTCTGCGAATATCGTCAGCTCCATTGAACGTATGAAAGAATATGGCTATATCGTAGTGGACAATAAGTATAGGTTCGTCAGTGCAAATGAAAACATTAAGGAGCTTTTTCCGGAAATACGTGGGTGGCTTGTAGATAAGGAAATCCCTTCCACAGACAGTTATTTATATCAGAAAGTGTTCCGTGGTCTGGTAGAAAATGCGGGCGAGGCAGGAGTCAGCCGTACGGTGTCTGTACAGGAGCGTTATTTCCAGGTTGATATCAGGGAACTTTCCTATGGCAGAAAGACACAGATAGGATATCTCATTGAGTTTATTGATCGGACGGCAGAACGAAACTATTATAATACAATTGAGGAGTACAATACCAAGCTGGAAAAGGATGTAGAGGAAAAGACAGAGCATATTACCTATATCAAAGATATGATGGTGCTTGGTATGGCCGATATGGTAGAAAGCAGGGATCGTAATACCGGAGGTCATATTAAACGGACAAGTCAGGTGATACGCATTTTTGCAGAGCAGTTAAAAAATATGAGAAACAGTTCAAATTTTCCGATAAATTCTTAAAGCAGGTAGTAAAAGCGGCCCCGATGCATGATCTTGGGAAAATTGCCATTGATGATGCCGTACTTCGAAAGCCGGGAAAATATACGGAGGAAGAATATGCGGAAATGAAACGTCATGCAGCGGAAGGTGCACGTATTGTTGAAAGCATTCTGCAGGGGGTCGAGGATGATGAATTTGTCTGTGTTGCAAGGAATGTCGCCTGTTATCATCATGAAAAGTGGAATGGAACCGGTTATCCGTCCGGCAAAGGGGAAACCGACATTCCGTTAGAATCAAGAATTATGGCACTTGCAGATGTATTTGATGCCTTGGTGAGCAGGAGATGCTATAAAGAAGCTTTTTCCTATGATGAAGCCTTTTCAATTATTGAGGAGTCACTTGGGCAGCACTTTGATCCCGAGCTTGGACGCATTTTTATGGAATGCAGACCGGAGCTGGAAGCATTTTATGAGGGGTGCAAGTAAACAAATCTTTATTGTTTCTATGCGTTACTTCAAAAAAGTGCTTGCATTATGAAACAAGAAGCGTTACAATATTTGAGAATTTAGTAAGAAAGGCAGGAAACAGATGAAGCTGATTGCAACGGTAGATAATCACTGGGCGATAGGACATCGCGGAGGTCGTCTGGTACGGATTCCGACGGATGAACGTTTTTTCCGCTTTGAGACGATGTACAAGACTGTGATTATGAGCCGTTTGGTGCAGGAACAGTTTTCCGCAGGGCAGCCACCGCGTGACCGTAACAACATTATTCTGACGAGAAAGAAAGAGCTGAAGCTAAATGATGTGACGGTGGTGCACAGCATTGATGAGGCGCTGACAGCTGTTTTGCCGTATCCGGCAGATCAGGTATATGTTATCGGCGGTGCGTCGGTGTTCGAGCAGTTTCTTCCTTACTGTGACGAAGCCTTTATTACAAAAATTGATTATAATTATGATGCGGACAAGTACCTTCCGAATTTGGATCAGGATCCGGACTGGGAGTTAGCGGATGTTTCGGAGGAACAGACCTATTATGATTTGATATACGAGCGTTGCCGTTATGTCCGTAAGAAAAAGTGAGAAGGAGGACACCCTTATGTTAAACATCAGAATTGAAAAGACAACAAACCCGAAGCCGCTTCCGACTCCGGAAAACCCGTTAAAGTTCGGTACGATTTTTACCGACCATATGTTTATTATGAATTACGAGACCGGCAAGGGCTGGTTTGACCCGCGCGTTGTGCCGTATCAGCCGATTGTTTTGGACCCGTCTGCCATGGTGTTTCACTATGGACAGGAGATGTTCGAGGGCCTGAAGGCATATCGTGCAGATGACGGCAGAGTTCTTTTATTCCGTCCGGACATGAATGCAAAGCGCACCAATAATACTAATAAGAGATTGTGTATTCCGGAGCTTCCGGAGGAGGATTTTGTAGAGGCGGTAAAGGCTGTGGTTAAGATGGATGAGGCATGGGTTCCGACAAAGCCTGGTACTTCTCTGTATATTCGTCCATTTATTATCGCAACCGACCCGTTCCTTGGTGTACGTCCGTCGGATACCTATCAGTTTATTATCATCCTTTCTCCGGTAGGACCGTATTATCCGGAAGGACTTAACCCGGTTAAAATCTGGATTGAGGATGACTATGTGAGAGCAGTAAAGGGCGGTATCGGTGAGGCAAAGACCGGCGGTAACTACGTAGCTTCCATGGCTGCACAGGTAAAGGCACATGACGAGGGCTATTCTCAGGTATTGTGGCTTGACGGCGTGGAGCGTAAGTATATCGAAGAAGTAGGCGCAATGAACATCTTCTTCAAGATTAACGGCACGATTGTAACTCCGATGTTAAACGGCAGTATTTTACCGGGTATTACCAGAAATTCCGTAATTGCGCTTTGCAAGGAATGGGGACTTCCGGTAGAGGAACGTCGTGTGTCCGCACAGGAGCTTGTTGATGCGTATGAGGCAGGTACGTTAGAGGAAGTATTCGGTACCGGTACGGCAGCGGTTATTTCTCCGGTAGGCGCGCTTCGTTATGAAAATCGTGTAATGCAGATTAAAGATGGTTCCATCGGCGAATACAGCCAGAAGCTGTATGATACCATTACCGGCATCCAGCTTGGCAAGATTAAGGATACCAGAGACTGGGTGGTTGAGGTTAAGTAAGAGACCTTTTGTGATTTTAGTTCGTGATTTGGAAATTTATATTGTGTTGTCACCTCGTGTTTTCTTGGACACGAGGTGACAGCAAAGTTATAGTATAGGGTGTTTGGGGATTCTTTTTATTCTTGAGAGTGAAAGTCTGATTGGTTGCTCAGGTTCGGGCAGAATAATCCAATAAAAGAAGCAGAAAATGGTATGCGTTAGTCTTTTGTAGAGAAAAGTACCATTGAAATAAAGAGATTAATGGAATAAATGGTAAGAGTTTGAGAATACTTGGAAAGTTTACCATTGAAAAATGCAAAATGAATGAGTGGATGGTAATGTTTCGAGAGGAAATTTGAAATTTACCATTGAAAACATAACTATAAAGAATTAGAAGGTAAAGATTTGGGGCGAAATTTGGGGTGGAGCATTTATAAATTCAGACAGGAAAAAAGGATGACGGAATGGGCGGAACGGGAGAAGCGTAAAAACAGGATGTGTGAGATAAACATGATGTTGGATAAAGAGAAAATCCGGGAGAGGTTTGAGGAGGCAAATCCTAAGGAAGAGAAGGAA
>JAQXOR010000074.1 GCA_029099805.1 Lachnospiraceae bacterium
GCTGTTATTTTCTCATCAAGTTCTGCAAGTTCCTCATCTGCATAAATGACTGTCTGTTCCAGAATGGTTTCAAGGTTCTCAATGACCGTGCTTTTCTGCCCCACCACCTTGTTTATGGCTGTTCATCCTCATTTTTCTTATACTCACAAGGTGTACCAAAATACGGACTCATACCCATTAACCATAGTGTTTCCACAACCTATGCCTTTAACCATAGTGTATTCACAACCTACCCCTATATCAAAAGTGTAGCCACAACCCTACCATTTTCAGTCATTCGATAGGTTTCCACCGACAAGAAAAAGAAAGACCAAAAGCAGCATCTAAAAATACTACCTTTGGTCTTAAAGCCCTTTATTTCAAGCCTTTTGACGGCTATCCCTATTTTACCTTTGACATCAACACGACTGTCTCCACATGCTCCGTCATCGGAAACATATCGACCGGCTGGGCTTTCACTAACGTATATCCATTCCCCTCCAGATACTTGACATCTCTTGCCAGTGTTGCAGGGTCACAGGAAACATATACCACACGTTCCGGCTCCATTTTAACGATTGTCTGAAGTAATGCTTCGTCGCAGCCCTTGCGCGGCGGGTCCACAACAATCACGTCAGCGCGCATGCTTCCGCCGCTTTCGCGGTATTTCGCCGGTAAGACATCCTCTGCCGCCCCTACGAAAAACTCCGCATTTGTAATCCCGTTCCGAGCTGCATTCTCCTTCGCATCTTCTATCGCCTGCGGCACAATTTCCACGCCGTACACTTTCTTTGCCTTTGCCGCAAGGAACAGGGAAATGGTGCCGATTCCGCAATATAAATCCCAGACGATTTCGTTTCCGGAAAGCTCCGCAAATTCAAGTGCTTTTCCGTAAAGAACCTTCGTCTGCTTCGGATTGACCTGATAAAAGGAAAGCGGCGATATGCGATATGCAACTTCCCCGATATAATCCGTAATATACGTATCTCCCCATACCGGGATAATCTCATTTCCAAGTATTACATTGGTTTTCTCACAATTCACATTGATGCAAAGCCCCTTTAGGGTTAAGCCGGATTCCGACTCATTGTCCGACTTGAGCTCATTGCCGGACTCAAGCCCATTGCGGGTCTTAAGCTCATTACCTGACTTTCCATTCTCCTGTTTCTTGGCAGCGTCCTTCCTGTTAAACTCCATCACCGCCGTCTTCAAGTGTTCTGCAAGTTCTCCGGCCTTCGGAACATTCTTCCCGTTTACAACGAGACAAACTAATATTTCTCCCGTCACAGCTCCGACTCTCGTTACTATGTGACGCACCAGTCCGGTATGCGTTTCCTCATCATACGGAGCAATCTTGTATCGCTCCATATGCTCGCATACTGTCCTGCAAATCACTTCATTCACCGGAGCCTGAATGGCGCAGAAATCACTCGGAATCAAGGCATGACTGTGTCCCGCGTAAAAGCCGGTTACAATCCTGCCTACCTTATCCCTTCCTACCGGAAACTGGGCTTTGTTGCGGTAGGCAAGAGGCGTATCCATACCTAAGATGGGAAGAAACCGAACACCCCGATTCTCCTCAAACTCCACTCCTCCGATTCGCTCTAAGCACTCCCTTACCTTTCTTTCCTTCCAGGAAAGCTGTGCCTCGTAGCTCATCTGCTGCAGCTGACAGCCTCCGCAGCGCCCTGCCACAGGGCACACCGGCCGTACCCTGTTTTCAGACGGACGTACCAGCCTCTCTATTTTTGCATACCCGTAGGTTTTCTTTGCCTTTAGCACTCTCGCTTCAATGACATCACCGACAACAGCACCCTTCACAAACAGGGTAAAGCCGTCCGCACGGCCGATACCCTCACCACCGCTGCCGATATCCGTAATCTCCAGAGTCACAATCTCATTCTTCTTGGGAGCCATACTCTTTCCTACTTTCTATTCACATCTGAGCTTTGATGTCAAACCCTTACTTTCCATATCCGTCCGGATGTGTGCTGTGCCACTTCCATGCCGTGGCAATAATTTCCTCCATGTCGGTGTACTGCGGCTTCCACCCCAGTACGGTTCTTGCCTTCTCACTGGACGCTATAAGCGTTGCCGGGTCGCCACCGCGGCGCGGTGCGTCCTCCGCCTTAATCGGAAGTCCGGTCACCCTCCTGGCTGCTTCTACGATTTCCCTGACACTGTAGCCTTCTCCGCTGCCGAGATTAAATACATTGCTTTCGTTACCCTTCATCAGGTACTCTACCGCAAGTACATGCGCCTGTGCAAGGTCCATGACATGGATATAGTCGCGCACACAGGTGCCGTCCTTCGTCGGATAATCCGTACCGCAGATATCGATATGGTCTCTCTGTCCGAGCGGAACCTGCAATACCAGAGGAATCAGATGACTCTCCGGAGAATGTGCTTCACCGATTGCACCACTCGGGTGTGCCCCACACGCATTAAAATACCGAAGAGCGACATATTTTAAGCCATGTGCCGTATCGGTCCACTTCATCATTTTCTCCATTGCCAGCTTCGTCTCACCGTACGTATTAATCGGCGCTGTCTTATCACTCTCCAGAATCGGGACATTCTCCGGCTCTCCGTAGGTAGCTGCCGTGGAGGAAAATACAATTTTCTTTACATCATGTGCAATCATGGACTCCAGCAATACCTTTGTCCCGCATACGTTGTTGTCATAGTATTTTAGCGGGTTCTTCATACTCTCCGCTACCAGGGAATTTGCCGCAAAATGAATTACCGCATCTATCCTTTCGTTTTCAAATACAGAATCTACAAAGGCACGATTTCTGATATCTCCCTCATAGAAGCGTGCCTTTGGATGCAATGCCTCCCTGTGGCCGGTTTCCAGATTATCCGCAACCACAACATCTATTCCTCTGTCTACTAACTCATACACCAT
>JAQXOR010000075.1 GCA_029099805.1 Lachnospiraceae bacterium
CCGAGTATGAATTGCCATATGATGGAGCAAAGGAAATGCTATTGGTCGATGAGCTGGATAATAAAGAATTTTTGGTAGAATTGTTTAATGCCATGTATGAAGAATTACCTACTCCAAAGGTTAAGAAAAAGAAGTAAACAAATTTCAGGTTGTACCTGAGTTAATACTCCGCTGACAGCGACTATATTAATATGTCAGCGCTGTCTAACAAATTGAAAAAGCAGTCGGTATATAAGTGAATCATGTTGCTTTATCCCCTCTCCCTGCTAATCAAAGAGCTTCATTTCATATTCTCTTCTTCCTCACTATCTTATGATCGAAAGTAGCTCTCTTTCTGATTAGTATTGTACAAAAAAGTACTTGACATCCAATCCCACTTGTGCTATTCTATGAAAAAATTTTAAGGAGCACACAAATGAATCAGAGCAGACATTCTTATGCGTATATTATTTATTACAGACGTATTTGCTTGTAGCCCCGCAACACCGCGCAGCTATAAGCCGATAGGTCTTATATGTCTGTGCGAAAAGAATGTAAGCTTTGATTTCTCTATCAAAAGAGCCTGCCGCATCGGACATACAGACCTGTCCGGTGCGTTTTTGTTTTTCCGAATCTGAATAAAATCACTTTGAATGTACAGACCCGATTCTTTGTATACTCGAAAGGAGGACATGATGAAACCAGACGTAACCTTAACCCTTGCAACCGAACACGATGCAGCCCTTATTCATCAAATGAAATATGAGGCGTTTCTTCCGCTTTATAACAAATACCACGATGATGAAACAAGCCCGGTTAAAGAAAGCATTGACAAGGTCATCTGGCAGCTTACCCATCCAAACTCCCACTACTACCTGATACAGGCGGACGGTGAAACCGTGGGGGCGGTCCGGGTACGACACACGATGGAGCCGGATGCAAAAGAAACTATCGAAACCATTTCCCCGATATTCATTCTGCCAAAGCACCAAAACAAAGGAATTGCACAACTCGCCATGCAAAAGCTGTTCCTGCTTTACCCGAACACTGACGTTTGGAGTCTCGGCACTATTAAGCAGGAAGCCGGAAACTGTCATTTCTATGAAAAACTGGGCTTTGTAAAAACCGGAACGGAAACGTTGGTAAATGAGAAAATGACACTGATTGGGTATGAACTAAACTGTAAGAAAGAAAGGAGAATACTACCATGATAACCGAAACCTTTGACACGAAAACCAACGCCATCATAAACCCTCACCGCAAGGAAAATGCGCCGAAGGCAGATGCCTGCATTCAGACCTTTTCCTGGAAAATCGAGGAGTTTGTTCTGGCAAACTATAACTGCAAAAAAATCGCTTCCATCTGGTCGGTTACCGGAGAAACGCCGATTTACAGTCTTGATTATAAGGGAAAGACCTTTGCGTTCTTTAAAACCTATGCCGGGGCTTCTGCCTGCGTTGCCAATCTGGAGGATACCTTATCAGAGCTGGATACCACGAAATATATCGTCTTCGGTGGTGCCGGATGCCTCAACAAAGAGATTGCCCACGGCAAGGTGATGATACCGACGGAAGCGTACCGGGACGAGGGAACCTCTTACCACTACGCCCCGGCATCGGATTATATCACCGTAAAAAATGCTGACGTCGTTGCAAAATTCATGGAAGAATACGGACTGCCCTACATAAAGGGAAAAACCTGGACCACCGATGCCTTTTACCGCGAAACGATAGGAAACTTTGAAAAGCGAAAGGCCGACGGCTGCATTTCCGTAGAAATGGAATGTGCCGGACTACAGGCAGTCTGTGATTTCCGGGGACTTGACTTCTACACCTTCTTTACAAGCGGCGATTTGCTGGATGCACCGAAATGGGATTTAAGACGTAAGGAAGGACAGACAAAAGGCACACAGCACGATACCGGCCACTTTGATATTGCGCTGGAGCTTGCACGGTATGTTGTGGACTAACCTCTCCTGTTTTGAAAGCTATTCCTGCGAATCTGTTACGTCGCAGGAATAGCGGTTGTATCGCTGCTAATTACCGCCCGGTTTAGCAGGGCGTTAATGTGGTGCTAGGCGGATTCATCGCCTGTAGAATATCCGCATACGGATTCTCGCCAATCGCAAATATAACCCATTCCGTGCAATTTAGTCAAGTATGATTTACTAAATCTTGTTTGACTAATTTTATAGTGCAGCGGACGTTGCCGGAAAGACAAAGGAAGAAGTGTTACAGGAAGCAATCCGTATTATTGATCACTTTGTGCCACAGACGGAATATACGTGAATTAAATCTATGTAGTAGTGTCTCTCCGCACCAAAATAGGAGTGATTTTCTTATGAACAATTTCTGTTTGTGGTGTTGGTCTTCTTTTTTTTCGTTCATTCATTTGTGATACAAGAAGCCTCATAGCTTCATAGGCGATTTTGTCAATTTGCTGTCCAACAGTACTAATCGGAATAATTGCCTCTGATGCAATCGGTGAATCATCAAATCCTACAATACGGTATTCATCAGGAAAGGAACCATATTCACGCATAATAAGATTAAGAAGAATGTTTGCATGAGTGTCATTCGCCATAAAGATTCCTTTTCGCATATTAGGATATTTTTCTTTGACAGAGAAATATACATCGCTTATACGCTCCTTGGTTTCGTTATAATTGTTTCCAAGGTCTGTAAGAATCAGTTCATGATTTATATTTTGTTGCCTGCATATATCACAAAAGCCTTTGATTCTGCCATAGGCAGGAATATTTTCCTGAACATTTGAATTAACATGGATTAAAATATCGCAATTATTTTTAATTAAGAGACTTGTAGCTTGAACTGCCCCCATGTAGTTGTCCGTATTAATACTGTTTACATTGCTATCTTCGCGTTCAATTGTGACAATCGGTATGTTGTAAGAAGCTAATTCATCGGATGAAATGGTATGGCTTAACACAATGAGTCCTTCTATTTTATATGCCAGCAATTCCTGAAGATATTTTCGTTCGGTTTCTTCGGAACCCGTCCCAACAAAAACAAGAAATTTATAACCAAAGGTTTCATAGGTAGATAAAATCTGATTAAGCATCTCGGAATAATAGTGTAAGAACAAGTTTGGGAGCAGTATTCCAACGAACTCACTTTTTCCGTTTGCCAGAACTTTGGCAAGTTTATTTTCCTGGTAGTTCAAATCAATGAGTGCCTGTGCAATAATTTCCTGATTCTTAAGGGTGAGGGAATCGGGATTATTAAAATATCGCGAAATTGTTGTTTTTGAGAAATTGGTATATTTTGCAATATCACTGAAAGTAACTTTTTTATTTTCCATAACCTTGTCTCCTCATTACATCAAATCATTAATAAACAGATTGCCTTATCAACCCATGCTTCTAGTATAACAACAATGATTAAAAAAAACAACCAAAAAATAACTGGTTAAGGAACCGGTTATTTTTTTTAAAAAAGGGATTGACATCTACATAGAAGTATGATATTTTTAGATTAAAGTAACCGGTTACTTTACCGGTTACTAAAACAATATGATACTATCGGTAAGAGAAT
The DNA here is from genome assembly GCA_029099805.1 of Lachnospiraceae bacterium. Classification (GTDB taxonomy): domain Bacteria; phylum Bacillota; class Clostridia; order Lachnospirales; family Lachnospiraceae; genus SIG307. The sequence goes on from JAQXOR010000075.1 coordinate 3,534, forward strand.
ATGTTATGGCGTCAGGAAAGGAGAAGGTACCATGAAAAAACGCACACTGGCTTTTTTGACTATGATACTGTCGGCACTGTGTATGACAGGATGTCAAAAAAGCATACCACAACCGGGAAGTATTTCCGGATATGATGAAGGAGAACAGTATTTATCTATCTGGGTGCATTCTATTGAAGATACGGAAGAAGGACGGTGTTACCGGGAAGCAGTAGAGTCTTTTAATAAAGCTTATAACGGCCAGTATTTCGCTGACATTGAATTTATTCCGCGAAATGATAGTGGAGGAGGATATTCAGATAAGATTAATGCGTCTGTTATGTCCGGCGGTCTTCCGGATGTGCTTACTGTAGACGGACCGAATATTTCGGCGTATGCAGAGAACGGAATTATTCAGCCATTAGCTGAGTTGTCCGAAGAAGAGAAAGGAATCTATCTTGAATCCATTATTGAACAGGGAACATATGATAACCACTTGTATGCATTAGGCGCTATGGAATCCAGTGTTGGGCTTTATTATAATAAGGACATTTTGGAGGAAGCGGGAATTAAAGTACCGGATGCAGAACATCCGTGGACTTATACAGAATTTTTAGAAGTAGCGGAAAAAATAAAGCCTATTATGGAGGAAAGGAATGGTTATGTGCTGGATATGACATTTCCGGCAGGAGAAGCAACCATTTATTATTATGCACCGTTTTTCTGGTCCAATGGTGGAGACCTGGTAGATGAATCCGGTTTGTCCGTTGACGGGATTTTTAATTCAGAATCAAACGTGGCAACGGTTGAATATTTTAAATCTTTACTAAACAAGGGTTATATGTCAAAAGTACCGATTGATCATTTGTTTGAAAGCGGAAGGGCTGCTTTTAAGTTTGACGGAGCTTGGGAAGTCAATACAATTTATACCAGTTATCCGGATATTAATTTGGGTGTTGCACCATATATCGTGGGAGATAATTGGGATGGAGAACGTTATACACCAACCGGTTCATGGGCGTTTGCAGCATCTTCTAAAACCGAGCATATTGAGGGAGCAACAGAACTTGTAAAATGGATGAGTGGTGTGGAAAGTGGCAAAAGGTTATGGGAGAAAACAAAATCTTTTCCGTCTACCTATGAGGCATATGAAGCTATTGATGCCTTTGCAACGGACGAAAATTATAAGGCACTATACTATCAATTAAGCACATATGGTCATCCAAGGCCAAAAACACCTGCATATCCACAGGTAAGTACATCATTTCAGCAAGTACTGGAAAATTGTGTATTAAGTGGAGCTGATCCACAGGCACAGCTGGATAAATCTGTAGAAAGGATTAACGCAAAGCTGAAGCGTTATATATCAGAAGAATGAAGAAGAAATCAGAATCTATTTTAGGAATGGCTTTTTTTGGTCCGGCACTAATTTTGCTGACACTGTTCCTTTTTTTACCAATGGTTTTGACATTGATATTTAGTTTCACAGACTTTTTTGCACTTAATCCGAGCCTGACACATTTTGTCGGTTTGGATAATTATTCTCAAGTACTAAAAGATGAAGATTTCAGACAGGCATTTAGTAACACAGTTAAATTTGT
>JAQXOR010000076.1 GCA_029099805.1 Lachnospiraceae bacterium
ATACGTTCATGATTGGGAGGCAACGCTCGGAACACAGAAACTTGGGTTTTTTACCTCGGCCGGAATGGATATCAAGGAAATTCTCTTCGGCAGGGAGGGCGATGACCTGGAGGAAGTACTGTTGACGGGAAGGCCTGTGACGCCGTTTGTGCAGGAAGAGGTAACACCGGTACCTTCTGTTCCAGGAGACGAAATGGGTTCCGGCGAAATAACGGTAGAGATAACGCCTACGGCGGTACCGACACCTCCCGTATTTCATGAGCTGTATGATTTTGCTAAGCTGGCAGAGCAGGAGAGTAATAAGGAGATTAAGACGTTACATACCTATTTTTCGGGACTGTCGCCGGAGAAGGAGAATGAATATACCGGAAAGTTTGCAGGCTATAATCTTATTTTACTTACGGCGGAGGCATTTTCTCCCCTGGCGGTGGATAAGGAACTGACACCGACTCTTTATAAGCTGACACACAGCGGATTTGTGTTTGAAAATTTTTATACACCGCTTTGGTATACCAGTACGAGTGACGGAGAGTATGTGGCGTGCACCGGACTGCTTCCGGACGGGGCGAACAGTATGACCCGCTCCGCAAAGAATGATATGCGGTTTGCATTCGGGAATCAGTTTGCCGCTATTGGTTATCAAACACTTGCCTATCATAATCACAAGTATTCGTATTATTCGAGAGATAAGTCCCATCCGAATCTTGGATATACCTATAAGGGTATCGGAAACGGTCTGCTGCTTCCGAGTACCTGCTGGCCGCGTTCCGATTTGGAAATGATGGAAGTAACAGTGCCGGAGTACATAGACAGGGAACCGTTTCACATATATTACATGACGGTCAGCGGTCACATGGAGTATACCTTCACGGACAATACCATGGCGAACCGGAATCGGGGAGTCGTAGAGGATTTGCCGTATTCCGAACCTGCAAAGGCATACCTTGCCTGCAATTACGAGTTGGAAAAGGCTCTGACGTATCTGCTGGAACGTCTGGAGGCCGAAGGGGTTGCCGAGCACACGGTAATTGCTCTTTCCGCCGACCATTATCCTTATGGGCTGGAAAAGCAGTATATTGACGAGCTGGCAGGACATGAGGTAGAGGAAAACTTTGAGCTGTACAAGAACTATTTCATTCTCTGGTCAGCCGGTATGGAGGAAAAGATTACGATAGAGAAATATTGTTCCGGTCTGGACATAGCCCCGACACTTGCGAACCTGTTTGGGCTTCCCTATGATTCCAGACTGTATGCCGGTTCGGATATTCTTTCCGATCAGGAAGGCTTAGTCATCTTTGATAATAAGAGCTTTATAACCGACCGGGTGGCATATAATGCCGTGACCGGAACAGCAACGCCGCTTAACGGTGCGACTGTTACAGAAGAATATCTGGAGGGAAAAAAGCGTGAGGTAAAGCAGAAGTTTGCAATGTCCAAGGGAATTCTGGTCAACGATTATTTTTCCTATTTGCCGAAATAAGAAATGCTTGTCAATCCGGAGGAAAAAGGGTATACTGTGCTTATAAAGTGTAAAGTGTAAATGTACAGATATTTTGAAAAATAAAAGGAGGAGCGTATGGAGGAAAAAAGAAAGAACAGACGTCTGCCGATTGATTTGGAATTGTGTGTGTCGTCTCTGTTCAAGCAGGATAATGTAAAGGTTGAGGTAAAGGATACGCCGATTATTGTGACAGATATTTCTAAGGGCGGAATCAGGTTTGAATGTGAGAGTATCCTGCCTATCGGGTATTATTTTAACGCAAAGCTGGAGCTGGGCAGCAGTGATTCGGTCTTGTATACAGTGGTAAAGATTATCCGGAGCGCAGAGGGTAAGGAGAACAGAATAATTTACGGTTGTGAGTTCGTCGGACTTGCTCCGGTACTTGATTATATTTTTGATGAAATCGAAGCAAAAGAGAATGCATAAACTGCGGCTGAAGCTTATGCCGTAACAAAAAGAAAAGAAGCAGGTCACCTGACCTGCTTCTTTGTGCTTGCCTTAGGATTGTGAATTATAACTTCGTAACGTTTGCAGCCTGCGGACCCTTTTCACCCGTCACAACCTCAAACTCTACCTTGTCGCCTTCGTCAAGGACTTTAAATCCGTCCATGTTCAGTGCGGAATAGTGTACGAATACATCCGTTCCGTTCTCATCGGAGATAAAGCCAAACCCCTTCTTTGCATTGAACCACTTAACTGTTCCGTTCATCCTGTGTTCCTCCCGAAACTAAAAAATAATAGATTAGCCGTACTACCTAGCTTAAATTTAAGATAGCATAATTTTACAATTTTGTCAATGATACTGCCAATTTTTATGGATTTTTTGCGGCTGTTGTGGTAAGATAAGCAAAAAGGTAAAAAGGAGAACAGGGAAAATGGGGCATTGTATCACAAATATTGAGACGATAAAGGACTTAACGGCATACGAGATTGTTTCGGAGGAAAATCTTCCGGATATTTCCGGATTTGGTATTGTACTCCGTCATAAAAAATCCGGTGCCAGAATTGCGGTGATTTCCAATGAAGACAATAACAAGGTGTTTTCTGTAGGATTTCGTACTCCGCCGGAGGATTCTACCGGTGTTGCGCACATTTTGGAGCATTCGGTGCTCTGTGGTTCGGAGCGTTTTCCGGTGAAGGATCCTTTTGTAGAGCTGGTAAAGGGTTCCTTAAATACGTTTTTAAATGCGATGACATATCCGGACAAGACAATTTATCCGGTAGCAAGCTGTAATGACAAGGATTTTGCGAATCTGATGGAGGTATATCTGGATGCGGTGTTCTTTCCGGATATCTATAGGCATAAGGAAATCTTTCTGCAGGAGGGGTGGCATTACGAGCTGGAAAACGCGGAGGCGGAGCTTTCTTACAATGGTGTAGTATATAGTGAGATGAAAGGGGCTTTTTCCAGTCCGGAAGAAGTATTGTTTTCCGAAATGCAGCAGACGTTATTTCCGGAGACGGCATACGGTGTAGAGTCGGGTGGCGACCCGGATGTGATTCCAAAACTTACCTACGAGCAGTTTTTAGAGTTCCACCGGCGGTATTATCATCCGGTAAACAGCTATATTTATCTTTACGGGGATATGGATGTAAGGGAACGCCTGGATTGGATGGACAGGGAGTATCTGAGCCGGTTTGAACGGATAACGCTGGATTCTTCCCTGAAAAAGCAGGAGAGCTTTACCGAAAAGAAAACAGTGGAGCGGTTTTATTCCGTGAACACTTCCGAGGAGGCAGAGAATGCGGCATACTTTGCCTATAGTGTAGCACTTGCGGGAGAGGAAGATATTGTCAAGGAGACGGCGTTTTCCCTGCTTTGTTCGGCACTTATAAATACTCCGGGCACTCCGCTCAGAATCGCATTGACAGAAGCCGGAATCGGTGCGGACTATTCCGCAATGTTTATTGATGAAATGCTCCAGCCGTTCTTTTCAATTATTGCAAAAAACGCCGAAGCGGGCAAGGCAGAAGAGTTTTTACGGGTAATTACGGAAACTCTGGAAAAATGTGTGAAGGAAGGAATTTCCAAAAAGTCACTTCTTGCAGCGTTAAATCGTATGGAATTTTCGCTCAGAGAAGGAGATTCCGGACATTATCCGAAGGGACTGCGTTACGGACAGCAGATACTCGCCACATGGCTTTATGACGATACAAAGGTTTTTGATAATTTGTATTGGACACCGGTGTTTGATAAGCTGCGTGACCTGATTGAGACCGACTATTTCGAAAAGCTTGTGCAGGAATATCTGCTCGACAGAAAGCATGCGGTATTTTTAAAGCTGCTGCCGAAGGTGGGAATGCTTGCCGAGAAGGAAAAGGAAATGAGACAGACTCTGGCAACGTACAAGGAAAGCCTCGGAAGGGAAGAAACAGAGGCTCTGGTTGACCAGACCAGGGCATTAAAGCTGTATCAAAGCGAACCTTCATCACCGGAGGATCTGGCAAAGATCCCGCGGCTCACAAGAGAGGATATTAAAGCGGAGGCAGACCCTATTATTAACGAGGTAAAAAAGATTGCGGATATTACTGCACTGCATCAGGAGATGTTTACCGGTGGTATTGCATATGTGAAGCTGCTTTTTGATATGAAAAAGGTGCCGGCGGAGCTGCTTCCTTATGCCGGTATTCTCACGAGGCTTTTCGGGCGTATGAATACAAAACAGCATAGTTATCTGGATTTGAATAATGAGATTAATATTAATACCGGCGGTATCTCGGTTAGTACCATGATAACATCAAAGTATGACGATTTACACCGGTATCGTGTATTTTTCCTTGCGGAAGGAAAGACCCTGTACGGAAAAATCCCGGAGCTGTTTTCTTATCTGAAAGAGATGCTTACCGAAACCATTATTGATAATCCGGCACGAATCCGGGAGATTTTACTTGAGCAGAAAAGCAGTTTGGAAAGCGGTTATACGGATATGGCGCAGGGGGCTGCGGTAAAGCGTGCCTCGTCGTATTTCTCGGAAGTAGGTACAGCAATGGAGCTGTTAGACGGTATCGCTTACTACGAGTTTATTTCAGAGCTGTTAGCACAGTATGAAACGCGTCGGGAGGAACTGATACGGAAGCTGACGGAGGTATGCGGCTGTATTTTTGCAAGGGATGTGCTTACCATAAGCGTAACTGCCGATGCCGCCGGCTATGAGAAAGTAAAGGGGCAGTGTATCCCGTTGATAGACAGCTTTGCAAAAGAAGCAAAGGGAGGAGCACTTGTCCTTACCCCGGAGAAGAAAAATGAGGGATTTATTACTCCGGGACAGGTGCAGTATGTATGCTGTGCAGGTGATTTCAAAAAAGCAGGAGCGTCTTATACAGGAGCATATGAGGTACTTCGCACGGCGATGAGTTACGGCTATCTTTGGAATAATGTGCGTGTCAAGGGCGGAGCTTACGGTGCTGCACTGATGGCGATGGAAAACGGAAGGATGGCATTTTATTCCTGGAGGGATCCGCACCTTACCAGAACAATGAAGGTATATGAGGATGCGGTAGAGTATATTGCCGGTTTTGATGCAGATGAGGCGGAGATGACAAAATATGTAATCGGTACCATGAGCAATGTTGATATGCCGCGGAATCCGCGTATGGAAGGAGAACGGGGACTTACGGCGTATCTGACCGGACGGACCTTTGAGTCTGTTCAGTTACACCGCAATGAGATATTAAATGTTACGGTAGATGATATTCGTGCATTGGCAGAGGGCGTACGTACTATGCTGGAGCAGAATTGCTGCTGTACGATAGGTTCGGAAAAGAAACTGCGTGAGGATGCGGAGCATTTTGTGACGGTGCGTGACTTGCTTTGTTAGGAGAAGAGAAATGGAACAAAAAAGCAGGAATAAGAAAAAAGCAGGGAAAGCCGGACAGGGATTTCATTCGGGCTTTGTGGCTTTAATCGGCAGACCGAATGTCGGGAAGTCGACTCTGATGAATCATTTAATCAAACAAAAGATAGCAATTACGTCAAACAAACCACAGACTACCAGAACCCGCATCCAGACGGTATATACCGATGAACGGGGCCAGATAATTTTTTTGGATACACCGGGAATCCACAAGGCGAAGAATAAGCTCGGTGAGTATATGGTAAATGTGGCGGAAGGAACGCTGTCAGAGGTAGATGTGATATTATGGCTGGTAGAGCCGACAGATTATATAGGTGCAGGGGAACAGCACATTCTGGAGGTTTTGGCACGTACGAAGACGCCGGTCGTGCTGGTAATCAATAAGATGGATACCGTGGATAAGGAGGTGCTTGCGAAGGCGGAGGAGACGTATCGCGGGACATTTCCGTTTGAGGCGGTTATTACGGTCAGTGCACTTCGCAGCCGGAATGTAGATAAGCTGCAGGCCCTTTTGTTTTCTTTACTTCCGGAAGGTCCGATGTATTATGATGAGGATACGGTAACAGACCAGCCGGAACGCCAGATTGCGGCAGAGATTATTCGAGAAAAGGCACTTCGTCTTTTAGACGATGAGATTCCGCATGGCATTGCGGTGGCAATCGACCGGATGAAGGAACGTCCGAACGGTGGAATGGTAGACATTGATGCTACCGTTATCTGCGAGCGGGATTCCCACAAGGGTATTATTATCGGTAAGCAGGGAGCAATGCTTAAACGCATCGGCACGGAAGCGAGAAAAGAAATTGAGCTTTTGTTTGAATACCGTGTCAATTTGAAGCTCTGGGTCAAGGTTAAAAAAGACTGGCGGGATAGTGATTTTCTTTTAAAGAACTATGGTTATGTAGAGCGTAAAGAGGATGAGTAGCGTTTTTTCTTGGAAAGGACGCGGAAAAGACAGCAGGATAGGGAACGTGTCAAGCCCCAATTTCTTTTGTAGGCTAGGATATTAGTATCAGTGTATTTTTTAGTGTTTCGGAAATGCTAGTTTTGTATCGGTAAGTAAGAAATTTGATACAAATCAGCAGATGACGGACCGGGATTAGCCGGGAAAGAAATCATGGGGGTATGACAATGGAAGATGAATATTGGACACGCTTTATTACTTCCGGCAGAGTGACGGATTATTTGTGCTACCGGGAAGCGGTAGACGGGGAAAAAAGACAGAATCAGGCAGTTCAGGGAGAGTCCTATGACAGAGAGCATAACAGTGACAGGAATCATATTGTCGGCACAGCCAATCGGTGAGTATGACCGGAGGATTGTGTTACTGACGAAGGAAAAGGGTAAAATCTCCGCATTTGCGAAAGGGGCCAGACGCCCGACGGCAGCGCTGCTTGGCTGCAGTCAGCCTTTTGTGTTCGGAAGATTTACCTTGTATGAGGGCAGAACCTCCTATACGCTGCAAAGCGCTGAGGTTGAGAACTATTTTGCAAATCTGCGGGAGGACCTGGAAACTGTTTATTACGGGGTGTATTTTTGTGAGTTTGCCGAAGCTGTGACGCGGGAAGGACTGCCGGCAAAGGAAGAATTAAAAGTGCTGTATCGTTCCCTTGGGGCGCTTCTAAAGCGCTCCATCGGTACGGAACTGGTACGGGCAGCATTTGAATTGAAGATGCTTTCCGTATGCGGTATTTCACCACAGGTATTTGAATGCGTGAAATGCAGAGGTAAGGACGATTTGTATTGGTTTTCCGCGAAAAACGGCGGGTGTATTTGCAGAGCGTGTGCGGAGAAGCTTTGGCAGGAGCGGGAAAAAGAACGGCAGGAATTACAAACGGGCAGAACTATTCCGGAACTAAATCAGACAGATGATTTTCAGCCGGTATCGGGTTCTACCCTCTATACCATGCAGTACATTCTGGCTACTCCGATTGAGAGCCTCTATACCTTTACTGTATCGGAGGAGGTTCTTTTACAGCTAAAGAAGGTAATCAAGGAGTTTCTTTCCATACATATCGGGCGGAAGTTTAAGAGCCTGGAGATGCTGGAGCTGTTAGGATGACGGTTTTATTTAGTGAGGAAGGAAAATGAAACAGACAGGATTAAGAGACAATGTGATAAGTGAAATAATTGATTTGGCGCAGAAATGCGGAATGGAGAAGGTTATATTATTCGGTTCTCGTGCGCGAGGTGATTATACGCGAATAAGTGATATTGATCTGGCTGTTTTGGGAGGGGATGTTGTTTCTTTTTCACTTGCTGTGGAGGAGGAGGTTTCAACACTTCTTACATTTGATGTGGTTGATTTGTCATCGGAAATTGCGGATGGCTTGATTAATTCTATCCGGAAGGAGGGGATTGTTTTATATGAAAAAGTTTGAGAACTATATGTCTAATCTGGCTGTGCTTGAAAAGGCAAAGGATGAAGATTTAGAGAATGAGTTTATTTTGAGCGGTATTATTGACAAATTTTTCCTACAGTTTGAGCTGGGGTGGAAAGTTCTAAAGGAATTGATGATGTATGAAGGAAAAAGCATCGCCAATACGGGTTCTCCACGGGAGATAATTAAATCGGCTTACTCAGTATATGATTTTATCGAAGAACAAATATGGTTATCTATGTTAAGGGACAGAAACGATATGACGCATGTATATGATGAGAAAGCGGCAAAGAATTTGGTAGGGAGTATTTTGGATTCATATATCCCTGCATTTATTTCCTTGAAAGAGAATCTTTTGGAGTATTATAACGGCGATATGCCGTGTAAGTAAGTGTCAGGAGGGAAGGCTGTTATGTCCAGAACAATGCAGTTCAAAATGGAACGTCCCGACCTTGTAAAGCCGGGAGATGAGGTGGAAATCAGAGAGTCGACGCTTCCGAATGCAATTTTTTACTATGTAATAGAGCCGGCGGTAGCCATGTCCGGAAATATTCCGTTCCGTGAGAGGCTGACAAAGCTGAACGGCGTTGTAAAAGATGTGGAAGAGAACAGCCGCGGATATTATGTAACAGTAGAATTTGAAGAGTAAAAGGAAGAGGAGCGGCCGCATTTATATGCGCGATGGCTCGGGCGTGGCGGGCTCTTGCGATTTTCAAAGTAATGCCACATAAAAAATTTGCAGTTGACTTATCAAGTTTTTGAATTTGTCCGAAGGACCGCGTATTTAGCTGAGTCGAAATCACCTCTTACCGGTTCTAAGTCTCGAGGACACACCTGAGAGACGTTTAGAACCGGTTAGAGGAAGTTCGACGAAGCGTTGCGCTTTGAAAAAACTGATAAGTCAACTGCAAATTTTTATTTGTATGGTTTTTGGTGCAAGAGCGGGAATCGCGCATATTCGTGCGACCGCTCCTGACAGCTTACCGGATGCGCTCCGGGAAGCCGACTTTTTTCTGCACCTTGCGGAGCGTCTTTGTTGCAACATAGTTTGCACGTTCCGCATTGTTCTTAATAATAGAGTCTATATAGGTTTTATCCTTCGAAAGCTCAGCAACACGCTCCTGAAGCGGCTTTAAAACATCGACTACAGATTCGCCTACGGCAAGCTTAAAGTCACCGTAGCCCTTACCGTCAAATTCTTTTTCTACTTCTTCCACGGACTTTCCGGTGGTAGCGCGGTAGATATCGATTAAGTTGCTGACACCCGGCTTGTCCTCCGAATATCTTACTTCACTGCCGGAATCGGTAACAGCACGCTTAAACTTGCGGATAATCGTGTCAGGGTCATCCATCAGGTAAATGCTTGCATTCGGGTTTTCATCCGACTTTGACATCTTCTTTGACGGATCCTGTAAGCTCATAATCTTTGCTCCGACTTTTCCGAGATAGGCTTCCGGAATCTTAAACACATCACCGTAAATACCGTTAAAACGCTGGGCAATATCGCGGGTCAGCTCCAAATGCTGCATCTGGTCGATGCCGACAGGAACTACATCGGCCTGGAACAGAAGGATATCCGCGGCCATCAGAACCGGATAGGTAAATAAGCCGGCATTGATATTGTCAGCATGCTTTGCGGACTTATCCTTAAACTGTGTCATCCGCTGCAGCTCCCCCATATAGGTATAACAATTTAAAATCCACGCAAGTTCGGCATGACCGGAAACATGGGACTGATAATAGATGCAGTTCTTTTCCGGGTCCAATCCTGCAGCAATGTAAAGGGTCAGAAGAGCACGGGCACGCTGCCTCAACTCTGCCGGATTCTGACGCACAGTAATAGAATGCTCATCTACTACACAGTAGTAGCATTCATAGTCCTCATTCATGGAAACCCAGTTCTTTAAGGCTCCGAGATAATTTCCGAGAGTTAAGTTGCCGGTTGCCTGCATTCCGCTGAATAATACTTTCTTTTCGTCTGCCATAGGTACTCCTTTTCCGCAAAGGGACAGTGTTCAGTGTCCTGCGGACTCAATCTGAAATAAATAAAAAACAAACATGCTTCTAAACAAAGCATGGCATGCTGTACGAAATGACTTTCACTGCGTTACAGAAAAAGAAAAAGAGCAGATAACGGGAATCGAACCCGCCTCCAAAGTCCTTAAAACCCAGTAAAATCAAGGGTTTTGCTGTTTTGAGTTTGATTACTTTTGATTACTTTTGATTACTTTTCGTAAAATAACCAGAAAGGAGAGTTCTTGAATAGTGTCGTTTTTGAATCTCTCTATTTCTTCCCGGAGCATCTGCTCTTTTTTTTATGCTTTTGAATCTACTATACAAAACTCCCCTCGAAATGTCAAGTTTGTTTTCGTTTCCCCTGCCGAAATCTTCACAAAAACTTAAACAGAAACTTATCTAATATGTGAAATATTTTTTTTTGGTCAAGGAGTTTTTATGAACGAAAAAGAGCTTTTTCAGAAGATAAGCAAATACCCGGAATACAAAGAGTTTCGGAAGGAACAGAAGAAAAATGTCCGATTTTATTCAATTATCAATATCTTACTTTGTGTAACCGCCTTTCTCTCTCACAATGGAGAGCTGGTTGTGTTTGCGGATTTTCTTTTTACGGCTTTTGTAGTGTCTTTGATAGGATTGTCTTTTTATACCATTCGGAAGCCTTCTGTAAAACAAGGCATTATAAGCAAAAAGGAACAAAAAGGACAAACCTATACTCACACGGTTGTCGATGAAGCGAAAAATATTATTTGTGTTTATCGTACACTGAAAGAAACCTCTTATCAGGAAAACGATATCGTGTTTGTATTAAACGATAGTTACCTCATTAAAGAAAGGAGTGAGCTTTGTGAAGCATAAGGTTTTCCACGCACTGATTTCTGCGGCTGTTTTAGCCGGAGCCTTTGTTGCCGGTCTCATTACCGGAGCCTGTGTAGCAACGAAGGATTTTTATTCGGATGAAGATTAGGTACTCTCACCACAAGGAGCAAATCATGAAGAAACAACGCTATTTTTTCGATATGGATGGTACACTTGCTGTTTTTCAGAAGCTCGCCACTTTTGAGCGATTATTGGAGCCAAATTACTTTTTGAACTTACC
>JAQXOR010000077.1 GCA_029099805.1 Lachnospiraceae bacterium
GGATAAGAGGTTTCGTTATTCCATTTGATATAATAGGTACCGGATTCCGTACATTCAGAGAAATCCATGTGCCGGATATAATCTCCGGAGGCTGTGTCCGGGCCGAAAGCAACCGGAGCCTTTTCAAACACACAAGTGCCGTCTGTTTTACAAAGCTTTGCGTTGCCTGAAAGTACAGGACCGGCAGAAGCGGCTTCCTGTGACATTGCAAAAACGGCAATCTTACTGCTTTCAGGGAGATATCCCAACTGATTTACGTAGATTTTCATAAAGCACTCCTTTTGTGGTAGTCAGAATGTTTTTGTAAACAGAAATGAGTTCTGTCCGGTGTTTCTTACTCCATATTATAGTATTGATTTTAGAAGCAGTCAATCAGATAATCAGGAAGAAATCATAGAGTCAGGGCTGCCAAAGAAACAGGCAGCCCTTATTTTCGTATAAGAACAGCCGGCTCTCCGGGGAAGAGGAGCTGTCCAGGTATGATATCATTTAATCGAAGGCTCCCGGATGACACCGCAGGCAATTTTCTCGCCGGCATTGCCGGAAGGCTGCGTGGTAAAGTCATCCGGTTTCTGATGAATCACGATGGAGCGGTTTAGAATCATCGGAAGAGTTAAAAAACTGTCATAGAAGACCATCCAGGCGTACCCGTCATTGGAGAGGAGCGGGGGCAGGTCCCCGGTATGCTCCGGGTGGGGCATATTGTCCGGATTGTAATGGTTTCCGGTATTCTCAAAATTGCCGGAGCAATCTCCGATTTCATGGATATGAAATGCAAAGAACTCGGGATTTTCCGGTTCGCCGTCCGGCAAATCGGAGACCTCTGCCGCAATTAAGATGCCGGATTCCGGAAGAGCATAAAATTTGACTACACCGTTGATGTCGGGATAGGTGGGATTTCCCTTTAAAACGGCAATTGCGTCCGGTTCAACCTCTGTCAGAAGGGAGAGAAAGTAACTTTTATTTTCCATAGGAGACCTCAGAAAAAGTCTTTCCATTACTTTATGCGAAAGCTTATAAATTGGTACATCTTATAAAAAGGGCTAAGAAGACTAAGGAAAATACCATTTAATAAATCGAACAAATATTTGATACAGAACTTGAAAATCGAACAAGTGTATGATATAATGAGTTAGGGAAACGCTGATTAAAGTGTTTCCACGCCGAATTTGCGTAGCGAAGCTACAATTTCTGCTGCAAATTCGTGCGATCCGCCGGAGGCTTCTAAGGAAGCACTGTATTAATCAGTGCTTCCTTGGAAATCATGAACGATAAAGAAGCGGAAACCGGAACCGGGGTGATATACGGTTTTTACGAGAAATTAAAGGAGTATGAGGGATGATACTGAATGAATCACTGTCAATAGAGCAGAAGCTTGAGATTTTGTCGGATGCGGCAAAGTATGATGTTGCCTGTACTTCCAGCGGGATGCAGCGCGAAGGAAAGAAGGGGGAGTTGGGAAATTCTGTTGCTGCCGGAATCTGCCATTCCTTTTCGGCAGACGGACGTTGTATTTCTTTGTTAAAGGTGCTGTTTACCAATGAGTGTATTTATGACTGTAAATATTGCATCAACCGTTCCTCGAATGATGTTCCCCGTACCAGTTTTACACCGCGTGAGCTTTGTGAGCTGACGATTGGGTTTTATAAGCGGAATTACATTGAGGGATTGTTTCTGAGTTCCGGGATTTTACATACTCCGGATTACACAATGGAGCTAATCTGCCGGACGTTACAGATGCTGCGGGAGGAGTATCATTTTCGCGGATATATTCATTGCAAGGCAATTCCCGGAGCAAATCCGGTGCTTGTGGAGTATGCCGGCTGGTATGCGGACCGTATGAGCGTAAATCTCGAGCTCCCGACAAATGAAGGACTGCGCCTGCTTGCTCCGAATAAGACGCGGAAGAATATTTTGGAACCGATGCGTCAGATTCAGGCAGGTATTGCAGAGAGCAGGCAGTTGCTTGGATTTATGGGAGGAAATCGAAGTGCCTACTATTTTACAAAAAAAGCGGCAAAACAGGCCGGAATTGAACAAAGATTCCGCACTAACGGGATAGAGACCGGACGGATATCAACGAAATCGGAACCTGCAGGGGATGGTAGTTTTTCTTTACAAAGTACAGTACAGGCATCTGTGGCGGAAGATGGTACGGTACCGGCAGTCCCGGAGAAGAAATACCAGGGTCTTGCACTCTTAAATGAAGTAGGAAAACCTGCCGGACGTGGGTTCGCAGCTGCCGGACAGAGTACCCAGATGATTATCGGGGCGACCAAGGAGACCGATTATCAGCTGGTTTCGGTGGCTGAGGCGTTATACCAGAAGTTCGATTTAAAGAGGGTATTCTATTCTGCTTTTGTCAAGGTAAATGAAGATTCCACCCTGCCGGATTTACCGGGGGGACCGCCACTGTTACGGGAGCACCGCCTGTATCAGGCGGATTGGCTGATGCGGTATTACGGATTTGCGGCAGGAGAGCTTTTGACGGAAAATCGGCCAAATTTTAATGCGGTGCTGGATCCGCAATGTGATTGGGCGGTGCATCATATGGAAGTTTTTCCGGTGGAGGTGTTGAAGGCAGATTATTTTCTGCTGCTGCGTGTACCGGGAATTGGGCCAAAGTCAGCCAGACGTATTGTGGAAGCAAGAAAAAGCGGAGGTCTCTCTTTTGAAAGCCTGAAGAGAATCGGAGTTGTTTTAAAGCGTGCACAGTATTTTATTACCTGCGCGGGAAAAACACTGGGGCAGCTGCATCTGGATGAGAACTATGTGACACAGAGTCTTATGCTGAATGAAAGACTTCCCAAAAATCTGAAAGATGCTTTATATGGACATCAGATGTCATTGTTTGAATTGCCTGCCTTCACGGCAGCAACGGGATAGAAGAGGAGAGATAGATGGAGAGACTGTATATTTACCGGTGTGAAGACAGTGTGGAAGGCATATTTACAGCAATTTATGATGCGTGGGCGTCGGTACACCGTCACGAGGAAAACCGGATTGAGGTTTGTGGGGAGAACGGTGGAGAGCTGTATTTATTTGCGGAATATATTGATGTTGAGCCGGATGCAGAAAAGAGTGACAAGGTGCAGCGGTCAATACGCCTGCGGATTTCGGAGGAGGCCTATGAACTGGTGATGAAGGCTGTTCTTGCGGGAAATCCAGAGAAAGGTGAGATGATTTACCGCTTTCTAATCTATGCATACCAGGAAGGCGCAAAGGCCTGTCGAAGCTACGGGAATCCGTTTGTGCTGCAACTATTTGAGGCAGTGAGAGGCTATGATAACGAGGCACATCATCTCAAAGGGTTTCTGAGATTTGATGAGCAGGAAAATGGATGGCTGTTAGCGAAATATGCTCCGAAAAATAATGTGATGGGTGATTTAATGGCGCATTTTTCGGACCGCCTGAATTGTGAATGCTTTATGATTTTTGATGAAAGACGTCGGATCGTGGGAGTACACGAGAGCGGAAAAGTATGGTTTATCTATCGTTTAAGCGAAGAAGAATCTCAGAGACTTTCCGGCACTGCGGTTACTGAAGATACCTATGCGGCACTTTGGAAGATTTTCCATAGGAAAATAGCGATTAAGGAACGTGAGAATCCGGGACTGCAGCGGAATAATCTGCCGTTACGGTTCCGACCTTATATGACAGAATTTCGTAATGTATGATATTCTACAACTATAGAACGGTAAATCCTTTTCCGTGGATTTCATGTGCCTCTAACAGAATGATAAAGGCCTCATCATCTTTCGCGGTGACCTGTTGCAGGATGCGGTGCATTTGCTGTGAGTTACTCACTACCATAACGGTTTCTTTCTTTTCAAGTTTGTATCCACCCTGTGATTTTAATATTGTGGAGCCGCGATTGCTGCACTTTTCTATGATGTCACAAACTTCTTTCCCGCGTTTTGTCACTATGAAAGCGAGTTTTCCGGAGTTGATTCCATAAAACGCTTTATCAATCATGACTGCAAAGAGATAGTTCACAATCATGCCGTACAGAATACCGTCAAAGTCACGAAAGAGGAGCCCGCCTGTAATAATAATCCCGACATCGGTTATGAAAGAAATTGTGCCGAGCCGCAGATGAGGTTTGATACTTTTCAGCGCCATAATCAAGAAGTCTGCCCCGCCGGTAGAGGAGCCACGCATATAAATGACGGCATAGCCGATACCACCCAGTACACCGGTTGCAAGGGCGGCGAGGAGGCGTGGGCCTTCATAAAAGGGGAAAAGCGGAGCAAAATAATCAATAAAGAGGGAACAGATTATCATACAGCGCAGGGATTTTATCAAAAAAGTGCGTCCTATAAGCCGGTAACAAAGGAGAGCCACCGGAATATTCAGCGCGATAGTTGAGAGACCGAGAGGAATCCGGAAAAAGCGATTTAAGATAATCGAAATACCGGAAAAGCCGGTCATGGGAAAGCCTGCACCAAGCGCAAAATTGCGGACGGCAAAAGCAATTAAAATACTACCTCCAATCTCAAAGAGAAGGTCGGTTCCGAATTGCAATACTTTGTTTCGTGTCATAATACGTGTACACCTCGTTTCTGCCCTGTCGTAAGTTTTTCTTTTTTGGGGAACCTTTTTGCAGGATAGTATTTCCAAAATCTGAGCATACTACACTTACTTTTTTAGGGAGGTCCTGAATCAGTCAGAGCTTCTTTTGAATAAGCAGGCTTAGATTATGTCATCTGGAGGAGCTGGGTATGCAGTCATTATGGGAGAAGGAAGTGAGAATGCCGTCATTTCCGAAATTAACAGGAGAAACAAAAGCGGATGTTTTGGTTATTGGAGGCGGTATTACCGGGATTTTGTGTGCGTACTTTTTGCAAAAGTACGGAGTAGAGTATATTTTGGCAGAGGAGGGACGGATTGCGGAGGGAGTAAGCGGACATACAACTGCGAAGCTTACTTCACAGCATGGCCTGGTGTATCATGAGATTGCAGACCGGTATGGACTTGAGGCGGCAGATCTGTATTATAGCGCAAACCGGACGGCACTTGAGAATTATCGGGTATTGTGTGAAAAGATAGACTGTGATTTTGAAGAAAAGGATAATTTTGTGTATTCTGTTAAGAATCGCATGAAGCTGGAACGTGAGATGAAAGTGCTGGATCGTATCCGGGCAAAACCGGTCTTTGTGGATACGGTTCCGTTACCTTTTGGAACATGCGGTGCAGTCTCTTTTCCCAAACAGGCGCAGTTTCATCCGCTGAAGTTCTTACGGGAGATTGTGAAAGGGCTTAGAATATATGAGAATTCGAAGGTGCTGGAATTCGGCGAGTGTACCGGTGGGAGCCGTAGAGTGGTACTTTCGGGAAACAGTACGGTTTTTGCAAAAAATATTATTGTTGCAACGCATTTTCCGATGCTAAATAAGCACGGGTGTTTCTTTGCCAAACTGTATCAACACCGTTCCTATGTGCTGGCACTGCAGAATGCACCCCATCTGCCGGGAATGTATGTGGATGAAGACAAAAAAGGGTTCTCATTTCGAAATGCAGGAGAGGTATTACTGCTCGGAGGCGGCGGACACCGTACCGGAAAGAAGGGCGGATGTTACACGGAACTTCGAGGTGCGGGAGAAGAGTTTTATCCACAGGCAAGTGAACTCTGCCGTTTTGCTACACAGGACTGTATGAGTCTCGATGGGATACCATATATCGGAAAATATTCCAAAGGCAGTAATAATCTTTTTGTGGCAACGGGCTTTAATAAGTGGGGAATGACCTCTGCCATGGTATCGGCAATGATTTTGTCCGATATGATTTTGGAAAAGAAAAATGACTATGAAACATTATTTTCCCCGTCACGGTCTATGTTTACCGGTCAGTTGGCGGTAAATCTGGCAGAATCGATGATGGGTCTTCTTTCTTTTTCCGGAAAACGCTGTCCTCATCTTGGATGTGCTTTGAAGTGGAATAAGGAGGAGCATAGCTGGGATTGTCCCTGTCATGGCTCCCGGTTTTCGGAGACGGGGGAATGTCTCGATAATCCCGCAAATGGGGATTTGAGATAAATTGTGTGAGCAGCGGGACTTTTTCTGTTATCTTCATTGACGGAAAGATGCCTTTTTGTTATACTGAATATATACTGGACAGAATAAGGTTAAGTAAATTACGGAAAGGAGAGCGCTATGAGTGATAACAAGGCATTACTTTCGCAGGAAGAGATTGATGCGCTGGTTGGCTTTTTAAAGACAAAGGACAAAATTACGAATGATGTATTGGATCAAGGCAGTATAGACCGTCTGGTTGAAATGCTGAACGGAGCCAGAACGAATGACGGGTCTAATGCAGGAAAAGGACGTTTCTTTGGCAATTCAGTGCTTTCTGTAGAAAAGGATATTGCAGTACAAAGAGAACAATGCAGATTACTCTACGAAAAAGACGGCGATGGATATGCACATATCGTATGCGAGAATTTCGTAACCGGTATTCGCTATGAAATTACGCCGGAGTGTCTGAATCAGTCCTGCCTTGTAGAAAGCACCGGAGAGGGCTGGGGATTTGCAATTATGCCGGTATTATTTGACCTTGCGGCAATGCAGTTACAGGTAAAATACTCGGGAGAAGTATTTGCGAAAGTATGTAATGATTATGGGAAGCTTTTATTCGGAAAAGAGGATGTAGAGCTTCCGAATGCGTATTTGCCGACAGCAGCCAGAGTGTTAGATAACATTGTGAAGTGATAGAAAGGGTATTGACGAATACAAAAATAAGTGGTATAAATGCTAAATAAACTTAGCGGGAGGATAGTTTTTCCGCAATGAGGAACAAGTGTGTGTCTCATGTTGTAAGGAGGTTTGGCATATGAAGAACACTTTAATTCGTCTGAATGGTCCGGACGCTGTGCGGGAGTTTGTAAACGCAGCGGAGAAATGTAGCTTTGATATTGATGTAAAGTATAACCGCATTATTGTAGATGCAAAATCCTTTCTGGGGGTATTAGGATTATCTGCGAATCCGATATCTGTGTGCAGCCACGGAGAGGATACCGCATTTGACAAGATGCTGGAAAAGTATGCAATTTGTTAAAGGAGCAGCATGTATCGTTTGATTTGTCGGGACGGAAATGCAAAACGCGGTGAGCTGGTGACGGTTCACGGGACAGTGCAGACTCCGTTGTTTATGAATGTCGGTACGGCAGCCGCAATAAAAGGCGCCGTTTCGACGATGGATTTACAGGAGATTGGGACGCAGGTGGAGCTTTCCAATACGTATCATCTCCATGTACGTCCGGGAGATCGGGTTGTGAAGAAGTTAGGTGGTCTGCATCGTTTCATGAATTGGGATAAGCCTATTCTGACGGACTCGGGTGGTTTCCAGGTATTTTCATTGGCGGGCTTAAGAAAAATAAAGGAAGAAGGAGTTTATTTTAACTCTCACGTTGATGGACGAAAGATTTTTATGGGTCCGGAGCAGAGTATGCAGATTCAGTCAAATCTGGCCTCTACGATAGCGATGGCATTTGATGAATGTCCCCCGCATCCGGCTACCAGAGATTACATGGAGAATTCTGTGGCTCGTACTACCCGTTGGCTGGAGCGTTGTAAGGCAGAGATGGACCGCCTGAATTCTTTAGAGGATACGATTAATCCACAGCAGATGTTATTCGGAATTAATCAGGGCGGGACCTTTGCAGATATCCGGATAGAGCATGCGAAACGGATTTCCGAAATGAATCTGGATGGGTATGCTGTCGGCGGACTGGCGGTAGGAGAGTCTCATGCGGAGATGTACCGTATCCTTGAGGAAACGGTTCCGTATCTTCCGTTGGAAAAGCCGACGTACTTAATGGGAGTCGGTACACCGGCGAATATTTTAGAGGCAGTGGAACGCGGAGTAGATTTTTTTGACTGTGTTTACCCTGCAAGAAACGGTCGACATGGAAATGCATATACCAACCATGGGAAAATGACACTTTTGAATGCAAAATATGAGTTAGATGACCGGCCGTTAGATGCTACATGCGGATGTCCGACCTGTAAGAATTACAGTAGGGCCTATATTCGTCATCTGCTGAAGGCAAAGGAAATGTTAGGTCTTCGCCTTCTGGTAACGCATAATCTGTATTTTTACAACAAAATGATGGAAGAAATACGTGAAGCGATTGAGCAGAAGCGTTTTTCGGAGTATAAAAGGACGAAGCTTGCGGGCTTTGAACAAGGGGAAGACGATTAATCGTGCAAAAGGCACAAGAAGGAGGAAGTTATGGTTCAGTTTTTAGCCGCGGATGCAGCAGGAAATTCTACGATGAGTCCGGCAGGTACTCTGGTGTACTGGGTAGTTATGATTGCAATATTTGGTTTACTTTTTTATTTTATGGCAATCAGACCGCAGAAAAAGCAGCAGAAGAAGCAGGATGAGTTAATGGCATCTATTGCAATCGGTGACAGTGTGTTAACAACTGCCGGTTTTTACGGTGTTGTAATTGATGTAATGGATGAAGTGGTTATCGTGGAGTTTGGTAACAATAAGAACTGTCGTATTCCGATGCAGAAGCGCTCTGTTGTAGAGATAGAAAAGCCTGCGGAAGAAGAAGCAAAGGCAAAGTAGTCTTTTGCGGAAGGCATTCGGTTTCATCCGGAGAGAATCAGACGCTGCCAATAAATGGTTTCTTGCGAATCATTTATCGGCAGTGTCATTTTGTTTTCTGTATTATTTTGCTTTCTTTTCTGAGGTGCGCAGATAGGCATAAAGCGGTTCCAGAAGCTCGTCCGGAATATTCAGGTTGTTGTTCCTGCCGGTGCCGAGATACAGATGCGGTTTATTATCTCCGTGAAAATCAGTACCGCCGGTCATAAGCAGCCCGAAACGGTTCGCCAGACTGTAACAGATTTGTTCATCAAACCCGGTATTGGAGGAATAGTATACTTCCAATCCCTTCAGACCGGCACAAGTCAGTCGTTTCAGCAAGGCTTCGAGTTCTTCGGGAGGAAGCCTGTATAAAAGCGGGTGTGCAAGAACAGGAATTCCTCCTGCCTGCAATATTAACGAAATGGCACGCTCCGGCTGCATATATTCGCGGGGTACAAAGCAGGGCGCATCATAATTCAGATAACGGCGAAATGCTTCCTCTGAGTTCTTTACGTATCGGTGTTCGATGAGGTACTTTGCGAAATGAGCTCTGGTAATCACGGTATCCGGATTCAGAAGACGTAATTCGTCCAGGGTCAGAGGGATACCAAGGGAACGGAAGCGTTCCGCCATTTGTTCATTGCGCCGGTCTCTGGCATTGACTGCCTGTTCCAGTGCAGTTAAGAGATCCGGATTTGTCTCATCGATAAAAAGACCCAGAATATGGATGTCTTTTTTATGATATGCGGCAGAAAGCTCGGCACCGGAGATTACCGTAACAGCCGGAGCTGAAGCACCGGTTTGGAGTGCTGCTGCCTTTGCACTTGAAATACCGGAGACGGTGTCGTGGTCGGTAAGTGCAAACGCCGAAAGACCGGTTTGCACAGCAAGCGAAACTAAATCCTCCGGTGCGCATGTGCCGTCGGAATGATTGGAATGTACGTGAAGGTCAATCATAGGACTCTCCTTTGTCAGATATTAGTCACCACGTTCATAGTATAGCACAAAAAAATGTGTACAACAAGGGAATGGATGGAAACTTGTTTTCATATAGTAGAAGTAAGTAAACATCGGAGAATAAAGGATGGAGCAAAAAAGAGTGTTAAAGGAGATAGCAATGGCGGTGGGGATTTCCTTCCTTGTAACGGTGCTGTTTCTGGTTGTTCTTGCCTTTCTTATGCTGAAAACAGGAATCGGTGAGGGATTGGTTTCAAAAATTATGATTGCCGGGTATCTGATTGCGCCCGCCGTCGGTGGCTATTTGCTGGGGAAAAAAAGAAAGGTAAACCGTTTCTTGTGGGGCTTATGTGTCGGTGCTGTATATTTCATTGTTTATGCGGCAGTGGCTATGACGGCGAAGGATGCAACACTGGGAAATATTATGTGGGTGGCTATACCGGTATGTCTTGGCGGGATGGCCGGCGGAATGTTAAGCTAAAAAAAGAAATGCTTCACAGCAGAGCTAAAATGTGGTATAATACCCGCAAAGGCAAAATTTTCTGTTTGCCTTTTGTGAAGGACAAGTACCCATGATTTGGAATACTATGCTGTTTGAAAAGGGAGAATTGTATGAGACGACTCATTAAATTAAAAGGAGCGATGCGGCTGTATCTGAACTGGCCGATTTTTTTGACAATCCTTTTGATTTGCATGAATTTAAGCATATTAACGGTAGATAAAAAGGCAGCGGGGCTTATGGCTATTTTTGTTTTGATTTACGCTGTAATCGCTTTTTTATTGTATTTTGTAAAGAAACCGTTGATTGTAAATGAATTGGTACGTTTTGCGGCCGGCTACAGTCAGGTACAGCGGCGACTGTTAAAGGAGCTTGCGATTCCGTATGCGGTGATGGATACGGAAGGGACAATTCTCTGGGCCAATGATGAGTTTATGGATATGGCGGAAATGTTGCCGAAGCAAAAAAAAATTAAAACGATTATTCCGGAGATTACCGCAGAGAATTTGCCCACGGTAGAAAATGATGTGAGTCTTCATGTGGAAATCGGAGAACGGAATTATGAGGTGTGTCTGCGGGTTGTAAATACTCCGAGCTTTGATGAGGATATCCTCTGGCAGGATGTACAGCGTCATGCGAACGAATTAATTGCCCTGTATTTATATGATGAGACGGAAATTGTTGCACTACAGAGGGAAAATGAGGACCAAAGGCTGATTACCGGTCTTTTGTATATTGACAATTATGAAGAGGCATTTGAAAATATCGACGAAGTACGGCGTTCCCTGCTCACGGCACTTGTGGATCGAAAGATAAACAAATATATGGTGAGCATTGATGCCATTATTAAGAAGCTTGAAAAGGATAAATATATCTTTGTTTTTCAGCACAAATATCTGTCGCAGCTGGAGGCTAATAAGTTTTCTTTGCTGGAAGAGGTGCGGGGGGCCAGTATCGGCAACGATGCTCCGGTTGTTACAATCAGTATGGGACTTGGAGTAAATGCGGATTCTTATCTGGCAGGCTATGAACTGGCCAGAGGTGCAATCGACCTCGCTCTCGGCCGCGGAGGTGATCAGGCGGTTGTAAAGGATGGAAATAAGATTGCTTATTACGGCGGGACCAGCGTGCAGGTAGAAAAGACGACCCGTGTGAAAGCCCGTGTAAAGGCACATGCATTAAAAGAGTTTATGGAGGGAAAGGATCGTATTGTTGTGATGGGACATTCCATCGGCGATATCGATTCTCTCGGTTCCGCCGTCGGAGTATACCGTATTGCAAAGACATTAAATAAAAAGGCACATATTGTCATTAATGATGTAACCAGCTCCATACGCCCGATGATAACCAGATTCAAAGAGAATCCGGAGTATGAGGACGATATGTTTATTGACGGAGGAAAAGCACAGGAAACAATGGACAATAATACGCTTCTGGTTGTGGTTGATGTGAACCGACCGAATTATACAGAGTGCGAGGCTCTGCTGTCCATGACCCGGACGATTGTGATTCTGGACCATCACAGACAAACCGGGGAGGCAATTCCCAATGCGGTTCTTTCTTATATCGAGCCGTATGCTTCCTCTGCCTGTGAAATGGTTGCTGAGATTTTACAATATATTGGCGACGGGTTAAAGCTAAAACCGTTGGAAGCGGATGCGATGTATGCAGGAATTATGATTGATACCAATAACTTCCTTACAAAGACCGGGGTACGTACCTTTGAAGCGGCGGCTTATCTGCGCAGAAACGGTGCCGATGTAACCAGAATCCGTAAAATGTTCCGTACGGACATGCCGGAGTATTATGCAAAGGCAAAGTCAGTGGCGGCAGCAGAGATTTTTGAAAACCGGTTTGCTTTTTCAGTGACGGCCAGTGAGGGAGTGGACAGTCCTACCGTTGTTGCGGCACAGACGGCAAATGAGCTTCTGAATATTAACGGTATTATGGCATCCTTTGTATTTACCCAGTTCGGAGGCAAGGTTTATATCAGTGCACGCTCGATTGATGAATTGAATGTGCAGGTTGTGATGGAAAAGCTCGGTGGCGGCGGTCATATGAGTGTGGCCGGAGCTCAGTTTGAGGATTGTGACCTTATGACGGCAGTAGAACGGGTAAAGGATGTTCTGCGTCAGATGATTGCTGAAGGAGAAATAAAATTATAACGGAAAGGAAGAAAGAAAATGGAAGTGATTTTATTACAGGATGTAAAGAGTCTCGGAAAAAAAGGAGAAATTGTAAAGGTAAGTGACGGCTATGCCAGAAATTTTATTTTACCGAAAAAGCTTGGTGTTGAAAAAAATGCAAAAACATTGAACGATTTAAAGCTTCAAAAAGCGGCAGAGGAGAAGCATAGACAGGAGATTCTGGAAGAGGCAAAAGCATTAGGAGCAAAGATTAAGAATCAGAGTGTGACATTAAAGATTAAGTCCGGAGAAGGCGGCAGAACCTTCGGTTCGGTTTCCACCAAAGAAATTGCTGTAGCAATGAAGGAACAGCTGAAGCTGGACATTGATAAAAAGAAGCTTATTCTGCCGGAACCGATTCGTACTCTTGGCACAACAATTGTACCTGTGAAGCTTCATCCGGAGGTAACAACGGAGTTGACGGTTAAGGTAGTCGAAGCATAGTATAAAGGTTACGGCACAATGAGAGGTTTTTAAATGGATGAAGCACTGATAAAACGGGTGATGCCCCATAGTACAGAGGCTGAACAGTCTGTCATCGGTTCCATGCTGTTGGATAGAGAGGCTATTATGACAGTGGTACAGATGCTTGGCAGGGAGGATTTTTATAATCCGATGTATGGGCTTTTGTATGAAATAATTTCAGAGTTGTTTAATGAAGGCAAGCCGGCGGATATCCTTACGGTGCAGAACCGCTTAAAAGAGAAAGATGCACCGCCGGAAGCCTACGAGCTGAAATATTTTAATGAGCTGATTAGTTCGGTTCCTACCTCCGCTAATGTGCGGTTTTATGCGGAGATTGTCAAAAATGAAGCAATTAAGCGCAGAACAATAAAAGTGACAGAAGCGATTGCCAATGATTGTTATCTCGGAAAGAAAGGAACAGAAGAGATTCTGGAGGATACGGAAAAACAGATTTTTGACCTAGTACAGCGTCGGGGCGGCAGTGACACGGAGGATATCCGCAGCATTGTTCTGAAAGCAATTGAGAATATTGAAAATGCAGCGAAAAATCGCGGAGCAGTAACGGGAGTTGCCACAGGGTTTTATGATCTGGATTATAAAACAGCAGGGCTGCAGAAGGCAGATTTGATTCTGGTTGCTGCGAGACCGTCTATGGGAAAAACTGCATTTGTATTGAATATTGCGGAGTTTGTGGCTCTGCGTAGTAAAGTTACAACAGCGATATTTAGTCTGGAAATGTCCCGCACGCAGCTGGTGAACCGTATTCTTGCGATGAATTCCAAAGTGGATTCCCAGGCAATTCGTACCGGTGATTTAAAGGATGAGGATTGGGCTAAATTAATGGAAAGTGCGAGACTTACCGGAGAATCTCCGCTCATTATCGATGATACACCGGGTATCTCTATTGCAGAGCTTCGTTCGAAATGCAGAAAATTCAAGCTGGAGAAAAATCTCGGATTAGTAATTATAGACTATCTTCAGTTGATGTCAGGCGGTAAAAAGTCAGAATCCAGACAGCAGGAAATTTCTGAAATCTCCCGTTCTCTGAAGGCTTTGGCGCGAGAGATAGACTGCCCGGTAATTGCCTTGTCACAGCTTAGCCGTGCAGTGGAACAAAGAGAGGATAAGCGCCCGATGCTTTCTGATTTGAGAGAGTCCGGAGCAATTGAGCAGGATGCGGACGTTGTAATGTTTATTTATCGCGATGAATACTATACGAAAGAAAAGTGTGAGGAGCCGGGAGTTTCCGAAATCATTATCGGTAAGCAGAGAAATGGTCCGACGGGAACTGTTAAGCTCGCATGGCTCGCGAATTATACGAAGTTTGCAAATCTTGATAATCGAAAGCAATAGATGCTGACAAGGGGAAGATGGATTGTATTTTGTCGTCTCTCGGTTGGTGACGTCGAATGATTTTGTGAAAATATGGGAACAGATACTTGCGTATCTGTTCTTTTTTTAGGTATACTGTTGGACATGGACATATAAAACGGAGGACAATACCGGACCGGTGTAGTGCAGACTGGGCAGTGGAAAATGGAATAAGTGAGGGGGAAACAGGATGGAAAAGATATATCAGGTATCGGAAGCCGCAGAAGAACTGGAGACAGAGGTTTATACCTTACGTTACTGGGAGAATCAGCTGGGGCTGGAAGTCCCGAGAAATGCAGCTGGGCATCGCTACTATGAGGAAACGCAGATTATGATGTTTCGAAATGTAAAACGGTTGAAAGAAGCCGGTTTTGGATTGCGCCAGATTAGAGCTATGGGGGAACGCATGGAGGCAGTGGCTGCTCTGTCAGATGAAAAGCTGCGAGAACTTCGAAGCAGAATTATCGGGCTGGATGAGGCGCAGGGTGAAGTGTTTTGCAAAAAAGTGACAGAAAAAGCCGGAGGACAGGAAGAGGAACAGGCACTTTCCTTATATGTGAACGAACAGGAATTGCAAATCTCTTCCGTACAAGGGGAGCGCATCGATGGAGTACGATTATTGCAGGAGGGGATGACAAAGTGGCTGGGGGAGTTACTGCAAAAGAACAACGAACATTTGACACAGAAAATAGAAGAAGGTGTTTCGGAGCGTATGGCAAGAGAATTGCGCTTTTTGTTTCGACAGCAGGAGGAAAGAGAAGAAGAGCGGTATCGACGGCTGGACCGGACCATTAGGGAGCACCAGCAGTCCGCGGGAGCAGCAAAACAACAGATGGGTGCGAGAGACATCTTTTTATCAAATCGGAAGCTGCGTCCGATTCGGTGATAACATTTAAGGAAGCACAGATTCATTTTGTGGCTCCCCGACTATGATAATACGAGTAAACTACCGAATTATCTGTTTTGAAGACGTAATCCGGTAGTTTTTTTCTGCAACTGACAGAACTCCCATTACTACAAAAAGTCTGAGTTTAAAAAGTTTATAATTTTAAAAAAAAATTTAGTGTTCTGCTATTGATTTAAAAAGACTGTGCCTATATAATAGGTATCAGATTGTGAAGAATACTTTTTTGTCTGCCCGGAAGCGTGGTTCGGGATGAGAATGCGAGAAAGGAAATAACATGGGAGAGAATAACAACGATAATGGGAAGAAGGGCAAGAGCCCACAGAATAACCGAAGCGGCATGTTGTTTTGCCTGATTATTGCTTTGGTTATGGTTATGGCGTTTTTTTATATGATGAATCAGATTGAAGAAAGTACCAACAAAAAGGTAACCTATGATGAATTTATCTTTATGCTGGAAAACGGAAAAATTGCCGAGGTGCAGGTTGACTCCGACAGCGGACGGATTCTGATTGTTCCGAAACAGGATTCGCAGTCGGTTCCTAATTTTTCTATTACCTATTATACCGGAATTCTGGAAGACGGAAATAAAATCCAGGAGCGTTGTGAGGCGGCAGGGGTAACGTACAGTCGTGTCACGGTAGATAAAACCAATTCTGTGTTACAGTCGATTCTTAGTTATGTGCTTATGTTCGCGGTGATATACGGAGTCATGTTTTTTGTTTTCCGCATGATTAGCAAGAGCAGCGGCGGAATGATGGGAGTCGGTAAGAGTAATGCGAAGGTATATGTTGAAAAAGAAACCGGTGTGACATTTAAGGATGTTGCGGGGCAGGAAGAGGCAAAAGAGTCGTTGACCGAGATGGTGGATTTCCTGCATAATCCGGGCAAATATACCCGGATTGGAGCAAAGCTTCCGAAGGGTGCATTGCTTGTGGGTCCTCCCGGAACAGGAAAAACCTTACTTGCAAAGGCAGTGGCAGGGGAGGCAAAGGTTCCGTTCTTTTCTCTGTCCGGTTCGGATTTTGTAGAGATGTTTGTAGGCGTGGGTGCATCCCGTGTCCGCGATTTGTTTAAGCAGGCACAGGCACAGGCTCCCTGCATTATTTTTATCGACGAAGTAGATGCAATCGGTAAGAGCCGTGACTCCCATTACGGCGGGGGAAATGATGAGCGCGAACAGACCTTGAACCAATTACTTTCTGAAATGGATGGTTTTGATACTTCGAAGGGACTGGTAATTCTTGCAGCAACAAACCGGCCGGAAGTACTTGATAAGGCACTTCTCCGTCCGGGACGTTTTGACCGGAGAATTATTGTAGATAAGCCGGATTTAAAAGGACGTATTGATATTTTGAAAGTGCATGCAAAGCATGTGTTAATGCATGACTCTGTAAATCTCGAAGAAATTGCGATGGCAACCTCCGGGGCAGTTGGTTCCGATCTTGCAAATATTATCAACGAAGCGGCAATTCTTGCGGTGAAGCAGGGAAGAACGGTAGTAACCCAGGCGGATTTATTTGAGTCGGTAGAAGTGGTAATTGCGGGAAAAGAAAAGAAAGACCGGATTCTCGGAAAGGAAGAAAAACAGATTGTGGCATACCATGAGGTTGGTCATGCATTGATTGCCTGTCTGGATAAGAATGCGGAGCCGGTACAGAAGATTACGATTGTGCCGCGTACGATGGGGGCGCTCGGTTATGTAATGCAGGTGCCGGAGGAGGAAAAGTATTTAATGAAGAAGGACGAGCTTCTCACGCGGCTTGTTACCTTATTCGGAGGACGTGCTGCGGAGGAGCTGGTGTTTGGGAAAGTAACAACCGGTGCGTCAAATGATATTGAAAAGGCAACGTCCATTGCACGTGCCATGGTTACCCAGTACGGTATGTCGGAGCGTTTTGGATTGATGGGACTTGAATCTGTGCAGAATCATTATCTCGATGGCAGGCCGGTGCAGAATTGTGCCGATGCAACGGCAGCATTGATTGACAATGAAGTGATGGAGCTTTTGAAGGAGTGCTATGACAAGGCATACCGGATGCTTTCCGAAAACCGTGAGGTGTTAGACAAGATTGCAGAGTTTCTTTTTGAAAAGGAAACGATTACCGGCAAGGAGTTTATGAAGATTTACCGTGAAGTAAAGGGGATTCCTGAACCGGAGGAGGAGACAAGTGTTTAATATTGAAGAAGAATTAAAAAAACTCCCGGCTAAGCCGGGAGTTTATATTATGCATGATAATAAGGATGCTATTTTATATGTAGGAAAAGCGGTCAGTCTGAAAAATCGTGTACGACAGTACTTTCAGGGGAGCAGAAATTTATCTCCCAAAATACAGAGAATGGTGTCAAAGGTGGCACGTTTCGAGTATATTGTAGTAGATTCCGAGATGGAAGCGTTGGTGCTGGAGTGTAATTTAATTAAGGAGCATCGTCCAAAGTATAATACGATGTTAAAGGATGATAAGCACTATCCGTATATTCGGGTAACGGTAAATGAGCCTTTTCCGAGGGTACTTTTTGCGCGTACCAGAGGAAAGGATAAGGCGAAATATTTCGGACCGTATACGAATGGACAGGCGGTAAAGGATACATTGGATTTGTTAAAGAAGACATATCAAATTCGAAATTGTAATTTGAGCCTTCCAAAGGAAAACACAAACCGTCCGTGCTTATATTATCATATGGGGCAATGCAAAGCACCGTGCCGGGGGTTGGTATCAAAAGAAGAATACGGAAAGGCCATTGAACAAGTAATTGCATTTCTTTCCGGAAATCTCTCGCCGATTACAAAGCAGTTGGAATGTTTAATGAAGGAAGCATCAGAAAACATGGAGTTTGAACGGGCGGCAGAGTACCGTGATTTATTAAACAGTGTACGACGCATGGCAGAACGTCAAAAAGCGGATGCAGATTTGACGGTTGACAGAGATGTTGTAGCAATTGCAACTGCCGGTGAAGAGGCAGTCGTGCAGGTATTCTTTGTTCGGGAAGGCAAAATGATTGGGAGAGAGCATTATTATCTGACCGGTGTAGAGGGGGAAGACAGAGGCTCTGTTTTACAGGAGTTCATTAAACAGTTCTACGGAGGAACGCCGCATATTCCGAAGGAACTCTTGTTATCGGAAGCAATAGAGGAGTCAGAGCTTTTGGAGTCTTATCTAACGGAGCGCTCCGGACGCAAAGTAAAAATACTGGTGCCACAAAAAGGAGATAAGGAGCGCCTGGTGGAACTGGCAGAAAAAAATGCTTCTATGGTGCTGCAAAAGGATGCGGAAAAAATTGCGGAGGAGGAAAAAAGGACAAGAGGAGCGGCGGATGAGATTGCAGAGCTTTTGGGATTGCCGAAACTTGGCAGAACAGAGTCCTTTGATATTTCCAATACGGCAGGTTTTGCTTCTGTTGCCTCCATGGTGGTATTTGAAAACGGAAAACCGAATAAAGCAGAGTACCGTAAATTTCGGATCAAGACAGTACAGGGCTCAGATGATTATGCAAGCATGCGAGAAGTGCTTACGAGACGGTTTTCGCACGGACTGCGAGAAAGGGAAGAAGGCGTTGGAGAAAAGTTCTCGCGCTTTCCGGACCTAATCTTAATGGATGGTGGGAAAGGACAGGTTAATATTGCAGAGCAGGTATTGTCAGAGATGGGAATTTCGATTCCTGTATGCGGAATGGTAAAGGATGATAAGCACCGCACGAGAGGGCTCTATTTTCATAATGAAGAGTTACCGATGAACCAACATGGAGAAGGTTTTCGGCTATTAACAAGAATTCAGGATGAAACCCATCGTTTTGCAATTGAATATCACCGTTCTTTACGCGGCAAGGAACAGGTTCATTCTGTCCTGGATGAGATAGAAGGTATCGGACCGACAAGACGCCGTGCGCTAATGAAAGCATTTGGGTCCAGGGAAGCAATCAGTAATGCAAGCGAAGAGGAGCTTGCGGCAGTGGATTCCATGAACGCGGCAGCCGCACATGCAGTGTACCTTTTCTTACGAAAAGAAAAGTAGTGTTTTTGTAAAAAAAGTGCTTGACATGGATTTGGTTCTGTGGTAATATAATCAAGCACTGTTTCGGAGAGTTGCCCGAGTGGTTTAAGGGGCTGGTCTTGAAAACCAGTGATTCCGAAAGGGACCGTGGGTTCGAATCCCACATTCTCCGCTAGGAAGATGGTGACAGACTTCTTCCGAACTATGTTCATATTGATACTGCATCAGCATTTTGGAGAAATACCCAAGCGGCTGAAGGGGCTCCCCTGGAAAGGGAGTAGGTCGTTAATAGCGGCGCGAGGGTTCAAATCCCTCTTTCTCCGTTCCTTTTTGAGACTGATTTCAAAAAGAAAAAAGTTGAAAAAAGGTATTGACAGAATAACGCTTCGGTGTTATACTGTGAAAGCTGTCAAAACGAAGCAAAAAAATGAAAAGTTTTAAAAATAAGATTTTTAAAATAATTCAAAAAAGTGCTTGACAATCACGAACAAGT
>JAQXOR010000078.1 GCA_029099805.1 Lachnospiraceae bacterium
AACTTCATTTCTGATGTTAGACGGGTGGAATTTATTTTTTCTCAAACTGCTCCAGTCGTCTGTTTGCCATGCAAACAAACAGACTTCATAACACGGATTATAGCACTTTTCAGGGTACTTTTGTATAGGGTATCTTCAAAAAAGTTGCTCAAAATCGAAAATACGAGGTCAAATCAGCTTGAACCGGAATTTAGTTTTTCATTTGACCTACGCCTTACACATCAGACTCTGCTCAATCACAAAAAAGCCCGTAATATTCAAAAGAAATGCACTGGTGCATACTATCATTAGCACAAAAAAACACCGCATTACATAAGTATTGGCAATGAACTCTTTGTTCTCAAGATAAGCAAAAATTTCATCCTCTTTTGGTTTTATGTTGTTCATAGACTCCTTGTGCGTTTCACTCTGAAACAATCCCGCACATTCCTTTCCCTTATTCGCCCCTTATGACTACTGAATTTCTTACTCCTTAACACTTCTATTATATTATTTCTCTTTCTAAAAATCCAGACGAAAACACATGAAAATCCACCTTTTTTGTCATTTTCTTTCTCTTTCGGAACAGCCCCGATAATAAAGGCAGATTGCCGAATGACAATCTGCCTGACTTTTTCATTAACATCCGATTTTTTGCTTTCCGCCCATATACGGCTGCAATACCTTCGGGATATTGATGCTGCCGTCCTCATTTAAGTTATTTTCCAGGAATGCAATCAACATTCGCGGCGGTGCAACTACCGTATTGTTCAGAGTATGCGCAAAATACTTACCGTCTGCACCGTTTACACGAATCTTTAAGCGGCGGGCCTGTGCATCACCGAGATTAGAACAGCTGCCAACCTCAAAATACTTCTTCTGACGCGGAGACCATGCCTCTACGTCAATTGACTTCACCTTCAAATCCGCCAAATCACCGGAGCAGCATTCCAGAGTTCTTACCGGAATATCCATAGAACGGAATAAATCCACGGTATTCTGCCACAGCTTATCAAACCACATCGGAGATTCCTCCGGCTTGCAGACAACAATCATCTCCTGCTTTTCAAACTGATGGATACGATATACGCCGCGCTCTTCGATTCCATGCGCACCCTTCTCCTTACGGAAGCACGGAGAATAACTGGTCAGCGTCTGCGGAAGGCTCTCTTCCGGAAGTATCGTATCAATAAATTTACCAATCATGGAGTGTTCACTGGTTCCGATCAGATACAGGTCCTCCCCCTCAATCTTGTACATCATGGCATCCATCTCGGCAAAGCTCATAACACCGGTTACCACATTACTGCGAATCATAAACGGCGGAATGCAATAGGTAAATCCGCGGTCAATCATAAAATCTCTTGCATAAGAGATAATCGCGGAATGCAGTCTTGCGATATCTCCCATCAGATAATAAAACCCGTTTCCTGCCACTCTTCTTGCCGCATCCAGATCAATTCCGTTTAGCCGTTCCATAATCTCGGTATGATACGGAATCTCAAACTCCGGCACTACCGGCTCTCCGTAACGCTGTACCTCTACGTTCTCACTGTCATCCTTACCAATCGGAACGCTCGGGTCGATGATGTTCGGAATTGTCATCATAATCTTTAACACTTTCTCGGAAAGCTCCGCTTCCTTTGCCTCCAGTTCCGCGAGACGAGTTGCAGACTCTTCCACCTGCTTCTTCTTTGCCTCTGCCTCTTCCTTTAGTCCCTTTGCCATCAAGCCACCGATTTCCTTAGAAATACGCTTTCTGTCGGCACGAAGATTATCTGCCTCCTGCTGAGCGGCACGGCTCTGCTTATCAAGCTCAATCACCTCATCCACAAGCGGCAGCTTGGAATCCTGGAACTTATTCCGGATATTCTGCTTTACAATCTCAGGATTCTCTCTTACAAATTTTAAATCTAACATAGTATCTCCTCCTGTATAATAATGTTTTCGTGTAGGCACGCGCTACGCGAAAAAAAAGTCCCATAGCTTTCGCCATGGGACGGAAATTAACCGCGTTGCCACCCACGTTGCCGGTTTCCCGACCTCTCGTGTACGCTGTACGGGGCGTTCCCCGAGCTTTCACCCAGACTCCGAAGGTGGATGGAATTCTTTGCTTATCTGCTCGCACCTGCCGCAGACTCTCTGAAAGCTCCGGAATTCTTAGTCTTCATCATCGTCATTTCATACATTATAACGCAATCACTATAAAAAAGCAAGAACTTACTAAAAATTATTCTTATCTCATGTAACAGTTCAGCCTTTTAGTGTGCAATCGTTGTAGCGACGGAGTATTCTTATAAGAACCCGCTCTCGCTCATGCAGCAACGTAGCAGTACTAAGCTCGAAACCACCTCGCTAAGTACTGACGTTACCTTATGGTTCTCTTTAGAATACTCCGTCGCCACAACTTATCCCGCATAAGGAAGGCTGAACTGTTACTATCTCATCCCTTCTCCGAGTCTGTTTGCTGCTTCGGTTGATATTTCATCTGAAACACATTCGACTGTTCTACCTGTTCCAACAGTTCCTTCGGGAAATACACCGGTTCCGGACCGAACGGATTAATGACAAGCCCCGCATGCCCCTTCTCGACATAACCAATCAGATGCGGAAGCATCATTGTCGCCAAACGCCTCGGCTGTCCCTCGTGATATGCACCTTTCCACGATGCCAGAGCAATCTCGTCGGTAAACGCCGGAAATACCGTCTGCGTGCTATCATCCGCTTTTTTCAAAGGACGAAATCCGATATGTGCATCCTCCGAAAAGGCGAAGGTACCATCCGGTCTCGGAAGCGGAGGACGGTCCATATAAAGCGGCACAACAAATTTTGCCTGACAAAGCTCATACAGCAGCGCATCCATATATACGGAATTCGTGTACAACCGACGGTATTCCATCATCAGCCCGAACAGACGCGGGTTCTCGATTAATCGATTTGCCAGCTCCCCCTCTACCGGCTTCACGCTGCTAAGCACCGAAAATCTTGAAATTTCCTCCGTACTTTCCAAATCCAGGCAAAGTCCCACCTTCACATTTCTTGCCATCTGTACCACATCGCGCGGCCCCCGCTCGATTGTGAGGACATGAACCTCTCTCACCGGTTGCTCCTGCCGGTACAAATACATCGTATCTCCCTCACGAATCTTTCCGTGTATCGTTCCCAGCACCATAATTCCCTGCGAATGGCTCGTTTCAAAAACTTCTTCAACCAGGAAACTGTAACGCCGCTCTCTTACGGCTTTTCCTTTCTTCTTCTCTTCCTTCTTCTCCGGGATGTTCTTTTCTGCTTTTTTCTGCACATTTTCCATGCTCTTGCTCTTCCGGAATAAGTCCTTTAAACTGACCATTTTACTTCTCCTCTCGCAGTAAATCTTTAATTACTTCCCCGGCAATCATAAGTCCTGCCACCGGCGGTACAAAGGAAATGCTCCCCGGTACAGTCACACCTTGCGGCTTTATCGGTTCTTCTTTTGAATACAGCACCTTTACATGTGTAATTCCGCGCTTTTTCAATTCTCTGCGCATTACCTTTGCAAGAGGGCAAACCGAAGTCTTACTGATATCGGCTATCTCAAACCGGGACGGGTCCAGCTTATTTCCTGTCCCCATACAGCTGATTATCGGCACATCTGCTTCCTGTGCTCTTTTTACCAGTTCCAGCTTTGCAGTCACGGTATCTACCGCATCCACAACATAATCATAACAGGTAAAATCAAAGGTATCTGCGGTATCCGGCAGAAAAAAACAATCCCTGCATTCTATCGTAAGCTCCGGATGAATGGAATGCAGTCTGCGTTCCATCACCTCTGTCTTTCTCTTCCCGACAGTATCATAGGTCGCAATAATCTGACGGTTAATATTGCTCTCACTCACCGTATCCTTGTCAACCAATGTTAAGGAACCGATACCGGCACGGCACAATGCTTCCGCCACGTATCCTCCCACACCGCCGAGGCCAAACAATGCCACATGCTTTTCCGCAAGCAGCTTCACACCGGCCTCACCGATTAAATATGCAGTCCGTTCCATGGATTCTTTCATACTGTTCTCCCGATACTCTGCCGTTTAACGCAGACTCTGTACATAGCCCTTAATATTCGATGCATTCACATACTTTGTTACCTCACCGCCGTTTACCACTACAAGGGTCGGTGCCTGCATAATGCCATATGTATCTACCAAATCCAGCTCTTCCTCTGCATCCACGGTTTCATATGCAACATCCTTTAAAAACTCTTTGGCAAGTCTGCAATTCGGACAGGTCTTTGTCGTGAAAAGATAGATTCCGTCACTCTTCTTCGGTACAGAAATCTCCTCCATCTGTGTATGCATTTCACTTTGCAGGGTAATACGCTCATTCTTTGAAGCAATTATATCATCCATCGTTCTGGACTGTGCCAGGTCATACAGCTTGCGATTCTTATATTCCTGTGTCTTTCCTTCGTTCCAGTTCTGTACCGGACGATAATAGCCGGTAATACGGGAATACACCTCTGCCTTCTCTCCGCAGTGAGGACATGTCCACTGTTCGCCTGTAAGATATCCGTGTGTCTTACAGATAGAATACGTAGGAGACAGAGAGTAATACGGCAGCTTATAATTCTTTGCAATCGTACGTACAAGCTTTGCAGCCGCCTCCCAGTCCGGTAGCTTCTCACCGAGAAAGGCATGGAATACCGTTCCGGAGGTATAAAGTGTCTGTAACTCATCCTGAATGTCCAGCGCATCAAACAAATCCGCAGTATAGTCGACCGGAAGATGCGAGCTGTTTGTATAATAAGGAGTATCTCCTTCCTTTCCGGCAGTAATGATATCCGGATATTTCTTTTTATCATGCTTTGCAAGACGATAGCTTGTAGATTCTGCCGGAGTTGCTTCCAGATTGTATAAATCACCGTACTCTACCTGATAATCACTGAGGCGTTCCCTCATATGATTGAGTACACGCTTTGTAAACTCCTGGGTCTCGGTGCTTGTCATATCCTTGCCAATCCACTTTGCGTTAAGACCGGCCTCATTCATACCGAGGAGACCAATCGTGGAAAAATGATTTTCAAACGTACCGAGATAACGCTTCGTATACGGATATAAGCCCTCATCTAACAGCTTTGTAATAACACTTCTCTTTACCTTCAAGGAACGCGCGGAAATATCCATCATACGGTCAAGACGGGTAAAAAACTCTTCCTCATTGCACGATAAATAAGCAATACGCGGCATATTTATCGTAACAACCCCGATAGAACCGGTACTCTCGCCGGAGCCAAAGAAGCCACCGGTCTTTTTACGCAGCTCACGAAGGTCAAGACGCAGACGGCAGCACATGGAACGCACATCACTCGGCTGCATATCACTGTTAATATAGTTGGAAAAATACGGAGTACCGTATTTGGATGTCATTTCAAATAATAAGCGGTTATTTTCCGTATCGGACCAGTCAAAATCGCTCGTAATGGAATAGGTCGGTATCGGATACTGGAAACCACGGCCGTTTGCATCGCCCTCAACCATAACCTCGATAAATGCCTTATTTACCATATCCATTTCCTTCTTACAATCGCGGTAGCAGAAATCCTGTTCCTTGCCGCCGACGATACACGGAAGATTTGCAAGATCTGCCGGAACCGTCCAGTCCAGCGTAATATTGGAAAACGGAGCCTGGGTTCCCCAGCGGCTCGGAGTATTCACACCGTAAATGAAGGAAGAAATGCACTGCTTTACTTCGCGGTAAGAAAGATTATCTACCTTTACAAACGGTGCAAGATACGTATCAAAGGAGGAAAAGGCCTGTGCTCCTGCCCACTCATTCTGCATAATTCCAAGGAAATTTACCATCTGATTACATAACGTAGAAAGATGCTTTGCCGGAGAAGAGGTAATCTTGCCCGGAATGCCGCCAAGTCCCTCTTTAATCAGCTGCTTCAACGACCATCCCGCACAGTATCCGGTCAGCATGGACAGGTCATGAATATGAATGTCTGCCTGACGATGTGCATTTGCAATTTCCTCGTCATAAATCTCAGACAACCAGTAGTTTGCCGTAATGGCACCGGAATTATGCAAAATCAGACCGCCAACCGAATACGTAACGGTAGAGTTCTCCTTTACGCGCCAGTCCTCCTCTTTTACATAGCTGTTTACAATATCCTTGTAATCTAAAATCGTAGACTTCATATTCCG
>JAQXOR010000079.1 GCA_029099805.1 Lachnospiraceae bacterium
CATGAGTGCAGAATCATCAATAATAAAAATATTTTTCTTTTTCATTTTCTTTCACCTCTATTCGATTCCAGCCTCTTTTTTTCGGCGTTTCCGCTCTTCAAGAAAAATATAACGTATGATACACTCCCGTTCTGCATTTGATATGGAAACAAATTCTGCCCTGTGCTCAAACAGACCGGAACGGTTCTGTACCGGAAGAACCGTTAATACTTTTGCAAACAGAAGCTGCAGCTTCTGTGCGTCATCCGACAAAAAAGCAATCCTCATCGCAATAATGTCACCGTTCTGCGCAGCATGTTCCGAATTAAACCGTACACCGCCACCGCTGATATCCAATGTTACGCCGGTATAAAAACGAGTCAGACCGGAATCTGCCCTCTCTTCTGTCCCGTCCTTTTTTGCGGTCACACTGCCTGATGTCATTTTCTGTAAAATCATCTGCTTATAATCCGCCTCTGAAATCGCTCGAAATTCCATATGAAGCAGACATTCCATTCTGTAATACTGCCGTCTCTGCAATTTTTCAAATTCGGAACGCAGCTTAATTACAGCGACCGGAAGGGAATCCTCATAATGTCTGGAAAGTACCTGCGACTGACATTGATATAATCCCTTGCTGGTATAAAAGCATACCTGAAAAATTTCATCCGGTTCCAGCAAAGCTAACGTCCCGGCTTTCACCGGCATTTCAATCACTGCTTCATCTGCCGACTTCTGATACAAAAACCGGCTGACATAATTTATTTCTTCCATTGTCTCAACATGTCTGATTTTTTTTAATACCAATTTTGTTCCTGTCTCAATCAGATGACCCATGTTTTACTTGTCTCCCTCTTTTTTACTGCGCACTCTTCGAAATTTCGTCCGTATCATATCCGAAAATACACCTGTAATTCCTTTTTTTGATTCCGGCTGTGAACCGTCACACAGCTTTGCCGCAATCGACTGCATTGCCTTTGCAGCCTGGGAATTCGGATAGGCTATCGTAATCGGGCTCTGTACCATAACCGCTTTTGAAATGAAATCATCCTGCGGTATGATTCCGAGAAATTCCGGCTGGATATTTAAAAACTTATCCACTACAATACTCATCTTTTCATACAGACTTCTTCCCTCCGTTTCACTGCCGACACGGTTTGAAATCATCTTAATACTGGTATGCTCTCTGGAAAATCCGGTTCTTCGGTTCAGCGACTTTAAAAGTGCATAGGCATCCGTAATAGAAGTCGGCTCCGGTGTGGCAACCAAAAGAACCTCGGAGCTTGCGGTAACAAACTCAAGCACATTATCCGCTATTCCGGCTCCCGTATCTACGATAATTACATCTGCCATAGAATCCAGCTCCACGAGCTTCTGCGTCAGGTACATCACCTGCTCCTTTGTCATACGGGCAAGCTCCTGTATCCCGGAACCGCCGGAAATAAAGCCGATGTTCTCCGGTCCCTTTGTAATAATCTCGGAGAGTGTTTTTCCCCGGAACATCAAATCCGCAAGATTATACTGCGGACGAATTCCTAACATTACTTCAATATTGGCAAGTCCAAAATCTGCGTCCAGAATAATCACACGTTTTCCCATGCGCTGCATCTGAATTGCAAGATTAACGGCAATGCTTGTCTTGCCCACTCCGCCTTTACCGCTCGTTACCGTAATTACACGCGCTGCACTTTGTGGCCGCTCCTGGCTTTTTACAAGTTTTCTAAGCTGTTCTGCCTGATCCATCAGTTTCCACCTCCCAACAGCTGTCTGGCAACATTCTGCGGATCCATCCGACTGATATCATCCGGTACATTCTGCCCGTTTGTTGCATAAGAAAGCGGTGCACCGGTTAGCATCTTAATATTAAAAATGTTGCCTATGGTTCCTGTTTCATCTAATTTGGTAAATATCAGGCGGTACTCTGCAATCTCCGAATAGGCCTCCGTTATTTTAACCAAATCTCGATACTTTGTCGTAGCACTTAATACAAGATAAATCTCCCTTGATTCCTTTGGAACGGAATGCACCAGACGTTCGATATCGTCTCTTTGCTCCTTGTTGCGATGGGAACGTCCCGCCGTGTCCACAAGAATGATATCGAAATTTTCAAGCTCATCCTTATACTCTTCCAGCTCTGTCTCACTGTAGATTACATACAACGGAATATTCATAATCTCGGCATAGGTTCGAAGCTGGTCTACTGCCGCAATCCGGTAGGTATCCGCTGCAAGCAGTGCAACCTTCGCTTTTTTCTGCTCCATCAAACTGTAAGCAAGCTTTGCGATTGTTGTAGTTTTTCCCACTCCGGTGGGCCCGATAAAAAAGATATATTTCGTCTTTCCGTTTACAACCTCGAGAGTCTTTGTCTGCCCCAGCTTTAATACAATCTTCTGATAGATATTGGCAAGGATTTTGCTGATATCCGTTTCTTTCTTCAGAGAAGCCTCTATTTCCGTTATTATCTGATTTGCATACTGCTCCTCTACCTCATTGTCCAGCAGCTGGCGGAAAATCAGACGTAAAAATGCGATATTCTTATCGGGAAGCTCGTGTTCCGGCACCTCTGCCTTTTCTTTCGACTCTTCTGCGGTCTTTCCCAATCCCTGCTCCCTGATTTGTTCCTCGAACAGTTTCTTTAACGTATCAAGCTTCTGTTCGATTGCATTTGCTCCTCTTTCCGCCTTTTTTTCCTCAAACAGAAACTCCTGTTCCCGTTCCTTGCTTGAGGAAGGCATATAACGAACCTCCGGATTCTCCGGTTCCGGCTTTCTCGGAATGGCTCGTACGTAAATATCCGGCTCATCGATTGCAGCTGTAACCTCCCATAACGGCTTTGAAAACAGTTTTCCGAAAAAGCTTTTCGGTTCCACCTTTCTGGACGCCATTTTCACAGCCTGCTCTCCAAGATCCTTTTTTGCGAGCTCCATTGCTTCCTCTTCGGTTTTGCCTTTGAATGTTTTAATGTTCATACTATTCGGTCACCATCCCAACTGATTGTAATTCAACATTAGACTCGATTTCATTATAAGAAATAACAATTAAATCCGGATAATAATCCTTTGTTAATCGTTTAAAATACATTCGTACAATCGGTGAAGTAACAACAATCGGACTCTTTCCGAGATTTTCCAGCTTTTCTGCCTCCTCCTTGACGGACTGCATCAGACGCTGGGTCTTCTCCGGCTCAAGAGTAATATAGGCTCCCTGCTCCGTCTGCTTGACAGAATTCATAATGTCCTGTTCGGCCTTCGGGTCCAGTGTTACTACGCTTGTAGTCTCTCCGCCCGGAAAATACTTATTTGAGATTGCACGCTTTAATGCCTGTCTGACATACTCCGTCAAAACATCAGTATCTCTGGTCGTCGGCGCGTAATCCGCAAGAGTCTCCAGAATGGTAACCATATCACGGATGGCTATCCCCTCACGCAAAAGATTTTGTAACACCTTCTGCACTTCTCCGATTCCCAGAAGCTTTGGAATCAATTCGGTCACAAGTACCTGATTTGCCTCCTGTATATTATTGATTAACTCCTGCACCGCCTGTCTGGTCAGAAGCTCATCCAGATGTGCCTTAATTACCTCCGTCAGATGCGTTGCAATAATGGACGGCGGGTCAACTACCGTATATCCATAGGATTCTGCCCGCTCACGCTGGCTCTCCGTAATCCAGATTGCCGGCAGATGGTAGGACGGTTCAAAGGTCGGGATACCGGTAATCTCTTCTTCTACATACCCCGGATTCATTGCCATATAGTGATCAAATAAAATCTCCCCCTCACTTACTGCAATTCCCTTTATTTTGATGACATACTGGTTCGGATTTAACTGAATATTATCGCGCAGACGAATGGTAGGTACCACGCAGCCGAGCTCCAGAGCAATCTGCCTTCGAATCAGAACCACGCGGTCCAGAAGGTCTCCGCCCTGATTCACATCCGCGAGAGGAATGATACCGTATCCGAATTCAAGCTCCACCTGGTCGGGCAGAATAATCTCCCGCACATTCTCCGGACGGCGAATCGGCAAATCCTCGGACTCCTCCGCATTTGCCTCCGCCATGGTCTTGGCCTCCTCCATCTTTGCCTGCATGGAACGTCCGACTAAAATAAAGATAACACCGTACGCAACGAAAATAATCGTAGGAAGCTTCGTAAACATACCGAGGACAATTAATCCGCCACCAACCATGTAAAGCACCTTCGGCGTGGAAAAAAGCTCCTTCATTAACAAATCGCCCACATCGGCTTCCTTCGAAACCTTTGTTACCATAATACCGGTAGACAAAGAAATCAGCAGGGACGGAATCTGGCTTACCAGACCGTCTCCGATTGTAATTATCGCATATTTATTGATGGCAACACTCATTTCCAGGCCTTCTCTTGTAATTCCCATTACAAGACCGCCTACAATATTGATAACGGTAATCAGCAGGCCTGCTACCGCATCTCCTTTTACATACTTTGTGGCACCGTCCATGGAACCGAAGAAAGCAGCCTCTGCCTGAATCTTTTCACGGCGAACCTTTGCTTCGGCATCCGTAATCGCACCGGTATTTAAGTCGGCATCAATTGCCATTTGTTTACCGGGCATAGCATCCAGGGTAAAACGTGCCTGTACCTCAGATACACGTTCCGAACCTTTATTGATTACCATAAACTGTACCAGAATCAATATAATAAATACGATGACTCCGACAACAATATCGCCTCCGCCGACAAACTCACCAAATGCCTCTACCACCTCACCGGCATAACCGCGCATCAAAATGTTTTTGGTGGAAGACACATTTAAGCTGATACGGAAAATTGTCGTAAACAGCAAAATCATCGGGAAGGTAGACATGTTCAGCACTTCCTGGGAAAACAGCGCATTGAAAAGTACAATCAGGGCAATGGAAATATTAAGTGCCATCAAAACATCCAAAAAGGCGGTCGGCAGTGGCATAATCAAAAAGATAATTGCCGACAAAATATAGATACCGAGAAACATATCTGTCTTCTTCACTGCCATTCCTCCCTTCGTAATTTTCAAATGCATGCACTGTTATATGGCACTGCGGCCTTCGTTGTCGCTTTATGCCGCCCCGCCGTTTTTGAGCTTGTATACATAAGCAAGCACTTCAGCAGTCATCTGGTACAATTCCCTCGGAATCTCACTGTCCAGATCCACATTGTAATACAGCATACGTGCCAAAGGCTTATTCTCAACAATCGGAACATTATGTTCCTTTGCCGTTTCTTTTATTTTCTGTGCCAGATAATCCGCACCCTTTGCAATAAGGACCGGTGCCTCCGACACCTCTTTATCATACTTAATCGCACAGGCAAAATGTGTCGGGTTTGTAATAACAACATCTGCCTCCGGAAGCTTCTGCATCATACGGCGTTGGGAAACCTCACGCATCTTGGACTTAATTCGTCCCTTTACCTGCGGGTCACCTTCCTGCTGCTTATATTCATCTTTTACTTCCTGCTTTGACATCATCAAATCCTTTTTAAACTTTAACTTCTGATAGATAAAATCCGCCAAACCGACCAATAAATAGATAGCACTCAGCTTTATTCCGAGATTAATTACAAAATCTCCCACATAGATAACTGCCTGTTGCAAAGAAAAATCATACAAGGCAACCACCGCACCGGCGGCATCCTTAAGCTCGGAATATGCCACATAAAAAATCAATGCTATTTTGAAAACATCCTTGACAAGTTCAAATACCTTATCCTTTGAAAACAGACGTTTCATCCCGTTTACCGGGTTAAACTTGCTGAATTTCGGTTTTAACGGTTTTGCGGTCACCTGCCACTTTACCTGGGCAATTGTTACGACAAAGGCAACCAGTACCGCTACAGCAAAAATCGGGAGACAGATCCATAAGATTTCCGCCAGACTGTCCCGCATAAAAGCTCCTGCCATGGCAGGACCGAACTCATCTGCAGTATATACATCTATTACCTGATAAATCTCTTGAAAATTTCCCAGAAATCTCGTTCCGATATATCCTACAAATACCTTAATCACAACAAAAAAGGTCAACAACATAACAGCAGTAGAAAGCTCCTGACTTTTTGCTACCTGACCTTCCTTTCTGGCATCACTTAACTTCTTCGGTGTTGCTTCCTCAGTCTTATCGGCACCACCCTCATCTGCATAAAACTGGAGGCGCATAGGAAACAAATACCGGGATACTGCAGACTCTTCCCACTCCATTCCTTCACGCTCCTTCCTTTTCTCCCAATCCCCTTTGTCTATCCTCCCAGATACGGAATCGTCTCACGCAGTATAGACATCATTTCCTGAAAAATCAAGTCAGCCACACCGGTAATCAGCATAAACATCAGAACCAGAACAACTAACCCTACAAATACCTTTAACTGTAACCCGATAACAAACATATTCATCTGCGGCGCTACTCTCGCCAAAATTGCAAGAATCGTATTCACGACAAGCAAACTGGCAAAAATCGGCAGAACAATACGAAAACCGAGGACAAAATAATCAACCACAAAGCGCTTCATTACTTCATACAAATTGTAATGAATCACAATACTGCCGACAGGAAGTACCTGAAATGTATCTGTAATTGCACGAATCAGGTAATGATGCATATTTGTGATAAACAACATCAGCATAACCGCATAGGTATAAAAATTACCGGTAATCGTCACCTGTGCACTTGTAATCGGATCGTACAGATTTACCATGGAAAAGCCGATTTCCTGGTCAATAATCTGTCCTGCAAAAGAAAGAATATAGTAAGCAACATTTGCCATAAAGCCCATAATAACACCGG
Organism: Lachnospiraceae bacterium; assembly: GCA_029099805.1. Lineage (GTDB taxonomy): Bacteria > Bacillota > Clostridia > Lachnospirales > Lachnospiraceae > SIG307. Next base: position 6,773 of record JAQXOR010000079.1, read on the forward strand.
CCAGCATCTCGGTGATAACCACAATTGCATATTCTATTGTTGTAGAATATATAACCTCCTGATACGGAACCACATGAAATACGACAATTGCAATCGCAATTGCCAGCAAAGTCTTTACCCGTATCGGTATGTTTCGCAGAGAAAAAATCGGAGCTGCTGCCATAAATCCGCTGATTCTCACAAGTATCAGCAAAAAGTACTCCAAATGCTCAAAAGAAAACGTCATCGCTAACTGTTAATGTAATATTGAAAATTAAGGCAAAGTTCCTTCATCAACTCTACGGCCAGTCCCATAATCCAGTTTCCGGCAATAATAAGTACAAGGAACACTGCCAGGAGTTTCGGAACAAATGTGAGTGTTTGTTCCTGTATGGAAGTTACTGTCTGCAAAATACTTATTACAAGTCCCACCACAAGCGAAACAAGAAGTAAAGGTGCAGATGCTTTGATAATTGTAACGACCGCCGAAACCAATAAATCAATTAATACTGCTTCATCCAAAGCCTCTCGCCTCCTTATCACTAACCGCCAAACGTCTTAAATGTCCGTAATACACTTTCAATAATCAACGTCCATCCGTCTGCCATAATAAAAAGAAGAATCTTAAACGGCATTGATATGGTCGTAGGCGGAAGCATCATCATACCCATCGCCATCAAGGTCGACGAAACAACCATATCTATTACAATAAACGGGATATAAATCAAAAAGCCAATAATAAAAGCCGCTCGCAGCTCACTGATAATAAATGCCGGAACCAATACCCAGGTCGGAATATCATCCGCGGTATTCACCGTCTCTATTCCGGCAATATCAACAAACAATGCCAGCTCCTGATTTCTTGTTTCCGCAAACATAAATTCGCGAAGCGGCTCAACTGCTGCATCAATAGCCTGTTCGCCGGTTATTTCTCCCGCAGACAAAGGTTTGATTGCCTCCGTATTTATCCGGGATAAGGTCGGAGACATAATAAATAACGTCAAAAACAACGCTAAACCGATTAAAATCTGATTTGGCGGTGTTGTCTGCGTTCCTAATGCAGAACGTACAAAATGAAGTACGACTAAAATTCTGGTAAAGGAGGTCACCAGAATTAAAATAGAAGGAGCCAGAGAAATTATCGTTAAAATAAACAGCATCTGCAACGTGGTCGCCAGAGAACCATCCTCGCCGTTTCCGGAAGTTATGGAAAAATCAACATTTCCCACAGTTCCGTTAATATCGATTCCGCTCTCTGTGCCAGTCTGTGTTGCATATGCTGTGTTTTCTGCATGACAAATAAAGGTTAATACACACACCACGATGAAAATTCCTATGTAGGACAAAATTTTCATAAAATTTTTACTTCTGTGCGTCGTCATGTTTATCAACCTTTACTTTAAATTCAGATAAGATTTCTTTAAAAGACCGTTGAAGCCCTGTCTTTTCCGGCTTAACAACAATCTCCTCCTCTTTCAATTCGGCAATTAAGTTTATGTTTTCCTTTGTCACGGACACAACTAAATACCGTGTACCAACCTGAACAAGATGAAGGTAACGGTTCTGCGTAATCTGATAGGTCTCTAACGGCTTAAAATTGCTGTTCTTACCGCGTTGCATCTGATGACCGGCAACAAACCGGGTAGTCACAATACACGCGGCAAGAACCAATACAAATATTCCTAAAAGAACAATCAATTCAAGAATGTTCTTTCCCATCGAATTCCCCACCAAAAAAACTTTTCCGCTCCATAAAGCTTCTGCCATAAAAACTCCTTTGCCGCTTAACCGACTGCCTTACGGACAGCTTCAATTACACGGTCAGCAACAAAAGGCTTTACGATAAAGTCCTTTGCACCGGCCTGAATGGACTCGATAACCATTGCCTGTTGTCCCATTGC
>JAQXOR010000080.1 GCA_029099805.1 Lachnospiraceae bacterium
TAGTGATTTCCGTTTTTATCATAGAACGTAATAGTTGATTTTGGTTCTTCACCACTGTAAGTTTCTTCAAACCTAATAGTATTCATAAAAACAATATCCGGCATCTGAGAAGCATCTTCCGCCTCTCTTCCTTCGTTCAAACCAACGTTTCCGTCTCCGCCACTTTTTTTGCCGTCACTATCATCCTTATTTCCACATCCCAGCAAACATACCAAAATACATATCAGAATGATACTTATACTTTTTTTAATCATTATTTAACTCCTGTCGCACTTGTTGCATTATAAAATTCATTCACTGTTTTTATGCCTTCTTCTGTAATATCAAATACATGCCATACAGTTCCAACCATATCCTTAGGAACATTGAACGTTTTTATCATATCATTTCCAGCATAAACACGTACAGTAGCATTGGAAAGAGATAATGCATTTGATGTTGAACTACTCTTGCCAGAGAAATCATGTACGGAATATTTAAACTCGCTACCATTCTCAATTAGACTTGCATTCAAAGTAATTGTAACCGTTTCCGGACCATAGGATGATGTATCATCAAGGTCTAGCTGTGCAATTCTTTCACCGTTGTATATACCGATTTTATTACTATAATACACATGACATTTCTGGGTTCCATCTACATAATATGTCAGATGGGAATCCAAATCATTTGGTGAACTTCCCCAAGTAAGCACAATTCTATATTCATCATCAGACAATATAGGTGTCAATACCATTGTTGCTTGAGAAATAATCGATAGCGAACCAGTGTCTCCGGAAATCATATTATAGTATCCAGTAACATATCCATTTTTTGAGATTTCAGCTGTATACGTTCCTACACTAGCGTTGAGCTTAAATGTACCATCCTCTTTTGTGGTCACACTTCTAGCAATTCCTAAAATATTTTTTACATAAGCACCAGAAGTATTGTTCCAGCCTTTACGAAGTTTTACTGTTGCTCCGCTAACAGCAGTACCTTTAAGTGCATCCTTTACGGTTCCCTGAACTGCACTTCCTGTATAAGCTAATGACAACCATTTACTTAATACAATGTTCTCCATATATGTGGTTTCATCAGGATTAATCGCAATACCTTGAATAGAATATGGCAAATATCCGTCTTTCGAAATCACAAAGCTATAAGTTCCCTGCGGTAGTGTCTGTAAATAATATCCAGCTGAATCTGACTCAAAAGTAAAGCAGTGTTCAGCTAGATTGTATTCCCCAGTACTTTCCCTGATTGCAGTAATTTTGACACTGGAAACTACATTGCCATCAGAATCCTTTGAAAATCCACATACAATTCCTGACGGAAGTGAGTTGTCATTATTATTAGGTGTATAAGCATTTCTAGCATATGTACAGCTCCTAACAGCATTTGGAATCGAATAAAAGAAAGAATCATCTTTAATTGACTGTGTACTTCCAAGTTTTAAATACGTTTTTACTAAAGAGCCCTTTATTGCAGGATTAACCTGATATAGCATAGCCACCAAACTTGCCACATAAGGGGATGCCATACTTGTACCACTCTTGAGACCATACCCCAATGGATCTTCCGTTGTCGGAACAGTACTTAAAATATCCTCGCCGGGTGCAACAACATCAACACGAGCTCCTACATTGCTAAAATCTGATACTGCATAGGAGCCGTCAGAAAGTCTCTTCATTGACCCTACCACAATTATTCTACTCTTTACAAGATCATCCGTAATAGCCGTAAGTGCACAATCGTAGTACGCTAACACATTACCGCTATACTTTATTATAGAAGGAGCCGCAATTTCCCCATCTGCTGCTTCTCTAACACCATATGGCTGACTTATATCTACTACAAACTTATTATCATTTGTATTTCCTGCTGAAGTACAAATCACAAAGTCATATCCAGCGGTAAGCAACTTATTAAGATACTCTGACAAAATATCGGCTTCACTCTGAATATAATTTTGAGCTTTTATTGCATAATCATGAATAGAATTAATTTCAGGATGACTAGCAGCGAACATAACCTCTTGGGGCATTCCGAGACTTACATTAATAACCTTTACATGATTCCCCACCAATGTTGCATACGCTAACTTATCTCCCATTGAGCTTCCATACTCTCTTCCAGCTGCACCATATGCATATAGTCTGGTATCTGTGGCAATACCTGAAACACCTCTATTATTGTTATGTTGCGCCGCAAGAATACCAGACACATGTGTTCCATGCACTTTATCATTATCAGCAGTTGCGTTATTAACAACATCATCAAAAATCAAATCATTATGAGTATTATCAAATCCCAGATCATAAACACCTACTCTTACGGGACTAAATGATGCCTTATCATCCCACGCAGTAGGGACTCTCAAAACTTCCAATCCCCAGTTGTCACCTTGAGGATCGGAGTCATCCCACACGTCAGCAACAGAACTAAAATCCGTTCCGGCTTTATCCACAACGCCGTCACCATCTGTGTCGTACATATAATATTTTTTATAACATGTCTGGTTATCATTATAGAGTGTATCATTGGATGCGGTAATCTCTTTATTACGTAATGAGGCAATGTTTAATGAAACACTGCTCACAAATGAAAAACTGTCGATATACTCTGCTATAATAATCATTTCTTCTAAAGAGTGGTCTTCAATAAACTCAAACTGATAATCATTGGTCAAAGCAATATATCCAACAATTTCCGCACCGACTTCCTGTGCAATTTCTTCAAAAATCACCTTGTCCGCACCCATATAAGCACTAATGAGCAACTGATTCTTAACATACTGAATACCAGTCTCTACATCAAATATTATATCATCAATCGTTGGCTCTTTCACATATGCATCGCCGATACCCTCCAATGGTTCTTTATCACGTTGCGGAACATCCTCTCCTACTTCCTGCCCTGAATATTGGCTAAGAACAAAATTCATAAATTCTGCTCCAGAACTGCAATTATCAGCATTAAACCCAATAGTTATGCTTTCTCCCGGTAGAATATTCTGATGATAGCCTGGATTTCTAACTACATAATGATTATTGCTATATGACTCAATAATACCACCCCAAAGGTCGTTTATTTCGTTTTCAGTATCAAACTCCAGAGTCCAGTTCTCAATCGTTGTTTCCGAATTATTTGTTACCAGAATTCTTGCGGTAAAGCCGGACCCCCAATCGCTGTCCAGAATATACTCTACAGAGTATGCATCCTCTTGTACCTGCGTGCTCTCTCCCAAAAGCTTGTACTCCTTCGGAAATCCGGCAAAGGTCTCGTTTACGCTGATTCCGAACTCGACACAGCCGCCCACCGGGATATCCGCATTCCAGTTTGCATTCTTTACCACATACTGGCCATTCTCATTGCTCACCACTTCTGCATTCCAAATAGAAGAGAAGTTGTTCTCTAATGCAAAGCTTAAATACCAGTTCTCGATCACACTGTTTCCGGTATTCTCTACCTTTACAGTTGCATTATAACCACCCTCCCAGTAGCTTGCAAGAGAAAACGTAACAGTAAAGTTTTCTCCGGTGTAGTTATTTACCGTGGTAACACCGTCCCAACCGTCCTCCGTATTTACCTTATCCGTAACTACGTTTTCCTCCGCATAAGCACTGACTCCTACTCCTGTCGTGCTTACGCACATTGCCAACGTCAACATAAACGCCAGCAGCCTTTTGATTCTTTTTCTCATCATCTTCCCTCTCTTTCTCTTTTTTTCTCCCGACAAGCAGAATCCCTCCTCAGACAGTGCAAACAAAATGGCCGCAAAGAATCATTTCCTTGCGGCCGAACTATCATGAGGTTTCCCTGTTAGATTTCTGGCTTTGCGTCCCAATGTTTCCATTGGTTTGCTCTTTTTAACGTATATGTTTATATTAACATAGATATAATAAAAAAAGCAATAGTTTTTTACAAATTAACTTATTATTTTTAAACTCATGATTATTTTTCATCAACATACTTTATCCTCTCTATCTGCTAAGAAAAAAGCTTAGCCTCTGTGACTGACATAGCCACAGAAACCAAGCTCTTTTCATCTGCTTCAAAACCGGCGACCCGAATTCCGAAGCCCGGCGTTTCGAGGACGCACAGATGGAGAGGATTTGATTTATTCAAAAATTCAAATTTATCCGATGACATCACTCATCTGGTACATTCCGGCAGGCTTTCCGGCAAGGAACTTCGCCGCCTGTAAAGCACCGTTTCCAAAGATAGCCTTGGAATATGCCGTATGCTTAATCTCAATCACTTCATCCGCTCCGGCAAAAATGACCTCATGCTCTCCCACAATCGTACCGCCACGTACCGCAGAAATGCCGATTTCCTTCTTATCGCGCATCTTACGTTCCTGGGAACGGTCAAACTTATAGGAATACTCCTTCTGTAATACCTCGTTCATGGCATCCGCAATCGCAAGTGCCGTTCCGGACGGTGCATCCACCTTACGATTATGATGCTTCTCCACAATTTCAATATCAAAGTCTGCCGCTGCAAATACCTGTGCGGCCGCAGCCACGAGCTTAAGCAACGTATTTACGCCGAGAGACATATTTGCAGAGCGGAGAATTGCTACCTTCTTCGAAGCTTCACTTACCTGTGCAAATTCTTCTTCCGAAAGTCCTGTGGTGCAGAATACCATCGGCACATTCTTTTCAATCGAATACGCAAGACGCTCGTTTAACTTCTGCGGTGACGAAAAGTCAATAATGACATCAGCCTCTTCCTTACAGTCTAAAATACTCTGATAGACCGGATAATCATAGTTCTGCTCTGTAATAAAATCAATTCCGGCAACAATCTTTGCCTGTGTATCTTCTGCAGCTAAATCCGAAATGACACGTCCCATCTTTCCGTTACAGCCGCACATAATAATACGTACCATAATGCCTCCTGTATGTTGTATCATGTAAGCGCCCGATTTGCCGCCATTACCGGTCAAACCGGGCGCTCCCGTTCCGTACTAATGTTTCAGTTACTTGATAATCCCCAGTTCTTTCATCACTTCCGCAAGCTTTGCCTTGTGTACATCTTCCATCTCGGTAAGCGGCAGGCGAAGCGGTCCTACCTCCATACCCATCAGATTCAATGCAGCCTTCACCGGAATCGGATTTACTTCACTGAACAGATTATTGACAAGCGGCAGATACTTCAGCTGGAGCTCCAGGCTTCCCTTTACGTCGCCTTCAAAGAACTTTGCACAGATGTCGTGAGTCTCCTTCGGAGCCACATTGGAAAGAACGGAAATCACACCCTTACCGCCTGCGGACAAAATCGGAACAATCTGGTCGTCGTTTCCGGAATACAAATCAATATCCCCCTGGCACAGATACATCGTCTGCATTGTCTGTCCGATATTGCCGGTAGCATCCTTAACACCTATAATGTTATCAACATTTTTCACAAGACTCGCCACCGTCTCCGGCAGGAGATTACATCCCGTGCGGCTCGGTACATTATAAAGAAGTGCCGGAATATTAACTGCCTTTGCCGTCTCGGTAAAATGGGCAATCAGCCCCTTCTGTGTTGCCTTGTTATAATACGGTGTTACAAGCAAGAGCCCGTCTACACCGGCCTTTTCTGCTTCCTTAGATAAATAAATCGCCGTTTCCGTACAGTTGGAACCGGTACCCGCAATTACCGGAATACGCTTTGCCACCTTATCCACCGTATAGCGGATACAGTCCAAATGCTCCTCGTGACTCAAAGTAGAAGCTTCGCCGGTAGTTCCGCAGATAACAATGGAATCGGTGCCTCCGGCAATCTGGAACTCCAAAAGTTCCCCAAGCTTTTCATAATTAACTTCTCCGTTTGCTTTCATCGGTGTTACTATCGCAACACCGGCACCTGTAAATAATGCCATATTGCACCTCCTAAATGAAATGTACCTGTGTGGGCGCGTTCGCCCACATCCTATTGCCGGAAGCGTTGCTTCCGCAATCGTCCGCATGCTCACTTTGCCTGCACGAAAAAAACCGTCTTTGACGACGGTTCTCGAAGAATTACCAATTTGGTATATTTCCCGCAGTCTCTCCACTGCGGCAATTTCTTCGATAGCCCTCCATCAAATGAATGATGACAGTTCCGCGGCTGTTAACCCCGGACCCAGCAAACAGCTCTCAGGCAACTGCTCACTTCGGCATCTCATCCTTTCCCCTACGTTCCTCTATGTCCTGACATATCCCGCAGTGTACTGATAATCAATGCGCCTCTATCACAATACTTATTGTATATCCATAGAATATACCAGAAGACTTGTCTTGTCAACTGATTTTTAAAGTTTTTTCACTGCTTTTCTGTGGAAAACAAATGCATTTCGTGCCCGTACAATCAGCCCATCAGCCTCTTTGTATAGCTCTCCTTCGGGTGCAGAAAAAGCTCTTCGGTTGCTCCGCATTCCACCACACGACCGTCCTTCATGACCATTACACGGTCGCAGATTTTCCGCACAACCGCCATATCGTGAGATACAAACACATACGTAAGAGCATGCTCCCTCTGTAAACGGAGTAACAACTCCAAAATCTGTGCCTGTACCGTCACATCTAACGCCGACACAGGTTCATCCAGAAGTACCAGCTCCGGTCTTGTAATTAACGCAGCTGCAATCGCAACGCGCTGCCTTTGTCCTCCGGAAAGCTCTGAAATATGGCGGTTCATTACATCCGCCGGCAGCTCTGTCTCCTTTAAAATCTCACCTACAATCCGGCGACGTTCTTCTTTTGTCAGGACAGTATTTAACCGCAACGGTTCCTCTAAAATCCATCCGACCCTCTTTGCCGGATTCAGGCTTGTATATGGATCCTGAAACACCATCTGAACCCCTACATTACCGTCTTTTCTCCATATCGTTCCCTCGTAATGCACAAGCAGACCTGATACCGCCTTTAATAAGGTTGACTTTCCGCAGCCGCTCTCCCCGACAATGCCAAATATTTCACCCTTCTTTACCGCAAAACTCACCTCTGACACAGCCTGCTTCAATTCCGGTACACGGAACAGCCCGTTGGAACGCTTGAATACAACCGACACCTTTTCTACGGAAAGAACCGTTTCCGCAGAATCCGGCTGTTCTGTCGATTCCTTGGCACCCTTTACTGCCGCCTTCATAAGCGTCTTTGTATACTCCTGCTCCGGCTGTTCAAATACCCGCTCTGTCGTTCCCTCTTCCACCGCTCGTCCGTCCTTCATAATCATCACACGGTCGCTGAGACTGCGAAGCACCGACAGATCATGGGAAATAAAAATAACCGCTGTATTCTGTTCCTTTGCCAACCTTCGGATCAGCGACACAATTTCACGTTCTGTCACTGCATCCAGCGCGGTCGTCGGTTCATCACAAATCAACAGGCGCGGACGGTTTATCATAGCCATGGCAATCATCACACGCTGCCGCATTCCGCCGGAGAGCTGGTGCGGATACTGATTCAGCAGACGCTTTGCATGCTTTAATTCCGCTTTTCTTAATGCCGCCAGCACAGCTGCTTCTCTTTCCTCCGCAGAAAGCTTTGTATGAAGCAAAAGAGGCTCTTCCATCTGCTTCTTTATTGTCATTACCGGATTCAGGGAAGTCAGCGGTTCCTGAAAAATCATCGTCATTTTACTCCCGGAAAGCTCCTGTCGCACCCTTTCCTCTGCCTGTTTTTCTGCACGGACCGTCTTAAAACTTCTTTTTGTCTCTGCATCTTTGCAAAGCATCTGCCCGTCAAAGCGGATGCTGCCGCATCTGCGTATCGCATTTTCCGGGAGCAGCCCCATAACTGCCAGTGCCGTCATACTTTTCCCCGAACCGGATTCTCCCGCAATACCAAGAACTTCCCCTTCCTTCAGAGAAAACGAAACATGCTTTACTACCGTTTTTTCACCGCCTGCCTGAAGCGGAAACGCCACAGACAAGTCCTCCACCCGGAGAAGGTCACTGCCCTCCTCCGGCTTCGGACTGCTATTTTCCGGATTCTTCCTTTCATCAGTCATGTCGTTCCCCTCCTTCCAGGCTGAGAAGTCCAACTCCCAGAACACTTATCAGAATCATGAGCCCCGGTGCCACGGCATTCCACGGTGCACGAAAAATGTATGGCTGTGCCTCGGAAAGCATCCGTCCCAGACTTGCATCCGGAGGCTGTACCCCCAGACTCAGATAGCTCATTGCCGCTTCGGACAATACAGCATTATTAAAGCCGATGGCAAGTGCTGAATACAGGCTGCTTTTAATGTTCGGCAAAATATGCACAAACATAATCCGCAGATGTCCTGCGCCCATCAGTCTTGCATTTTTCACATAGTCCAGTTCCTTCTGTACCACAAAGCCGCTTCGTACCACACGGGCAAAGCTCGGTATAAATAAAATGCCAAGTGCGCAAATCAGCTGTACCGTACCGCTGCCGAAAACACCTACAAATACCAGAGCCAGCAAAATACTCGGAATCGCCGCCACGGCATCGTTGACGCGCATCAGAATCAGGTCTGCCTTCCCGCCGAAATACCCGGTAAAGGCTCCGACCAGACAGCCCCCCACCGCACCGATGGTCACAACGGAAAGCCCGACCAGGAATGTCGTTCCGGCACCCTTCATCACACGGGACAGCACATCTCTGCCGAAATTATCTGTGCCGAACAGATGCGAAAGGGACGGTGCGGCATTTTTCAGACCCGCATCGATTGCGTTTGGGTCATACGGTGTAAAAAAGCAGCCGGTCAGCGAGATTGCTACCGCAACCGCAACAAGAAAAAGACCTATCATCCGGTTGACTTTCCATTTCCCGTCCTTTTTGAACCATCCAACAACTCTCATACCCGTCCCTCTTTTCCATTCTTTGAATCTCTGCCTTTCCGGCCGCTTTACAATTCTTTGATTCGCGGGTCCAGATACCTGCACAGCAAATCCGCACCGTAATTTAACAACACAACAACCGCTGTCGTGTATAACACAATTGCCCTTACCACCGGGAAATCCCGGCTGGCGATGGAAACCGCCAGAAGTCTTCCGATACCGGATAAATTAAACACCTGCTCGATTACTATACTCCCGGCCAGAATCTCCGCCATTACCATGGTAAGAAAGGTCACAACGGGAACCAATGCATTCCGTAACACATGCCGCCACAATACACGGCTTTTACTGCAGCCCTTGCTCCTTGCGGTTCTTACATAATCGGAATGCAGCTGCTCCTTTAACGAGCTTTGCAGAAAGCGGACCGACATGCCGATTTTAGGTACCGCAACCGCAATTGCCGGAAAAATCATAAATTTCAGAAAGCCGATAAAATCTTCTCCTGCCGGAACATAAGCCCCCGGTGTGAACCACCGCAAAACAATTCCAAACAATAATGTAATCAGCATTCCGAGAAAGAATGCAGGAACCGCCATCATTGTCTGGGTAAAAAAAGCTGTCAGTCCTTCCCCTGTTTTCGTTTTTGCCCGTGCCGTAAAGATACCAAACGGCACGGAAATCCCTATAATCAGCACAAACGAAAGCAGGGCAAGACCAAGGGTTACTCCGAAGCGCTTTGAAAGAAGCTCTGTTACAGGCAGACCGTATTGCGTGGACTCCCCGAAATCTCCCCGCACCGCACCGAGTAGAAAATCCCCGTACCGCACCGGCAGGGAACGATTCAGTCCCATTGCCTCGCGCAGTGCATTAATTTCCTCTTCCGTGGCATCTATACTGAGCTTTGCCATAGCCGCATCCGATGGAATTACCTCAAAAGCAAGAAAGGTGAGAAATGCCGCAACCAGAAGTGTCACAAGCAGTGCCACCGTCTTTTTCAGGAAATATCGCATATTCTCACCTTCCTTTCATTTTTTTAAGATTCGGGTGTCAAAAGCCATGTAAGAGACAGAACTTCCTCTGCATGGAATGTTTCTTGTCATTGCCTCCGGATGAAGATTTTCTAATTACTCCGGTGAATAATACTTTGAGGAACGCGACCGACTCCAACGCGCCATCCATGGCGCGTGTCGTCTTGTCCGAACGTCCTGTTCGGACATCGCTGATCCCCTCAGTGCTCCTCAAAATCAGGCATCCTGTAGTATCTTCAATTCAGTCGATTTCACTACTCTGCCGGTTTCAGTGCCGCCATGTCCTGCACATACACCGGATAGAATAAATAATTGGTAAAACGCTTATTTACCGCAACCAGCTTTGCTCCGTCCTGTAAATAAACGCTTGCCGCCTCTTTGGTAAGCAACTGCTGGATTTCCTTATAAAGTGTTACCTTTTCGCTTTCTACCGTACTTGCAAGTGCTTTTGTAAACAGCTCGTCAAATTCCGGATTCTCATAATTTACAAAATTATTTTTTGCCGTAGACATATAACGCTTTAAAACATCACTCGGTGCCAGTGCGGAGTCAAGACCGACAATCGTTGCCTCGTAGTCTCTTCCCTTATAAACATCGCTCAGCCATGCAGACCACTCAATCAGCTGAATTTCCACATTTACACCGATTTTTTTGTACTGTTCCACAAGAACCTGTGCCGTTGCTACATGGAAATCATAATTTGAAGGAACCTTTAATACGAAGTGCAGCGGGTTATTCTCATTATATCCTGCGTCAGCAAGCAGCTCCTTTGCCTTTTCCGACTGATAGGAATAATACGTTTCCAGCGATTCATCATAGTATACACCAAAATTCGGGAACATATTGCTGCCGATAATATGACCTCTGCCGCCGGAAACAATCGCAAGCAATTCCTCCTTGTCCACCGCATAGCAAAGAGCCTGACGCACCCTTATATCCGTAAACGGCTCAACCTTATTATTTAAGAACATTGCCTGTACCAGATTGCTTGCTCCCACCTCCAGATTGTAATCATCCGGCAGCTGGGACGCCTGCTCATCCGTCAGATACGGGAAAATATCAATCCCTCCGGACAACAGCTCCATAAATGCCGCATCATTGCTGGCGCAAATCTTAAAGGTAACCTTTTCCAGATACGGCTTTTCTCCGTAATAGTCCTCAAACCGTTCTACAACAAAGCTGCTCAAAGGGGTGTAGGAAACAAACCGGAACGGTCCCGTTCCTACCGGTGCACTTTCCTGTTCCGTATAATCCTCCGGGATGATAAAACAGGTGAGAAAGCCGAGTAACTCCGTATTCGGCTCAGAAAGCCTGATTACAACAGTATCCTCTCCGACCTTTTCCACGGCAGAAATAACAGAAAGCGCCGATTCCACGACAACCTCAGGATCCTTTGTGTCGAGCAAACCGGCGCAACGCTTTACAGAATAAACCACATCATCCGCAGTAACTACCTTGCCGTTATGAAACTTCACATTCTCGCGCAAGGAAAAGGTATACGACATACCATCCGGTGCAATCGTATAATCCTTTGCTACTGCAGGAACCAATGTCCCGTCTGGGGAAGGCTTTACCAAACCTTCAAAGACATTAAACAAGACTTCATCGGTTCCTGCCGCTACTGCTTTGTGAGGGTCAAGACTGTCCAAATCCTGTGTTATTCCTACTACCGCGGAAAAATCATCCTCCGAACCTTTCTTTCCCGAGCTACCGCCGTTGCATGCGCAAAGTGCGGTGACGGAAACAAGTAGTGCAAGAAATAATGCTTTCTTTTTCATGTAACTACCTCCGTTCGCGGATTTTATCCGCTTTATTAAATTTTTACTTTCCTATCATATACCATTTCCGTCAAAAACACAAGAAAAAAATTTGTGAGTTTTTTATGAAATTCTCCAAAACCTCTTTATTCTTGTCCGAAAATAGTGTAAAATGGGGGCAGACAAATTTTAAAGGAGGGTTGTTGCAGAATCTTTCCAGTTTCTGCGATAGAATGAAATGGAACAAAACACCGAAAAGAAAATGACAAAATATGACCGGAAGCTTCAGGCGAGAGCGGCGGCTGCCAAGCAGGCGAAAAAGAAAAATATACTCAGTATCGTCGCTACCGTGGCTGTGATTGCCTGTATTGCCGCTTTACTCATTGGGATACCGGTAATGAAAAACCGTAAGCTGTTCAAGGAATTTTTCCGGATTAATAACAAGTCTGTTTCCGTGCTGGAATTTAATTTCCACAGAACAAATCTAATCAACAACTATGCACAATACCTGCAGTACTTCGGTATGTCCTCTTTGGACGACATTGAAACTACCGTCTATGACGAAGAGAAGGGAACCACCTGGGGGGACTACTTTACGGAATGTGCTGCCAACTCCATCAAAGAAAACAGAGCATTAATTGCAGATGCCAAGGAGAAGAAGGTTTCTCTTGATGTCGATGCACAATACAAGACCTATATGAATCAAATAAAAACGCAGGCAGAGGCAGCAGGCATGACCTCCGATGCATACCTTACTTCCATGTACGGCGCAAAGGAAAGCCAGCTGAAGAGCATCATTAAGGATAATCTCACTGCGGTTCTGTATTCTGACTACCTGACCAAGACCAATGCAGCTCCCGACGAGGATGCACAGGCAGAATACGATGCCAACAAGGACAAGTACGATTCCGTTGACTACCGCGTGTTATCCTTTGCTCCGGCAATCCCGGAAGGAGCCGGCGGGGAAGAAATCGAAGCTGTAAAGAACGAAACAAAGGCAAAGGCACAGGAAATGTTAGATAAAGTAAAGGCCGGAGAGGATTTCGAAACTCTTTGCGCTACCTATGCTCCGGAAGACAAGCGTGCGGATTACGCTGATTCCGAAACCGACCTTTCTCTTGTAACAGGCGAGACCTCTTCCTATGCATCCGGTCCGTACAGTAGCTGGTTGTTCGAGTCAGCACGTACTGCCGGAGATTCCACGATATATACAGATGAAAACAGCGGTGTACATTATGTTCTGTTATTTGAGAAGCGTTATATGGAAGATACCGTGTTAGAAAACATTAAGCAGAACTTAACCTATACCACAGTTACGGACTATATTAATAAAGTATCGGAGAGCTACGTTATCTCTGACCCGGATGACAATCTCCCTACCTTGTAATCCGGCAATTAAGATATTTCTAAGGAAGCACTGATTAATTCAGTGCTTCCTTAGAAGTCTCCGGCGGATCGCACGAATTTGCAAAAGAAATTGTAGCTTCGCTACGCAAATTCGGCGTGGAAACGCTTTAATCAGCGTTTCCCTAGTAAGTATATAAGAAAAGCAGCTGTCACTCTACACCATGTGACAGCTGCTTTTTTACAGTTCCTCTACATATCGTACCTGTTCGGCGGAGCTCAGCATCTGCAATATCTCCGCGTGCGGCTTCTTTTTCGGCAACCGGAGTGTACAAAGAATTGCAACGCCGGCATCTCCCACACCGTTTGCCCGGGTCATTTCCAGGTCGCTGATACGAAATCCCTGCTCCTTCATATCCCGGATAAAGGCTCCCACATCTGCCATCCGGTCAAATTCAACATATAAATTTATCACCTTTGTAGATGCCATTACCCAGTCATCCAGCCGGTGCAGCAGAGCCATTACCACAAAAATCAATACGCAACCGACCAATGCACCCGTGTAAAATCCAATTCCAAGGGAAAGCCCCACGCAGGCAGCCGCCCATAAGCCCGCCGCCGTTGTCAGCCCTTTTACACGATTTCTTCCGGTTACGATTATGGTACCTGCTCCCAGAAAACCGATACCGGAAATCACCTGGGCACCCATTCGCGCCGGGTCGGTTCCGCTGTAACTCTCTGTAATATACTGATTTGTAATCATAACCAGAGCTGCTCCCACGCAAACCAGCATATACGTGCGAAATCCGGCAGGTCGTTTCTTCCTTCCTCTTTCCACGCCAAGGATTCCGCCGCACACAAGCGCCAACAACAGTCTGACCGTTACAGATACAAGATTAAGCTCCTTTAATCCTTCCGGAATATAGCTTTCCAAATCGATTCCCCCTTATTCCACATACCAGCATTCCGCATGTGCTGCTCCTACTCCTCTTGTCTTCTCCTCATACGGACAGCTTTCCGGAAAATTCTTAAGCACCTCTTTTACCGCAAATGCCGAAGAATTTGTCCAGGTTATCACACGATATGCACCTCTTTTTGCGCCGTTTTCAGCCTCTGCCACCTGTTCTGCCGTTAACAGGCTTACACTTAAAAAGCCTTCTGTCGTCAGCAACATCTTCTGAGATTCGCCGGAAATCCTGGTAAACCCAAGCCGATCCATGTACGGAAGCTGTTTTCCCTCGATATCCACCTTCCAGTAATATGGATTCCGCACAAATTCATAATAATTTCCCCTAACGTCATTCGTTCCTTCTTCCGAAGAAATGCAATATGGATTTAATGTCGGCACTCCCGGTATATTCCAAGCTTTTACTACCGTCTCCCTTAGCATTTCCTCAATGCTCGCATATCCCATATCGGCTGCTTTCGCATTTGCCGCATCCGTTCCCATATATTCCGGCAAAAGATTCACATGATAATGCTCCGGTGCAAAACAGATTCCGCCCTGTTCCAAAAGCTGTCCTAAAAATTCCGGCTTTGCACTTGGAAAGGTTACTTCAAAGCTATACGCATCCAGCTTTTTAAAAACTGCCTTTCCCTGCCTTCCGGATGCATCATATACCGTAAAGCACTTCCAGAGAGACTCTCCGAACGTTTCCGGTAAACACATCTTTTCATAAAAGAAAATACAGTCATCCGCAGTAAACAGTACACCGTCCGACCAACGCAAGCCTTCGCGTAAGTATATCGTATACTGTGTAAAATCCGAATTCACCTTGTATGCCTTTGCAATATTCGGTGCAATCGTACCGTCATCTGCATAGCAGAACAATCCCTCGGATACCAGCATTCCTGTCAGAGTATCTGCATTTTCTGCCGCAAACTGTACATCCTTTCCGTATTTTCCTACGGAAATTCCATCCACCGTCACAACATCCGTACGTTTCGGAAGACGCTTCTCTATAACAGGCAGTTGTCTCGCCTGTACCAATGCCTGAAGCATGGAAGGCTCCGTATAAGCTTCGTATTCTCCGGAAACAGACCCCTGCATTCCCTGTTCTCCGCCGACCGTATCCGTCTCCGGAGCTTTCGTGATTTCATTCTGTGAAATATCACCGGGAGCTTTCTTACATCCTGCCGAAAAGCAGAGCATTGAAATTATGATTACCGCAACACATCTATTCATTTTCCGCCTCATATTTACCTCCTGGCATCAGCATATGTTACTATCTGTAACAGAGCCTTCCCTAATTCTTAAACATAAGGAAGTGTCCCAAAAGCCCCCAAGGCTTTTAGGACACCCTATCGTTCCGTTAATCTGAGGAATGCAGATTCATTGCTACCTGTTCTTAGTAACGGAATGCCTGCAAAGCTGCCTGAAGCTTTCCGGCTTCCTCATTCAGAACCATGGAAGCATCGGACAGGTCCTCTACCGCCTTGAGCTGAAGATCCACCATATTCTGAACCTCCTCAGATGCCGCAGATGTCTCCTCGGAAACCGCAGAAATACTGCTGATTGCATCTACTGTTACGCTCTGTGCTTCACCGATGCGCTCCACACCGTTCGAAATATTCGCAAGACGTTCTGTCATTTTCTCTACATTTTCACCGATATTCTTAAACAGCGAAATCGCATTTCTAAGCGCTACACTCTGGGACGACACGATTTCTTCCGCCTGGGCTACCGTCAGAACCGTTCCCTCAGTCTGTGCCGCAATGCCGTTTACGATATCTGCTATCTCGTTTGCCGCCTCCACCGACTGCTCGGCAAGTCTGCGAATCTGGTCCGCAACCACAGCAAAGCCCCGGCCTGCCTCCCCGGCGCGTGCTGCCTCAATTGAAGCATTCAGGGAAAGAAGGTTGGTCTGTTCCGCAATATCATTGATTACACCGATAATTTTACCGATAGAATGAGATTCCTGAGCAAGGGCATCCATATCTACCGTAATACGCTTCGTAATTGTAGCGGTTTCCTCTCCCTTAGTCTCCAGGATACCGATTGCTTCCATTCCGTTTTCTACTGCAGTCTTGGCATCCTGCGCAAGCTCATCAATGGCATCTGCATCCGCCTTAACCTCATTAATACGTTTTCCAAGCTCTGCACTTTGTACCAGACAGCGCTCAGAATCCTCTGCCTGCTGCACAATACCGTTACGTATCTCCGTAATCGCTGAAGTAATATTCTGCGTTGCCGTCAACAGCTTTGCGGAAGTATCTTCCACACCTGCAGAGGAGTGTCCGACATTATCTGCTGCAACAGAGGTCTGCTGAACCATACCCTTCATGTTAACAACAGTCTTATTTGCACAGGCAACCAATGCTCCAAACTCGTCCCTGCGCTTTGTTCGCATCTTCGTCGTCAAATCACCTCTTGCCACTTTATCAAGGCCTGCCATCGTGCGCTTCATTGCCTTTGCATAGGTTGTTGCCACCCATACGCCAAGCAGAACAGAGCAGACTGCGGATATCACTACCACAATCATCGCAAGAATCTGAATTGCACTTGCACTTGCAATAATTTCACTACGCGGTATTGCACCGCAAAGCAATGCACCGCTGTCACCAATCGGTGTACAGATAATCAAATACCGGTCTCCGTCAATTTTTCCGTAACCGCTTGCCGTTGCAGCCGTATTGATTGCGGCAGCATATTCGGACTTCCCTATAAAATACGGCACCTCGGAAACACCGTCCGGAGTCATCTCAATTCCGTCCGGCGAAACGATTCCGAAAATGCTTCCTTTCGCAAGGTCGATTTCATGCAGAGTATCCCGAAGCATCGACATCCGGATATCCGCAGATATGTATCCTACCTCTTTTCCCAGAGTATTTAACAGCTTCGTTGTTGCCGCCATAAAATAGTCATCCTTGGAGAGACCTAATTCGCTATCCATAAATGCATGACGTGCCGTCCACTGAACCGTTTTTCCGCTGGTGAGGAATGCCTGACCGTCTGCACTGTTTTCAAATGCCGTTGCTCTGTCCGCTTCCTTGAATTTTCCGTCGGAAGCATAGGACTCCCCGTAATAAGAAACAACTGCAATATTTCCGATTATGGATTCATTCTCACCACCAAGAGTAGTGACATCCGCCTGAATTGCCTTCATTGCAGTGCCCTCATCCTTGGAGCCGACCTTCAGATTTCCGGAATAATACATAGAAACATCACTGCTGGCGTTCAACTGATTCATCCTGGATTCTACCGTTGAAAAGACCAGAGCAAGATGCTCTGCCTTTGCGACCAGGGTAGAACTTGCCGCCTGTTCATAATTTGACTGCAACGCATTGGAAGCACTGTAAGAGCAGACTGCACCTAATGCTATAATAAAAATCAGCGGGACGCAGAACATAATAATCAGCTGTGTACGAATACTCCGCATTTTCTTTTTCCCTTTGCCGCCTGCCGGTAACTTTGAAACTTTGGATGTAAGCCGCTTTGCAACGGACATTATCTTATTTGTCAAAGCACTTCCGTTCTTAACCGACGGCTCCGTTAACTTCTTCTTTTGTCCTTTTCCCTTAGGGAGCTTTGTCTTCGGCACCTTTACCCGTGGTGTTTTTACCTTTGGCTCTTTCGGTTTCTTTTCCTTATTTTTCCTTTGCTTTCGGAGCTTTTTCTTCTCTTCCTGCTCTTCCTTCCGTAAAAAAGCTACCAAATCCTTATCTTTTTTCATGCCGTAACCTCCTTGCTACATTCGGTATGCACTTTATCATTCCGACCTTCTCTTCCCCATTTCGATTCTACCTAAATTATACCTTATAACAGGCAGAAATTCAAGCATAAAAGGCATTGTAATCTTATTATATATAAAAAAATGAAGCAAATGAAAGAGAAAAGAAAAACTTTTTTCAAAATAGACTTTTCTTTTTTTCAAAAACACCGTATAATAGAATCAGTATCATAGAAAGGAGCGTTCCAATGAAAAAAATATTTAAATTTTTTGCTGCAGTTGCATCCATTGCCGCAGTTGTCGGCGGCGCATATCTTGTGTATAAAAACTTCTTTGAAAAAGAAGACGATGATTTCGACTTCGACGACAGTTTCGGTGATGAAGACGATTTATCCTCCCGGGAGTATGTTTCTATTAATATTACCACGGATGAGACCGAAGAGGACGAAGAAGAGACTCCGGACGATACCGAGACTTCCGAGGATACGGATTCCTCCGAGGATGAAGACGCAGAATAGAATCAGCTTTAAAAAAGGATGTTACACCGCAGGGTTCCTCGTGCGTAACATCCTTTTATCTTTATCGATTCTATTTATCTGACGGTTCCAGATAAATACATATACCGTTGCCTTCCAGACACCAAAGTATCCCCTGTTCTGTATCTATCCGTATAATCTGCGTCAGAGGTTCCTCCGACCAAAGCGTTTTTGTACTTCCATCCGCACACATAAGAGGATATCGATAGTTTCCGGCATCCGGAAGTATCCCGGGCACAGACTCAGTCTGTCCAAGCGCCTGTACAATTTCCTGTCTCCGGTCATCCTTTTGCTGTACATACTCCCAACACTCTGCTTCCGCCTCTACCGGCGCATATCCGGTCTCTTTCAAGACCTCCTGCAGTTCCGAAGGAAGAGAAACCAGCTCTGCCCTCATATAAGAGTCGCTGCGACCGTCTGTCACAACAGCTTCGTCCTCATCTGCACATCCGACACTCTCCGCATTCGGAGCTTTCTGACTCGTATCTGCTTCATTGAATCGATTCTCTGCCATATCCTTTGTTTCCCGGTCCCCGGAATCGTCCCCCAGCAGATTGACACCGGATCTGCCCGTAATCTCCTCCTGTACGCTATACTCCGCATTCTTCTTTGCGGAAAAGAACCCTGCATCCAGTACCTTACTTCCTACAAAAAGCACCACTGCCGCTGCTGCCGCCACACAGGCATATTGCATTCCATGATACAGTTTCTTCTTTGTTTTTCTCATCGGAACAACCGTTGTACTGCTTTCTTCCTTTATCCGGCACAATGTTTTCTGAATCAGCTCCTCACTCACACATAGTCTGTCCTGATTCATTGCTTTGTCTAAAAGTGCATAGATTTCCTCATCCTGCATCCTGTCACCCTCTGACATTGTTTTGTCCATCTTATGCACCTCCTTTCCATTCTCTTTCAAGAATAACGCGGAACTTTTCTCTGGCACGGGACAATCGGCTCTTTACCGTTCCTTCGCTGATTTCCAAGACCTTCGCGGTCTCTGACACCGACCGCTCCTCAAAATACAGGCACAAAAGAACCTCCCGGTACTTCTCCGGAAGCAGTAAGAGAGCCCTTCTTATCTGTTCTCCGTCCTGCCTGCGTTCAATCTGCTCTATTGTATCCTCCGCTCTGATGCTTTCCTCCTGTTCCTCGGAAAACATCGTCACTCTACGGTTATAAGCACTTTTTAAATAATCCTTGCATGCATTGACCGTAATCCGCAACAGCCATGTCTTAATCGAACTCTCTCCACGGAATTCATTCAGATTTGCATTTACTTTAATAAAGACTTCCTGAAAAATGTCCTCTGCGGTATCATAATCCTTCACATAACTGTACGCCATGCGAAGGACATCATTTCCGTATGTCCGCATCAAATGTTCCAAATCAAGACATTCTTCCGATGCTTCCGTGTGCAGCAACCGGAATTCCGGGTCTGCTTTCTTGTTCATACGCTACCCCCTATCAGAAAGACGAAACAGTTCTTCATTCGGTTCCGTTTTTCTTTGCTATTTTATATTTTCTCATTTTCTTTCTTCTTATGACGTACCAAAAAGCCGACCGCCCCCACCGCTAAAATGAAAAAGCCTCCGAAAATAACTATCCGGCCTTGATAAAATCCACGGGAGCTGACCGCATTTTTGTGCAGGTCTTCTTCCAGAACCCAGTCCAGTAATCTTCGGACCGTATTGGCACGTGCCGAAACATATTCCCTTACCCCCTGCACATTCTGATAAAACTCATGCCGTTTTCCGTATTTCAAATACTTCTCTGTGACAAGCGGCTGATAAATCTCCTTCAGGCTGTCAACCTTCGCCACTACATTTTTAGGGAGAAAATTTGTCTCTAAAAGCTCAAGGAAGCGTGCTTTAAACTGTTGCTTAAACCCGTCGTTTTTTAAAAATGCACGAAAAAGGCAGGTCAGCACATCCCTGTACGGCTGCTCTCCTCTCTGGTCCGCCACCATCGAAGCAATCACATTTTCCTCCACGGAATGTCCGTAAAGCCCAAATGCAAAATCCATATCAAATACCAGCCAGCGAATTCTTCCGTCCAATCCGTACTCTTCCGACGGTTCCCCGATATAGCGCCAGGCCTCACAATTATTGTGCGGCCAGTCCGTATTGCCGCTGTACATCTGCAGGCACAGATAATCGATAAAATTCTCAATATCAAAATACTCCTGTGCCTTTGCATACAATGCGGCATCACTCATATCATTTTGCGTCACAAAATCATAGGCAGTCTCAAAAAAGCTTTTTTCTTCCTCCGGTCCTTCTTCCACCTCTACTTCGAATACATCCTCACCCGTCGGAGGCAGAATTACCTTTCCTTCACTGTCCTTCTCATACCGGAAGCCAAAGATAACCACGTCCTCTTCCGCGCAATTATAATGAGCCGCCAGATAATGATCATCCATCCGTTCTCTGATATTTTGTATGCCATAATATTCTCCGTTCAGATATGTTACTGCGGGCCGGTAAGCCTGCAAATCCAGCGAAGTCCCGGTCATCAGGGACTGTGCCAGAATATCCCTGAAAAAAGTGGTCTCCCAGGCATCTCCTTCATTTCCGCCGTTACGCAGCAAAATCCGTTTAAACTTTTCTATATTCTTTTGTTCACCGTTCTTTTCCACCGCGGGAAGAAGACTGTCCGAAAAGAAATCATACTTAATATTCTTCTGTGTATCGTATTCAGAACGGGCATAGATACGAAACGACTTCATATCATACCGCCTGGAATACGCTCCGTGAACACGAATTCCCACATTTATGGAAATCTCTCTTGTTCCGTCCGGCAAAAAATACTCAAGATGTGCCGGGCGTTCCCAGTCACGTCCCTTCTCCTCCGGATTTTCCAGTATTCCGGTCTCCTTATCATACAAAGCGGCAGGGTCTGCCACCAAAGAGATTACCGGGACGTCATACCATTTCGACATTCTCCCGGATACAAAGTACGTATGGGTCTGTATATCGCTGCATGTCCCGTCCGGCAATACCGTGACCGCACGAACCACGGTTGCGGAAAGCAGTTCCCTGCCCTTTACACTTTCGCACAGCTCTACCGGAATCGGTTCAACATATACATAAGTCCCTGCACCGTCCGGAACAGGGTCTGCCCCGTTCAGCGTATAATAAATCTCTGCACCGTCCGGTGCCGTAAGCACAAGGTCAAAGCGTTCCTCATAAAATCCTGCCTCCACGGAAAAACCCGGAGCCGGAACCCCGCTTGGCACAAATACCACTCCGTCTTCCGCTGCGTAAACCGTGGCTGCAGATTTTCCCCATATTCCGAATAGTCCGAATAATAAGTAGAAAAAGAACCATTGAAAAAAGCTGCCCCATCTGCTTTGACTCCCCCCAAAGTGACTCTCCATACCGTTCTCCCTCCTCCGAAATCTAATTCTTTGCAAACTCCGTCAGTCTCAGCCCTTCATTTCGTTCCAACACCGTACGAATACTCCATTCATGCGTAAAAAGAAGCAACGGACGGTTTTTCAAATCCTTTACCCTCTTGGAATCCGTCGTAATATTCAGCTTTGCGACGTCAAGTGTATCGTCCGCAATCCAGCGGATATATTCATACGGCAACGGATCCATACGGATTTCCACACCATATTCGGATTCCAGACGAAATCTCAGTACATCAAACTGCAGTACGCCTACAACTCCGACAATAATTTCTTCCATACCGGAATTAAACTCCTGGAATATCTGGATAGCTCCCTCCTGTGCAATCTGGGAGACCCCCTTAATAAACTGCTTCCGTTTCATCGTATCTACCTGACGGATTTTTGCGAAATGCTCCGGCGCAAAGGTAGGAATTCCCTCATACTCAATCTGTTCCGACGGCGCGCAGACCGTATCCCCGATTGAAAAAATGCCCGGGTCAAACACTCCGATAATGTCGCCTGCATAGGCTTCCTCTACTATCTTTCTGTCCTGTGCCATCATCTGCTGCGGCTGGGAAAGACGAATTTTCTTTCCGCCCTGTACATGGGTTACCTCCATACCTGCCTCGAATCTGCCCGAGCAAATACGCATAAACGCAATACGGTCACGATGTGCTTTATTCATATTTGCCTGGATTTTAAAGACAAATGCGGAAAACTCATGTGTCAGAGGCTCAATTACTGCTCCCTTTGCATTCCGCGGAAGCGGAGAGGTTGTCATCGAAAGAAAATGCTCCAAAAAGGTTTCCACACCGAAATTTGTCAGTGCAGAACCGAAAAATACCGGTGTCAGTTCTCCTGCACTTACCTTTTCCAAGTCAAATTCACTGCTGGCACCGTCTAACAGTTCGATTTCATCAACCAGATTCTGGTGGTTTTCTCTGCCGATAATCTCATCCAGATTCGAGTCACCAAGCTTTGCCTCTATTTTTTCCACTTCGTTCTGTCCGTTGTTTGCCGCAAAGAACCTGGTAATTGTCTCTGTATCTCTCTGGTAAACCCCCTTAAAATTCTTGCCGGAGCCAATCGGCCAGTTCATCGGGCAAGTCCGGATTCCGAGCACATTCTCTATCTCATCCAGTAATTCAAAGGTATCTCTTGCCTCTCTGTCCAGCTTATTTACAAAGGTGAAAATCGGGATATGTCGCATTACACAAACCTTGAACAGCTTAATCGTCTGTGCCTCAACACCCTTGGAAGCATCAATTACCATAACCGCAGAATCCGCTGCCATCAGGGTACGGTACGTATCCTCGGAGAAGTCCTGGTGCCCCGGAGTATCCAGAATATTGATGCAATACCCGTCATAATTAAACTGCATTACGGAGGAGGTTACGGAAATTCCTCTCTGTTTCTCGATTTCCATCCAGTCGGATACCGCATGGCGTGCCGTCTTCTTTGCTTTTACGGAGCCCGCAAGGTTAATTGCCCCTCCGTATAAAAGCAGCTTCTCTGTCAGGGTCGTTTTCCCGGCATCCGGGTGGGATATAATTGCAAAAGTTCGTCTTTTCTTTATTTCATCACTATAATTCATGAGAGCCTCCTGTATCTCTTTTTTCTCTGCCGATTTACCTATTCTCCGCCATCCGATTCGGAGCGTATCACTTTATTTTACATGATTTTCCCATGATATGCAAGGGTAGCTTTTGACTTGTCTTTTTTTCCTCCCTATGGTAGTATGAAAGAAAGCATTGAGCCCCTGTAGTTCGGGGAATACTGCCGTCTTTAGGAGGAGTCCATGAAACGACTATTACTTTTTCAGCCAAGTGTTGAGACGCTGCATTTCTTTTCCGACCGTCTGGCGGAAGAGTTTGTACGAATGGGCTATGAAGTACGTCTTGTGCGTATCCACGAGCCTTTTTTCGGCACGGAAAAAATCAAAGATTTCATTATGCCTCACGAAACGATAATGATTACCTTTAACTTTCACGGCATTCAGCGTGAGGCGATTTTTCATACTCCGGAGGGACAGCTTTTTTGGAATTTGTATGATGTTGCCTGCATTAATATCATTGTGGACCATCCGTTTTACTATTACGAGGAACTGCACTATCTGCCGAAGCGCTATCTTCAAATCTGTATTGATAGCGACCACACAGATTACATGAGACAGTTTTATCCGGAGCTTGCTCTCGGCGAAACAATGCCTCTTGCAGGCTGTGACTATCGTTCCTCCTTCGGTGGAGGAGTTCCCCTCTCTCTTCGGGAAGATGTCACAAATCCCGCCACACAGATTCCGAATAAAATCGGAAAAAAGATTCCTTTTCTGCCCATCAAAAAGCGTTCTACTTCTGTAGTCTTCACAGGATGCTTTACACAGCCGGATTTTTTTCTTCCGTACATGAGCCGCAACGGAGCGGAATACGATGCCTTTTATCACGGGATTCTGGATGATTTGCTTGTCAATCCCGACCAGTGTATCCACACTGTCTACCTGCGTCATTTAAACCGAGAATTACCCGAGCTCAGCACCGAAGAACTTAAAAATGTCATGAACAAAATGATTTTTCTGGACCTATGGATTCGTTTTACCTTTCGGGGCAAAGTCATACAATCCCTGGTTGACAGCGGTATTCCGGTACACTGTATCGGTGCGGGCTGGGAAACACTTTCCGTAAAGAATCGGAAGCTGCTTACCCATACGGAATATTCAGCTACCGAAACCTGTCTGAAAGCAATTTCGGAGGCCAAAATCTCCTTAAATGTTATGCCTTGGTTTAAACGAGGTGCCCACGACCGTATCTACAGTTCCATGCTAAACGGCGCTGTCTGTGTTACGGATAAAAGCAAGTTTCTGCTGGAACATTTCACCGACAAGGACATGCTGTGCTACTATGATTTAAAAGGCCTTGGCGAACTGCCTGCTACTGTTACAGACCTTCTGGAGCACCCGGATACCATGCAGCAAATCGCGGACAGAGCTCGGAATTACGCAAAGGAAAACCTTACCTGGAAGCAGTTTGCAAAGGCACTCGTGCCGTATTTTACTGTTGTATAAAGGTCAGGAAGCTTAGTGGGATGCCTCGCTTTGAAATAATATACACTTCGGAACTTACTGCAAAATATGGTAACAACAGCAAAAGCGGGAACCGCACATTTAGCCTTACGGTTCCCGCTCTTTTATTTCGACTCACTATTTCTCGATTTTTGCGGTAATCTCTCCGATAACACGGCGAATCTCATCTTCCTCCAGCGGCTTTGTTAAGAACTCTTCCGCACCGGCTTTTACTGCCTGCATCAGATTATTCTTCTGACCTGCCGCGGTAATCATAACTACCTTTGCATTTTCATCCTCGTGCTTAATCAAAAGCAGGGACTCCAAACCATTCATCACCGGCATGGTAATGTCCATTGTTACAATATCCGGACGTAATTCTTTGTACTTTAAAAAACCTTCCTCGCCGTTTACTGCCTCACCAATGACTTCAAGTCCCATTCTGGTTAATACATCCGACAGAATCTTTCTTGAAGTTTTAGAATCATCTACAACCAATACCGTATATGCCATTTCACTACCTCCAGCCTTTCTTATTCGTAACAACAAAGTTTACCGTTGTATCACAGATACCAAACGGAATCACGAGAATATCACTGCCTGTTACCGGTCCGCTCTCACCAAGCTCCGGCGGAAGCAGTTCCAGTGTAATTCCTTTATTGCTCTGGGCTGTCGCAAACAAACCACTCACACAATTCAAAAACTCACCGACCGCATCCTGTACATCCTCGTTTACTGTCGTAAAGTCTTCCTTCGCAAACTTTGAAGCCAGACAACACAAACCGTTCTCGCCGTCAGAAAAGCATACCTTCCAATCCTCTCCTCCGATCAGCGTCTGGGATACCGGCTTTTCTAAATCTGCTGCATTCGTTAACGTTCCGGACATTGGATACGCATGACGGTCAACGCAGCGCACGATT
>JAQXOR010000081.1 GCA_029099805.1 Lachnospiraceae bacterium
TCTTCCGGGTGTAACAAATTATCAAGAATTTGTAAGTCGATTACAGTCTGATAAGAAGTTCGAAAAGATGATTGTAGATGTAACATCTAGTGCATTAACTGGAAGTAACTCATTGTCTAAATACAGACATAAATTTTAAATATGATAAAGAGCCTCGGGTAAATATCTGAGGCTCTTATTATTAAGGAGATATATATGAAAAAAGACGAAGTTATGAGAAAAAGAAATCTTATATTGTCAAAAGAGGTGGAAGAATTAAAAACCGAATTGGCGATGCAAAAGGAAATAAGCGCAGAGTCGCAAAAGAAAGCAGATGCTTTAATTAGAGAACTTGAAGCAATCAAAGGAGTATGGATTGCAACTTTAGAAGAAGTAGAACAACAAAAGAAACAATATCAGAAGTTAATTGGAGAAGTTAAGGAACTTCGTAATAGTGTTAAGGGTAGAACTGCAATCGAAAGATGGTTTTATAAAATGAAAAAAGATTAAGAATAATTTATGGAGGTGACAAAAGATATGTTAGTAAACGATTTTGAATATGATGGCTTGCTATTGAGCGACTTTGGTTGTATTATATGTTCTTTTGGCTCAAGTGGAGGACTGGAAACAGTAACCAATGGCTCAAATATCACATTTAATACATCTCCAATATTAAAGGGAACAAAATTTATACTTACGAATACACAATATGAAGAGTGTCTTTCTGCTACTATTCAGATTTGTAAGAATCCTTGTAATTTGAAAACTCAGGAAGATGCTTATTTTAATATAGATGAACAAGCAAATATAATGCGATGGTTAAACAGAAAAGAGTTTTTGAAATTAAAATTACTGAAAGAAGGATATGAAAATGTTTTCTTTGAAGGTAGTTTCAATGTAAGTAAAGTTATAATGGGTGATGATTGTATCGGTTTTGAATTAAGCCTTACTACTAATGCCCCATTCGGATTTTATGAAACCGTTAAGAAAACTTTTTATGCAACCTCTTCTAATTATGTTGAAGCGTTTAGAGATATATCTGATGAAATTGGATTCATTTACCCGGAAGTAGAAATCACTTGTAAAGCTACCGGTGATTTAGTTATCCATAACGAAATAGAGAACAGAGAAACAATAATTAAGAATTGTGTTGCCGGAGAGGTAATTACTATGAAGTCACCGGTAATCTCCTCTTCTATTACAGAGCATAAGATTCAAAATGATTTCAATTATAATTTTTTCAGGATTGCTAATTCATATAGAGACAATGTGAATCAAATATCTTTTTCATTGCCTTGTACTATGAAGATTAGCTATAACCCTATAAGAAAGGTTGGTGTATAATATGGGGATTAAATTGGATTTTGACTCTAATATGATGCCTCAGACCCCTACCTTTGTATTGGCAACTAGGAACGGAACAAAGATAGGTAAAATCTCAAATATTACCGGTGTTCGCTTAAAGCCTAGTATGAAAGACCCGGAAGCAATCTTTACAGTTAATAAATATGATGGTAAAGATGTTATTCCTTATTGGGATGATATTGTAGATTTTAAATTATGTTGGTGTAAAGAAACTGATACATGGTTTGAAATAACTATTGATATATCTGAGTCAGATGAGATAACTAAGCAAGTATCTTTACAACGACTTGGTGAAGCTGAACTGTCTCAAACTAGAGTTTATGGTTTAGAGGTAAACACAGAGGATGATATTATTCGTGGAGATTATCTTCAACCAACAGTATTTTATAACGAAGAAGAACCTACTGCTTCTCTTCTGCATAGAATAATGGGTGGTGTTCCTCATTATAGAATTAGACATATTGATGAGCATCTTAAAGGTATACAAAAGATTTTTTCATTCCATGATAAAACTGTAAAGGAATGTTTTGACGAGATTGAAGAATCTATGGATATCCTATTTGTATACGAATCTCAATCAAGAGAAGATGGTACACCGGACAGAACTATAGATATATACGACCTTAAGAGTTACTGTAAAGACTGTGGTGCCAGAGGTAAATTTGTAGATCACTGTTTGAATTGTGGTAGTGAAAACATCACGGAAGGTTATGGTGTTGACACTACTATTTTTGTATCCTGCAACGATTTAGGTAGAGATATAAACATTAAGATAAATACAGACGAGGTAAAAAACTGTTATCATCTTGAAGGTGGTGACGAGTTAATGACTGCTACTATCATAAACTGTAATCCAAATGGTACTCCTTATATTTGGGATTTTGCAGATACAACAAAGGGAGACATGGATATTAGCTTAGTTGAAAAGATTGAGCAGTATAAAGAAGATTATGATTATTATAAGAGCACTTATAGGTCGGATTTGTCATCTCTCTCAGTGTCCGGTTACAATACATTGGTTGATAAATATAATCCTACCAGTGAAGACTTGAAGGTTTCAAAGATTACAAACATTATAGGCTACTCTCCTATCATGCAACATTATTATGACACGATAGATTTTGCAATATATCTTGAGTCCGGGTTGTTGCCAAATATCGCTCTACAAGATACAAATGCACAAATTGAAGCAGCGAAACTGACCGCAGATAAATTTACTAATGTTGCAATTATGGACGAAAAGTATATGACGCTTTCAAATGCTTCTACTGCTGTTCTTAATGCAGCCAAGCTTGCTTCTGACCCTAGATATCAGATAAAGGTAAATGAATCTAGTTTGAGTGGTAATATATGGGTAGGTAATTTTACTGTAACTAATTATAGTGATGAAAGAGATACTTATTCTTCTCCTATTATCCATGTTGCAATTAGTGATGATTATGAAACATATATAAATCAGAAACTTAAAAAGACTTTGTATAATGGTTCTCGTGGTAAGCATGGAAATATCACCAAAATGATAGATATGGATATCCCTACTTTCCAAGCAGAATTGAGAAAATATAATCTTACTGCTCTCTCCTCTTTCAATACTTGTTTTTCAGAGTGCGTGAATTTACTCAGTGAACAAGGTATTGATAAAGAAGATGCTGACTTATATTATTCGGTTTATTTGCCGGTATATAATAAAATAGCTTACATTCAAGCAGAAATCACAGTTAGAGAAAATGAGTTAAATACTGTGCAATCTATTCAGGATAAGTTATTAGAACTCAAACGATTTATTAACGAGAAGTTAAATTTAGAAACCTACCTTGGAACCGATATGTGGCTTGATTTCTGCGCTTATCGTAGAGAAGACACATATTCTAATGGAAATTACATTTCTGATTATCTTAGTAATAAAGATCTTTTCGTTCGTGCTGAAGAATTCATGGTAATGGCAGAATATGAAATTAGTAAGTCTTCAAACTATAGACATGAAATCACTGCTTCTCTTAAGAATCTACTTACAGTAAGTGATTTTAGACCATTAGTAGATTACTTTGAATGTGGCAATTGGATTAGAGTAATTGACAATAATGGAGAAGTATATAAACTTAGACTTATTGATTACGAAGTTGATTTTGATAATCTAGATGATATATCTGTTACTTTTAGCGATGTTGCAAGAACCATTGATGGTTTAGAACCGGTAAAAGAGATTCTGGTTAAAAGCACTGACATTATAAATAACTATAATGCAGCTATGAATAGAACTAATAGTAATTTTGATAATATCAATGATAGTTTGTTAGATATGGTTGCAGACTCCAACTTTAATTATGATATGGTCTATGATGATATCAATAAGGAAATTAGTGATACCATAGTTAGAATTGATAAGAATACTGACTCAATTATGATTTATGTTGGAGAACTCACTGGTGATATTAGCAGCCAAATAGAAGTACTTTCCGATAATATAGGAATGATGGTAAGAAAAGATGGTGTCATGTCTGCTATTAACATGTCGCCAGAAGAAATATGTATTCTTGCAAATAAAATAAAACTTGAAGGATATGTTACCGTTAACGAAGGTTTTGCTATTACTGAAGAAGGAGATGTAATTGCTAATGGTGGTCAAATTGCAGGATTCAAAATAGGCAAGGGTTATATGTGTAGTGGCGATCCAACAGGTGAAGATACTTCTGAATCATATAATTTCTTAAGATTATCTACTGCTGACATGGAAGGGAAACATACACCATCTGCCTCTATAGATTTAGGTATGTATACATACGAAGATGGTTCATCTCCGGATGGCAGAAAAAGAGATACTATTGTTCATATGCGAGGAGATGGTTATGTAAGATTTGGTTTGGCTGCAATGGACGATGCTGGTAGCATTAAATTCAATTATAACAAGACCAATAACAATGACTTGGGTAGAGATATTGAATACTTGGTATATACTAAGAACTTCTGGATTGACAGAGATGGTAATGTATTCATTAACGCAGAAACATTGCAGCATGGTGGAGAAGGTGTTGCGGAGAAACTTACTGGTATAACATTTAGAGATGATAGTTTTACAGCAACATATAACAATGAGAACGATGTTACTTATAATATTGAAATGGACGCGAATGGAGAATGGACTGCTCTAGTCGAAGAAAAAACTGGTTTCAGAATTACGATAACAGATGAAACAACACAATAGGATGAAATGGAGGAATAAATATTGGCAGTTAATAAAGTAATAGTTGATGATGAAATTCTTATTGATTTAACACAAGATACTGTTACACCAGAAGATGTTAGAAAAGGTGTTACTTTTCATACTAATGATGGTAATTCTGCAATTGGAAATTATGAAATCGAATAAACAGAAGAATCATCTAATTTTATAGTTCGTAATATAGGTCTGGTAAATAAAGTTGTTCATATAGGTGATGTTTTATTAGATCTTACGCAAGATACAATTACCCCTTATGATGTAAGAGAAGGCAAAACCTTTCATATGAAAAATGGCGAATATATGACTGGCATGTATACAACTTGTATTCCTATGATAGATTCTATTGTTGATGATTCTGCCGGTACAAAACAATATTGTACTTGTAAATTTATTTCCATGGACATAGCTAATAATATTGTTGCAACTACAGAATATCTTGACACAAAGAAGGACTCTGGATCTCAGTATAGTTTTTATGTTTATATGTCTAATAAAACTGGTGGCAAGTTTAAATCCGGAACAAAGATAACTTTTAAAGGTAGTATATCAAGTGATAATAGTTCGCCGTCCCAATTTTTACATAGTACCACCCAAGTAAGTCTATATGAAAAAGATTCTGTGTATGGAGGAATGAAACAGCATGTAATTTTTGAGAAAGAACTAGGACTAATTTCTAATAAAGAATTTTCATTTGTAACAGAAAACGATGTAGATAATTTGGTATTTGTTTTTTCTATACAGCCAGTGTTTTATGATGGTGTTGTACTACCGGGCAATATTAATATTTCTTTAGAAGATATTTGTATAGATGGTAAATTATTAAAAGGCGATAATATTAGTTTCCCTAACAATGAATGTTTTGCTATGCTTGATAGAATATATACAGAAAATAATATTAGCAAAGAAAATTATCCTTATTATATTATAATGAGAAATAACGAAGACAAATTTAGATTAACTATGTTATTAGCCTCAGAAAAAATACATATAACAAGAGATACAACTTATACACAATATCCTTACGCATTCGCAGATAATTCAAAATATCTTTTTTATAGATATCGTGGTAGTACAATAGAAAACCTAAATAATTATAGTGTAATTTTTAGCTCTTTCAATGAAATTTTATTTAATAACTACGATATTATGTATAACGGAGAAATTGTAAAGCCAACAAATATATTATAATAAAAAGGAGGATGATTAAATGACATCAGAACAAAAAAATTTTTTATTAGGTTTTGCTATGCGTTCAACTCCTTTCAGAAAAACTAGCTTAAAATATGAAAAAAACGAATATGGTCAGACTGCCATCTTGGTAATAGAAGAAGAAAATGAGCAAGGTGGTACTACTATTAGAATTGGAGGAGGCAACGATGGCAGTTAATAAAGTTACAGCCGGGGATGAAATTCTTATTGATTTAACTAAAGATACTGTGACCCCAGCGGATGTTAGAACTGGGGTCACTTTTCATATGTGTAACGGTAATGAAGCGATAGGTACTTGCGAAATGGAAGAGTCTACGATAGAAGATAATCCTTCTGAAATAAACAAAGGGTTTGTTAATAAAGTAATTTCAAAAAATGATGTTTTGATTGATCTAACTCAAGATACAATTACTCCATATGATGTGATGGAAGGAAAAACTTTTCATATGAGAAATGGAGAATTTACTATTGGGAAAATACCAGTATTACCGTTAGATTTATTCCATGTATCATTCTGTGATGAAAGAGCAGAATATTATTATATAAATTATCCAGACATGACTAATAATTGCATTTTTGATATATATACTACAAAAACTGAAAACGGTATTTATAGTGAGAATATACAAATTTTACCGTGGGAATTTAAAATCATGTTCACATTGAAGCCGTATTTGACAAAAGCACAAAAAGGTATACTATCATTTGATTATACCGTTGAAAGTCCACCAGTTAGTAATGTTTCTAAATATCTACATGGACGTTTATCTTTCGATATAACAAATTATAAAAAAAAAGATTCGAAAGATAAAAGGTTTCTTTTTGATGGTTCGATGAATAGATATGCTAGTGTTGAAGGACATGTGGAACTTGAACGATTAAGTGGGATAATATATCCAAATACAAGTATTAATATTAAAGTTAAATTAGGATATGGAAATTATCTGATTAATAGTGATGCAGAGGCGTATATAAATGGTAGAATTAAGTTTTCAATAAAAAATATTAGACTGGATGGTAAGTTATTAAATCTTGGTAATTATCGTGCTACATTTAAGAAAGAAGAATCAGTATCTGTTTTAGATTATATCTATGATAGATTTATTTCAAAAGAAGAGTATCCTTATTATATTTTTCAAAACACTAATATTTTTGATTATATAAAAGAAGGTAATTACCCAACATTTTTTATTTTTTCTAAAAACAATTTATTAGAAGCAGAAAAATATGGAAATTATGTGACAGGATCTGATGATAAACGTAATTATATGTTTAAAAATAAAGAAGAAGATAAAAGTATACATAAAAAAATATCTCTTCCATTTTGCGGGCTGTGGGTAACATGTTATCAAAATAATTATCCAATAATGAATTCTTTGAATCTTGATTCTGTATATTTTAATTATTCTGATGATATTATAAACAATAATTATGATATAAGAGGAATTTACACAAGCGGAATTTTCGTTAGTTCAAACCCAATAAGATATTAAAGAAAGGAGAAAATTATGTACACTCTTACATTTATTGATAAGTATGGTAACACGGTTACCAATTTTACACAATGGGATACAAATCAAGATTTATACATAGAAGCAAGTATATTTAATAAAATACCTCAGTTTCATTTTTGTAACAAGAACAGTGAAAAAGCACTTGTTGTAAACGCTGTTACAGAAGGTGATTTATTGAAAATATCTGTTCCTAATATGTTACTCATCGAACCGTATCCCATTACTATCTATGCATATATAAGTGACATTGTAGAATCTGTTAAAATAGGAAGAACGGTTGAATATGTTCAGTTACCAGTTAGACCTAGACCGGAGCCAGATAGTTTTGTTTATGAAAATAATGTAGATATTATTGATTTACAAATAATAACAGAAGAAATTGTTGCGCTAAATACTGAAATGCGGCTGTCTGAAAATTTAAGAGTACAAGCTGAAAATCAAAGAATAGAGAATGAAGAAATAAGACAAGAAACATTATCACAGATAACAGAATCTGCTACACAAGCTTCTGAGGCAGCAACAAGAGCTAATACTGCTGCTCAAGAATGTGAAGACTTTATTTCTAATCTTGGAGAAAATACTGGTTTTGTGCCTTATACTGAAAAGGGACAAGCAGGCGGTGTTGCTATTCTTGATGATGTTGGAAAGGTTCCTTTGGAACAATTACCGGAAGATATTGGTGGTGGATTACCAAAAGTAAATGGGTATATACCATTTATGGATAAGGTTTATGATATAACTCTAGACAGCAATGTATATGGCTATTTAAAAATTGATTTACCTCTTAATGATACTAATTATATTGAAAACGATGACGAACAATATAAAATTTCTTTTGATCTTAGTGTAATTGAACATGAAGGCAATCGGTATTACTATACATTTAGTTTTGATACTATACGAAATGCAGATAGTGTTTGTATCAAAGAATATTCTAGTTATGTTACTACCAATAGTATGAATGATGATAACTATTTTTGTTATTCTTCCGAAGGAAATCCTTTTATAGCATTAGGCGAAGGTTGGTGGAGAACATGTCGAATAACTATGACAAATCTTAGATATATATTAGTCTCCGGATCAAGAACAGAAGAAGAATCATATAAATTATTAAGCGATGGTTGGAATTTTTCCGTTGTTACAGAATTGCCAGATGGATATCATTCTAGTTCTTTAGATTATATATATAATTGGTCTCAAAATGCTCAAAATGCTCAAAATAGTTCCAAATTAAATAATATATCTGCTGAAGAATATGTTACTAAAACAATATTGAATAGTCTTAAACAGATACAAGAAATGAGTTATAGCAAAGGTAGTAGTTTTAGATATCGTGACACGCAAGCACATTGGTATAAAATAGCAGAAACTTATGATTTCTCAAATTTGTACACTGAAAGGTTTAATTTAAAAATGTATTTCCGTAACAATTTAGGTATACAATATGCTGATATAGAAGCCATTCCTATTTTAGATGAAAATGGTGTCGTAAATTATAAATTTTCAGTAAACAAAGCTGTTAACACAATTGATATTGAATCATCTGTTAGTTATAGCCATATTCCAAAGCTTAGAATTGTTACTCAAGATAGTTCAACACAGCAAATAAATAAATATGGAAATAGTGTTTCTGTGTCGAAAAAATATATTTTAGAATATTATCATGATAGAGTTGGCAGCTATGAAAATCCTATATATGATTATGATAGAGATTTTAGGCTTGAAGATTGTGGTCATTGGAAAGCGTACACTCAAACTAATGAAATTCAAAGTCCGGATACAACTTCTGATCCTGCTGTTCTTATTGAATATGATATTCCTTATAATGAAACATCTATCCCTGTTAAGAAAGATAATATAGAACCAACAGATATTTCTTCTTTATGGTTAGATAATACTGACATTTCTGCCACAAAGTTAAAAGTATATGACGAAGAAAATTCTAGTTGGGTAGAAATTGTTGGAGATGGAGGTAACAGTACTCTTGCCAACTCTTCTCCTGTTTCTGTAACTAACATTGAGCCTACAGATACAAAAGCATTATGGGTAGACACTACAGATATGAGTGCAATTAAGTTAAAGATATACAATTCTGAAACATCTGAATGGGTTAGTATTAACTAAATAGTTTTAATTTAGGAGAGTGTAATTACTGCACTCTCCTATTTAATTTGAAGGAGGGGATGTATGGCTAAAAAGAAGAAAAAGATGGAGTTTAGTAAGATGGCTTTTATATGTACTACTGTTCTATTCGGTTCTGTAATCGCTGGTTCTTTTGCTTTGATGTGGTATACCCAAACTACCGATGCGCTTTCATATTTGATTACAGCTACTGCTGGATTAACAACCACGGCAACAGGATTTTATTATCATAAGGCAAAAATGGAGAATTTACTTAAGATAAGGAAGGATTATAATTTATCTTTTAAGGAACTGCAAAATTTAACAAACAGTACAGAAGAAACATGTGAAGACACAACTTACGGTGAAGATATGTAGCAACAGCATATTATGATTGGAAAAGTAAGCATAACTCATTCTTTTGGAGGAAGATAAGTTTTTTTGTTTAACTGCATTTATCATAATAGGTTGTGTTTTCTTTGGTGGCAAGGTTTATTATACACCAAGCATCTAATGAATGAAAGGAGTATTTTATGGAAATTTTTCTAAATGGTGTTAAGAATTTTTTACAAATGGTTAATGATAACTGGACAACTATTATGGTAGTCGCTGGTTTGGGCGTTGCTGTATTTAAGAAAATAAAAGATTGGGCTGCAAAGTCTGAAGAAGAAAAGATTGCTATTGCAAAGGAACAGATTGGTAATACTATTCTAAAAATGATCACTGATGCTGAAAATAATACCGAATGGGTCAAAGCGGGTCAAATTAAAAGGGCTGAAGTTATTGACGTAATTTATACCAAATATCCAATTCTCTCAAAAGTAAAAAAGCAAGAAGAATTAATCGCATTTATTGATAAGGCTATTAATGATGCACTTGTAACTCTTAGAGAGGTTGTAGAGCAAAACAAGGTGGTTGAGTAGGAAGTAGATATAAAAGCAACGTATGAAAGGAAGTGAAAAACAATGGCAAAAGGATTTATTGGACATGCTGTAGCATCAGAGAATTCAAATAAATATGGTAATCCAGGTGATCAAACCGGCAGGGAAGTTCGTTATGATGATTGGTATGATGATGGATGGAATGTGGTGTTAAGACCCAAATCTTCTGATGTTGCGGAGAAAATAGCAAAGGCTATGGAACAAGCGGTAGAGAATGAAGCAATAGGATATTGTCAATCTGATAGAACAACGCTTTATACACAAGCAGAGAAAAGGAATTGGCAGATTCATTTGATTACTACGAAGTGTGAATGTGATTGTAGCTCTTTGGTTGCAGTATGTGTAAATGCAGCGGGTATTAAAGTATCTAAGGATATTTATACAGGTAATATGGTAAAAGCATTAGAAGCAACGGGTGCTTTTGAAAAGAAATTTACAGATAAGAAACACCTAAAAGAAAACTCATATTTGAAGCGTGGAGATATTCTTATTCACGAAGGTAGCCATACCGCTATTGTTTTGACTGACGGTGATAAAGTGGAAAAGCCAAATTATGAAGTTGTAGATTTTTATGGAACTGTCACCGCATTTTGGTTAAATGTGCGCTCTGAAGCGTCTACAAAGGGCAAAATCGTAAAAACTATTAAAAAGAATAGTTTGGTACATGTCACAAGAAAAAGCTATGGATGGGGTTATATAGAGGCTTACAATGGATGGGTAAGTCTTTCGCATATCAAAATAAAAGAATATAATTCTAGCACTTTTTCATCTTATGTAGCAAGTACCACCACAACTGTTAATTTTCGAACAGCACCAAATAGTAATATAAACAATAATATTATTACTACGTTTAGTAAAGGGCAAACGCTGTTAATTATTAAATCAAATGGTGATGGATGGGTTTATGGGAAGACTACGGTTAATGGGCAAGTTGTTAACGGATGGATTTTTAATGAATATCTGCAAAAGATTGATTATAAGAGCTTGCAAAAGCGTGTTGTAACCGATGCTACAGGTCTTAATATAAGAGACAAAGGTAATGTTAAAGCGTCTAAATTATGTACAATTCCATATAATAAAGAATTTTATGTTATTAAAGATGACGTTTGGGGCGTTGTGATATATAATGATTTCTTAGGTTATAGCAATCTATCTAAGAGTTATTCTGAAAGAGTATAATATTTAGGGTAAGAGAAGTTAATCTCTTACCCTTTTTTTAGTTTTAGCAATGCTCTTTTACGTTTTTATATATGGTGTAAACTTGGTGTAAAAACACAAAACAAAACTGCTACAAACCGCTTAAATAAAGGTGTTTCAAATCTGACGAACCATCTCGCCGCCTACAGAACCGTTCTGTGCACTGGTTAAATCACCGTTATAACCCTGCTTTAACGGAACACCGATTTCAGATGCGACTTCCATCTTAAAACGGTCCATCGCTTCTCTTGCTTCCGGAACTTCTACACGATTTCTACCTTTAGACATAGTATACACTCCTTCCTCGTTTTTCCCGCAATGCGGGCCGTTTCGAATACTGTAACCTAGATACCCGCACTGCTTTTGCCGTTCGTGTATCTGCTGATTACGGAGTTATTATATGTCTTTCCATGAAATATAAACTGGAAGATTACACCGTTCTTTCCTGCTCCTTCAGGTGCTTTTCTTCTTCCTTTTCCTTGCGTGCCTCGTCAAAAATTAAAGCAATCAGACCAAGAATGCAAAACGCTGCAAAAAAAGCAAGAACCCCATCCTGAAATGCAAGCCAGAAAATAATACCGATAATAAATAATGAAAAAAGTGTTGCCGTCATAGTATTGACCTCCTAAAAAAAATTATCAAACATTTGCATGAATTAAAAAACTGATAAAACAAAGAACTGTAAGTAAGGAGTACTTCCTTATTACAGTTCTCAGTATAAATTATTAGGAGTCCAATAAAACGGACTTATTTTACTTTTACAATAAATGTCTGATAATAACCCGACTCCTGCTCTCCTTCATATACAACCTCTCCCAAAGAACGAAGATAATCATAATCCAGCAGGGAATTTCCGGCATCATCCTTATACTTCAGGTATTCCACCTCTCCGACATATACATAATCCACATCATACTTTTGTAAAAGCATGGTTCCGAGTTCTACGTTTGCGCAGGCGTAAATCGCTTCTACATCCTCCGCTCTGGCATCTACCGCCGCCACATCTCCCTTCCATAACCATTCATGGGTACGCCAGCCAATCACGGTCGGACAGCCGGTCAATGCAGAAATCCGGTCATACACCACTCCGTTGGTCCGGTAGCTGGAACCATGCGCCTCCAGAATCACCGGACGACCTTCGATATTCTCGTTAATCCATTCCACCGCCTTCATATCCGCCTTGGAGATATCCGAGCTGGCAGTTGCATCCAGAGAAATGTACTTCTCCTTATTCTTATAATCGCCTGCCCATGCATTCCACGCCATTTCAAAATATTCCAGGTTGCGGCAGAGAAGAAACAGCATCAAGGCTCCCGCCACAAACTGCTTTCCGGTCTTAGGAAGGAGAAAAAATCTTGTAATAATCGCTCCCATACAAATGCCAAACAAAATGAACGCCTGATAGGTCAGCTTGAACATCGTGTTGGTACGCTGGTTGGCACTGCCGTAAATATCCCTCACATAGACAAGCTCCGGCATAAGAATCAGTCCGATAGCGCATAACCCTAAAATCAACAGGAACAAATCCGAAGTCTTCAGATTCTGCAGCCAGGCAAAGAATACATTTTTGTGCTCTGTCTCGGAAATCCCTCCCAGCCTTCTTTTCTGCTCTTCCTTGATAGAACATACCAGATAGGAAATCACGGCCGCAATCGGAAGCCCCCATACGATAATCATCTGATACGGCGTTGTGTGTCTGTCACAAATGCCGATACCGCTTGCCATACTCTCAAAATGAATGTTAAACAAAAATGCCGTAAGATAAGACA
This sequence comes from Lachnospiraceae bacterium, assembly GCA_029099805.1. Lineage (GTDB taxonomy): Bacteria > Bacillota > Clostridia > Lachnospirales > Lachnospiraceae > SIG307. The sequence goes on from JAQXOR010000081.1 coordinate 13,316, forward strand.
ACACAATAAACTCCGCTGCATGCACCGCAGTTAACGAAAATGTCTTTTTGGAAAATCCACAGATTACTGCGTTCGATACCAGAATTACTGCTCCGCAGACAACGAAATAGATTGGAAAATCCCAATAATTTGTCATCTGGAAGATACCGACAAAAAAGCTAAGTACAATAATATGCGGCTGTAAAACCTCCTTCTTATAGCTGACCTCTTCCAACATCCCCGCCACTGCACGTTTCATACGGTCTCTGCGGGATACCAAAAAGGCAAACAATACGGCAAGTAAGGTTAATACAAAAATAATGTTTGTTACATGTGCATGTAAATCACCAAGCACCAGCGAATAGGCCGGAAACTCATGAATCGTCTGATCCAAAGCCTCCCCCTGCCATCCGATATAACGGGTCGGGTCAGAAAACCAGTACGAATGATCTCCCTCTACACCCATAATCTCACATAAGACCGGTCCAAGCTTCTGGTACACCCAATAATGATTGGTGCAGGCAAAGGTGACTCCACAGCCTGCCAGAAGACCTGCAAACCTCGGAAGAATCTGCTGCAATAACGGAACTGCCGCAACGGTTTTCTTCCCGAGCATACGATATTCTTCACTCCGTTCTGCCATATACATCTCAAAAATACGCGCAGCTAAAGAATAGGACAATACCATACACAACGCACCTACTGTCATAAGTGCCAGATTATACGCAACCTTTATACTTACCCCGGAAAGCTTTGTCAGATACGTAAAGAAGTACTGTCCCAGATAGTAATAGTTTAAGTCGGTTCCCGAAAACCAGAAATCCTCCGGCGGCATATAGTCCGACTTTAACATACTAATCATAAATCCGTAATCCATACCGCCCTCCGTCTGCCAGGAGAAATCCGGACGGAAGCATTTTACATACAGTAAAAGCGTAAAAACCGCAAAAAACAGGACCTCATACCATATCGCCTTCACAAGCACGGCTGAACCGTCGGTTAATCCGAAAAACTTGCCGAGTGATATCTTTTTCTTCCGACAGACAACTATTGCAATGCCGTAATTCAGCACAATACAAAGACCAAGCAACACATAACAACCCACGGTAGAAAACTTTACAATATGAAGGGAAGAAAGCACCCATACAAGCCAGCCGCCAATCACAAGTCCCAGTACTTTTCCGAACACATATCCTCTGTCCGAGAATTTACGGAACAAAAGCGCCGAAAGAGGAAAAAAGCCAATGCTGAATACAAGCAGCATCCCCCACCACGGCATAATCTGTGACAGTTCTTCCTGACCGAACATCTTTCCTGCCAGTTTCTGCGCAATAATAAATCCTATGATACCAAGACAGCCAAATCCTGCCTCCCATAACCAATTCCGTTTGTTTTTCATATCATCTTCCACGCTCTCTTTTACTTTTCTTTCTTACATGCCTGGTTTACCATCTTATTAATCTTAATAAAATCACCTACAGCCTTCTTACCGATTTTAAAAATACGCTTCATGTTGATGGAATTCACTCCGCCCTGTCTCGGCCGGAAGGTAATCGGGATATATTTCACAGGCAGCTTCTTCTTTGCAAAAATAACAGAAATTACAACGTTTGATAAGTTATAATCCTTTGGAATCAGCGGGAGCACCTTCTTTAACTCTTCTGCCTGCATCAGACGGAACGGCGTATTGGCATCTGTCAGCTTTACATGGAACAGAAGCAGACATACAAGCTTCAGAGTCTTTGTAACAAAAACTCTGGAAGCACCGTCTTCTCTCTTACTGCGATGACCGATTACCATGGCATACTCTTTTCGAAGCTCCCAGAATTGTGCAAATTCCTCTGCCTTTGTCTGTCCGTCCGAATCCGTCTGGAAGACATAGTCCGCTCCCTGCTCCAGAGCGTAATTATATCCGTACAACAAGGTTGCTCCGTGACCTCCGTTCGGCTTTGTCAGAGCGATTAACTGCGGATACTTTGCTTCCGCCTCCTTTAGCATAGCATACGTGTTATCCTTACTGCCATCGTCAATAATAACAAGTCTGCTGTCCGCACCGGCCTTTACCGCCACCGGATGCCAGTCCTCAATTACACTCTGAATCGTTTCCTGCTCGTTGTAGGCAGGAATTACAATATATAACTTTTCCATATACTATATACTCCTTATGTTTTATATTAAACTCACTTTGCAAGTTTTTCCTCGAACAGATTCAGTGCACTGCGTACAACAGCATCCATATTATAATAACGATACTCTGCCAGTCTCCCGATGAAGAATACCTTTGTCTCCTTCTCCATCTCCGCACGATAGTTTGCGAACTGTTCTTTGTATTCTGCCGTAGGAAACGGATAGTACGGCTCTCCATCGGAGTTCGGATATTCCTTTAAAATCGTTGTCTTATCATGCTTCTGCCAGGTCATCTTTTTGAACTCTGTAATTCTGGTAAAATCATAGTCATTCGGATAATTCACGACCGGTGCTTCCTGATACGACTCCATATCCAGCGTTTCAAACTCAAACCGGATACTTCTGTATGCCATTTTTCCGTATTTATAATCATAGAAATAATCCGTCGGTCCTGTATATATCAGTGCATCGTAATCCAAATCATCAATAATCTCTTTATAATCCGTATTCAATAATATCTTGATATTCGGATTCTTTACCATATTCTCACACATCTTCGTATATCCGTGACGAGGCATTCCCTGATACTTATCCGCAAAATATCTGGTATCTCTGTTCGTACGCACCGGAATACGTGAGATGATGGAAGTATCGATTTCTGCCGGATCGAGTCCCCATTGCTTCTTTGTATAGTTCTCAAAGAACTTTTGGTAAATTTCCTCGCCCACCTTACTCAGTGCAACATCACGGCTCGTTTTAATCTCCGGAATATCCACGGCATGCTGTTTAAAAAAGTCTTCCACTTCAAAAGTACTGAGATTCAGGTTATACAGCTTATTTACCGTCTCCACCGTAATTGGCATCGGAATCAGATTGCCGTCCACATAGCTGAGCACTCTGTGCCAGAAGTCATTCCATTTCGTAAACCGGCTCAGATAGTCATAGACCTCTTTATCATTCGTGTGAAAAATATGTGGTCCGTAATTATGAATCAATAAACCATCCTCATTATAGGAGTCATATACATTACCGCCGATATGACCTCTCTTTTCAATAATAAGGACCTTTTTCTCCAATACCGTTGCAATTCGCTCCGCAACAGTCAGACCGGCAAGTCCCGCCCCTACCACTACATAATCAAACTTCATCCCTGTTCTCCTTCCGTTCTCAAGCATTTCTGCATTTATTGTACAAGTTTTTTCCCTGTATCATATACGGTAAATCGATCTTCTTCCTCACCGTAAGTATACACCGCTTCATAGGTTGCAGCAATCACATACTCCCGCACGTTGAAATATACACTCTCTCTGGCATCGCGGTCGACAATAATATAATCGATTCCGTGCTCCTGTATCAGTGCATCCAGAGCGGCCGGAGTCCGTGCTTCATACATCTGCTCTACAATCTCCTCTCTTGTATACGTATCATAGCCTGCGGACATTGCATAATATGCATGTCCGTAGTACAGCATGGCACCGCCCAGCACCACTTCGTTCAGTGCATACGGAGCAGACAGAATAATGTCATCCGAATCCGTATTTTCCCTGAACCAGACCGTCCGCGGGTCTTCCATATCATATACCGCCTGATACTGGCGCTGAATGATAAAATACTCAAAAAAACCGGTAATGGTTAAAAATACCGTCAGCAGTACAGCAGTAATCCTTCGCATGACAAGCCTGTTTTTCAGAAACGTACACTGCTTTTCAAATAATACTGCGATAATCTCCGCAGGAAAAACCGATAAAAGCATCTCTGCCATCATAACAAACTTATGATTTACCGTAATATCCGGTGTCAGGGATACCGTAAAGGCCATCAGAAGCGGCACCGAAAATACAAACACGAGATACCGCTTTACGCCTCGTCCCAGAAGAAGATATGCTCCCAGAAACAGAAGAAGAATCCCCCAAAGCTGCCACATATAGTCAAGGACACCGAAGAAGGTCTTATTCGCTGCCAAAAAACCAAACTGATACTTCGGCGATACCGCAGAGCCTGCAATAAAGAGCTTTGATTCCAGTAAAGAAAGTACAAGTGCCGTGCCTGCCGAAATCAGGTAATCCAGCCTGTAGTCGGATACTGCCGCCAGGAAAAACAGTACCGCACAGCACGCCGTTAATACCGAACCGTTAAAAAAAGCCAGCGCACCCAGTAACACTCCGAGAAGCAGGGAACGTAACGGGTGTTTCACACCAAATGCAGTTTTTGTAAAAAAGAAAGTCTTACCGTATCCTGCAAGCATTGCTCCAAAGGAAGCGCGCGCTTTCTCTTCGGTATCCGCAGACAGCTCCTCTCTTTTCCTGCTTAATTTTTCTGCCATTTCATACACGTACGGCAAAAAATAATGAAATGCCAGAAGCATCACCGCCAGTGCAAATGCCAGATGTCTCTGATTACAGTAAACATTCAGATTCCAAAGTCCCCAGCCTTCATTCTGGGTATACTCAATAAACTGCTGTCTGGTCTTTAACTGTTGCCATATTTCTCCCTTCGGAAGCTCCGCCAAAAACCGGAAGAAGCTCGGGGAGCTGCGAAATACAAAAAACAGCGTGGTCAGATATCCTGCCGCATGTTTTCCTGTAATACGTACCGCAAGAGCATACAGGAGCATACAGGTCGCAAGAAGACCGAAAATACTCGGCAGATTAAATGCCAAATCCACACGCATACCAAGAAGCTCCAGGTTTCCCACAAGAAATTGAAACAAAAAGTGATACCTGATATCCTCTCCGGCAAAGTGAGAATATGCCGTCGGAAAATTATTACCGTAAGAGAAGGACCGAATCATTCCCATGTGCGGTGCAAAATCACTGTACACAGAGAAACCCACATTCAGATTTCCATCCTTCACGCTGAACGTACAAAAAATCAACTGTGTAAAAAAAACAAGCAATACACCGAAAAAAATCCATTCCGTCGTCGTAAACCAACCCGGTCTGCTCTTTACGGTCTGTGCCTTTTTCTCTCTTCGGTAACGGAAAAACAGCAAAGCTGCCGTCAGGCAGAAAAACAATACCATTGCAAGGATATCTGCCGTAAGTAGCGGATACTCCAAAGAAAATACGACCTTTAACACATATGCCGTCAGATACGTAACCCATGTAAGCGGAATAACTCCCGAAAGCACCCATGCCGGTATTCTGACAAAATACGACGATAAGGAAAGCTCCTTTCCGGTAAAGGTCTTTGTTACAGCCTCTCTCATGTGCGGAAATGCACTTTCGCACACTGCATACCCGAACATTACTCCCAGAAACAAATACAAAATGCCAAGCATTACTTTTCCTCCTCTTTCTGTCGGATGATTCGCGAGGTCAGATAACGGGGTCTCCCCTTTATTTCATGGTAAATCTTCATCAGATACAATCCGATAATTCCAAGACTAATCATAATCATACTGCCAATCAATAAAAGCAGCAGAATAACCGTTGTAAAACCATCCTGCGCATATCCCGCGATTTTCATATATAACGTCTGGATACCAAGTAATATCGCACCGAGAAACATAACAAAGCCAAGAACCGTAATACAATGCAGCGGAGCTGAGGTATATGATGTTACAGCTGTTACAGCCAGGGTAATCAGACGCTTCAAAGACCATTTGGAGGCTCCGTCTACACGCTCTGCCACCTCAAATTCGAATGTCCTTCGTTCAAAGCCGACCCAGGCGGACATTCCGCGGAAAAATGTCATCTTCTCCGGCATATGCTTCATTGCCTCCACAACCTTCCGGTCCAAGAGCTTAAAATCCGACGCATTGTTAAACTCGATACCGGTGGCCTTATTAATCATCCCGTAAAACAGCTTTGCACATACCCGGTAAGTCCATTTTTCTTTTCCCCTGGAGGACTTCACTCCCTCTACAACCTCCGCTCCTTCCTGCCAGAGGCGCACCATTTCGGGAATCCGTTCCGGAGGATGTTGCAAATCCGCATCCATTACAATAACCGCATCTCCCGATGCGATATCAAGTCCCGCACAGAGTGCCGGTTCCTTCCCGAAATTTCTGGAGAGTCGGACAGCAACTATCCGCTCGTCCTCCTTTGCCATACCGGAAATCACTTCCCAGGAAGTATCGGACGAGCCGTCATCTATCAGTACTAATTCATATGAAATTGATGCATCCTCGCATATTTTTCCAACATAAGCCATGGAATTACGAATGTGAGCCCCCTCATTATATACCGGAACCACAATCGAAATCCGTTTCCGCAACTCGGTTTCCATGTTTCCTCCTCTATACAGTCACATCATCTTCCGTCAGTATTGTGATGTCTTTGATGGACTGGGAATTGTAAGCTATGATACGATTTGCCTGATTACTCACCAACCGTTCAAATAAGTTCCGAATGCCTCTGGCGTTACCAAACTCCTTCCGCGCTGTTGCATCCATTCCTGCCAGCATTCCTGCCACCTTTGTTCTGGCACCTTCTGTCAGACAAAACCCGGCCTCTGCCGCCATAGAATCCAGAATTTCCAGAAGCTCTTCCTCCGAATAATCGGCAAACGTGATAAACTTATTAAAGCGGGAATATAACCCTGTATTGGCTCTTAAAAAGCGTTGCATTTCATCGGTATACCCGGCAACAATGATAACCAGATTATCTCTGTGATCTTCCATCAGCTTTACCAGAGTGTCAATTGCCTCCGTCCCGAAATCATTTCCGGTATTTTCCGGAGCAAGGGTATATGCTTCGTCAATAAACAGCACTCCCCCCAATGCACGTTCTACCGTATCCTTCACCTTTAAGGCAGTCTGCCCCACATAGCCGGCAACAAGTCCGGAGCGGTCCGTCTCCGTCAGAGTACCCTTGCTCAAAATGCCGAGCTCTTTGTAAATCTGTGCTACCAGACGCGCAACCGTCGTCTTTCCGGTCCCCGGACTTCCGGTAAACACCATATGATATGACATATTCATCTGCGGAAGCTTGTACTTTTCACGCAGTCTCTTCACCTTAATTAAATTTATCAACGACCGAATCTCTTCTTTTACCTCCGAAAGACCTACCATTCGGTTTAATTCCGCCGTCAGACGGGTAATCTCTTCCTCCGCCTTCTTCTCCCTGATACTTTCAACAGCTTCCTCCGCCGCATCTGCAAGTGCCTCCGGAAGATAACCGGGTGCCGCTTCCGTATTCTGCGTCTCTCTGGAACGGGTATCTGATGCGGTCGCCGTCCCCATACTCTGTCTGTAATAGAAATACTTGCTTTTATAGGCAGAAAAATCATCTCCTGCCTCCCGCAGAAGTCTGCAGCCCTCTGAAAGATTTCCGGAGCAGAGCTTCTTAAATATGTATTTTCCATCTATCGTAAAAGCTTCATCCGCATGATTTTCCAAAAATACCGCTACCTTATCAAAATAGAGTCCGATGAACTTAGAAAGATTCGTATCCCGTACCTGATTCAGATAAGACAGACATATCATAATATTAAGTAAAGAATCAAAAAACAGTCCGGTTACCCCAATATGCTTTTCCTGATCCCGTAAGCAAAACAGCTGCAGCAGAATCGGCGGATTCTCCAGAAACTTTGCAGAATGGCTGACAGCATCCCTCAAATCACCGGTCTCCCAGGCAGCTCCGAGTCCTAACATATCCCGCTCTGTCACCTCTTTGGCAAACAACACTTCTTCTTTATCAAGGCGCTTGCCGAATACCAGAAACTGTACCAGTAACGACTGTACATATAAATCCAGAACCTCCTCTACCGACAGCTGCAAAACCTCTCCTGCCTTTGTAAAGTACCCGTCCTGTTCCAATGTCACACAATACTCCGAAAGAAGGCGGTAATTCTCTCCTGCAATCTGATGTAATTGTTCGTTGGAATACTGTTTTTGCATACTACCGCTCCCTTCTCAGGTTTATTCCCAATGCGCACAAACCCACATGATAAGTATACCACATTTTCAAAAAAAGAAAAGGGGAATTGAAGAAACATCAGATAAAAATAAGGAAACACGGGTGATATCCGTGTTTCCTCAGATAGATTCCGCCATATCAAGTATTCTTCCTGCCGTTTCCTCCCGAAACCACAGGTGATACAATTCCTCCGATTCCTTTTTGGAAAGACTGTTTACAACTTCACTTACCTCTTTCAGCAGAGCAGCATCCGTATAAATATCACCGATTGCAAATTCCAATTCACCGCTCTGCCTGATACCGAATAAATCTCCGGGACCACGCAACCGCAAATCCTCTCCGGCAATAAAAAAGCCGTCATTTGACTGATTCAGAATTTCCAGACGCTCCATTGTCTCCGGAGCATCGGAGGAACTCACCATAATACAGTAGGATTCCGCATCTCCGCGCCCTACTCTGCCCCGAAGCTGATGCAGCTGTGCCAGACCGAACCGCTCTGCATTTTCAATCATCATCACCGTAGCATTCGGTACGTTGACCCCGACCTCCACAACTGTGGTGGACACAAGAACCTGAATTTTTCCTTCCGCAAAAAGATTCATCCGTTCTGTCTTTTCCTTAGCAGACATTTTTCCGTGCAGGTATTCCACACAAACTTCTTCCCCAAGTGCTTCCTGTAAGGTAACAGTATAATCCTTCACATTTTCTGCCTCGGTCGTTTCGCTGTCCTCCACCATGGCACATATCACATAGGCCTGCCTCCCCGCCGCAATCTGCTTCCGGATAAACCGGTAAGCAGTCTCCCTGTATCCGGTACCGACTACACAGTTCTTAATCGGCTTGCGTCCCTTAGGAAGCTCGTCCACAATCGAAATGTCCAGATCCCCATATAAGATGATGGCAAGCGTACGCGGAATCGGTGTGGCACTCATTACCAGAATATGCGGATGCTCCCCTTTTTCAGAAAGCAGTTCACGCTGCCTTACACCAAACCGGTGCTGCTCATCCGTAATCACAAGCCCCAGTCTCCGGTATTCTACCTTTTCCTGAAACAACGCCTGTGTTCCGATTATGATATCAGCTTCTCCCGAGGAAATACTCTGTCTTACTTTTCTTTTTTGCGCCTCTGTCATAGAGCCCGTTAAAAGGACACAATTAACTCCGAATCTGTCAAACAGGGCAGTTGCATCTGCCATATGCTGTCTGGCAAGAACTTCCGTTGGTGCCATTAATGCAGCCTGATACCCGGATTTTACGGCTGCCAGCATTGAAAGCATGGCAAGTATTGTTTTACCGGAACCGACATCGCCCTGTACCAGCCGTGCCATCGTTCCCCCTCCGGCGAGATCCGCCTTAATCTCTCCCCATACCCGCTTCTGTGCGCCTGTCAGTTCGTAGGGCAGCCCTGCAATAAGGCGTTCGCATTCCGACACCTCCTTTATCGGACAATGATTGATTTCCTTTCCTTTTTGTTCCTTATAATGGGAAAGTAACAACATAAACCGAAAGAACTCTTCAAATACCAGACGTCGTCTTGCCTCTGTAAGGGTTTCTCTGCTCTTTGGAAAATGAATCTCCTCTACCGCACTATGATGCGGAATCAGACCATGCACCTTTGATATCTTTGCAGGCAACAGCTCCGGCTCACGCTCACATTCTGCAAGAGCTGCCGTTACCGCCTTTGAGATTGTACTGTTATGCAGCCCTTCCGTCAGACCATATACAGGCTGAAGTACACGCAAAAGTCTCCCATACTCCTCACGCTTATACAGCTTTGGCTGCTCCATAACCAAAGCACCCTTCTTACGAACCACTCTCCCGCGGAACAGATGTCTGCACCCCATCGTTAACTGATTTTTCATATACGGCTGATTATACCAGGTCAGCCGTATCGCAGCAGACGGGTCTTTCACAAGACAGGTCAGCACCTGAAGACTTCGGTATCTGGATACATCGGCACTCCTTACAACGGAAGCTTCAATGGTCGCGACCTTTCCCTCCTTTAACTCTCCGATAGGGGACGGCAGCTCATATGTCTCATAGTTCCTCGGATAATAAGAAAGTAAGTCCCCTACGGTCTCTATGTCAAGCTTCTGTAAAAGCTTTGCCGTCTTCTCACCGATTCCGCGGATACACCTGATACTGTCTGTGCGTTGCATAATCCTCCCCCTCTCTCTCAATACTGTCACTACATAAGAAGGGCTCCCGCACTGTGTGCGACAGCCCTCATTTGTATGTTTCATCACACTTCTTATAAGTGCTTTTCAACGAACTTATCCACTAACGGAATCTTTACTTCCTTACCTAACAACGCAAATAATGCAAGCAGACCGTAAATAATCTTTTCTGCCAAATATACAACGGTATGTAACAGAGTAATAAAGCCGTTGGTAATCTTGTACATTACTGAGCCATACATCCAGCCTCCGAAATTGAACATAGAAAAGACATCATCCAACATACCGACACAAATATTGAACGCTGCAAATATAAGGCAAAGAACAATCGTACCTACTGCAATTTTCTTTAAAGACTTGTTGTCTTCCTTCAACAGGATGTAACCTGCTACCAATACCATTGCAACCACACCCAGATACCCGGTTAAAAACATAAAAGCTCCAAGCAGGCAAACCGAGATTCCCAACTTTGATTTCTCCATTTTAATATCCTCCTAATAATAATCTATGACAAACACCCTCGTGCATTGTCCGTGTTATTCTACCGAAAGCACATAGTAATAAATCGGCTGTCCGCCCGGATGAACCTCTACATCAACGTCCGGATAAGCTTCCATTACTCTGTCGGCCAGAGCATTCGCATCCTCTTCCGTAGTCTCCTGACCGTAATACAGACTGACTAATTCAGAATCCTCATCCATTAATTCCTCTAAAAGTGCAAAAGTAACCTCAGAAATATCGGCGCCTACGGATAGAATTGTCTTATCACCGATTCCCATAATATCACCGGCTTTGATTTCCTTTCCGTCCATAGAGGTATCCCGGACCGCATAAGTCACCTGACCGGTCTTAACATTCTGCATTTCATCCGTCATGCGAACCCTGTTATCCTCTGCCGACTTATCCGGCATAAAGTTAATCAGTGCGGTAATGCCCTGCGGAACCGTTTTAGACGGAATTACAACTATCTCTTTATCGGCCGTCAACGATTTTGCCTGCTCCGCTGCCAGAATAATATTTGAATTGTTCGGCAGAATAAAGACAGTATCGGCATTTACCTGCGCGATTGCATTTAACATATCCTCTGTAGACGGATTCATTGTCTGACCGCCCTCAATAATATAATCGGCACCGATTCCCTTGAAAATGTCATTTAAGCCTTCACCGATAGAAACGGCCACAAACCCAAACGGCTTACGAGGTCCTGCCGGCATCTGCTTTTCCTCCGCAGGCCGGTTAGCCCCCTGAATGACACGTTCATTATGCTCCTCACGCATATTGTCAATTTTCATCTTCGTAAGGGAACCGTATGTCAATGCCTTCTGGATTGCAAGTCCCGGGTCATTGGTATGAACGTGAACCTTTACAATATCATCATCAGATACAACGACAATCGAGTCACCGATTGACTCCAGATAAGCCTTAAACTTTATCTCCTCGTCCATATCATACTGCTTTTCCAGCATGATAATGAATTCCGTACAATATCCAAACTTAATATCTGCCGTAGAAATGGTATCATTTGCCGCACCGGTAGCTGTACTGCCCGTAGATACTGCGGAGGCCGTAGCAACCGACGAAAAATCTACCTCCTTACCGTTCAATGCATCCAAAATACCTTCCATTACAGTCAGTAGCCCCTGACCGCCGGAATCTACCACACCTGCTTCCTTCAGTACCGGCAACAGCTCCGGAGTAATGGCAAGCACTTCCTTCATATGGGCAACCACTGCCTCTGCGAATACAAGAATATCCTCTTCGCCCTCTTCAGCCAACTGCCTTGCACGCTCGGCTCCGCCTCTCGCCACCGTAAGAATCGTACCTTCCTTCGGCTTCATTACCGCTTTATATGCAGTCTCTACCGCACGCTCAAATGCGGCAGCAAGAACCGTTACACTGGCACCGTCATAGTCGCGCAATTCCTTGGCAAACCCGCGGAACAGCTGTGACAGAATAACGCCGGAATTTCCTCTTGCCCCGCGAAGAGAACCGCTGGAAATTGCCTTACATACCTGCTCCATCGACGGATTTTCAAGAGTGCTTACATCCTTTGCCGCAGACATAATCGTCAGTGTCATATTCGTACCGGTATCACCATCCGGTACGGGAAAAACATTCAGCTCATTAATATACTCTTTATTTGCCTCGATGCGTTTCGCCCCGGAAAGAAAACATTTCTGAACCATAACCGCATCAATCGTCTTAATACTCACCGTTTATCCTCCTTAACGTAAAGATGTACGCATTTTAATCAATGACTCTGACACCTTCTACATAAATATTAATCTTTTCAACCGGAAGCCCGGAGAACTCCTCAATCTGATACCGGACATTACTTACCAGATTGTCAGCCACAGCAGAGATACTTACACCATAAGATACTATGATATGAAAATCAACCGTAATCTTATTATCCTCCACCGTAACAGTAACGCCTCTGTTAAGGCTCTCCCGGCGCAGCAGCTTTGCGATACCGTCTTTTACATTCACAGCCGCCATCCCTACAACACCAAAGCACTCGATTGCGGCAGAACCGGCATATTTTGCGATTACTTCATTATCAATTACAACATTTCCAAGGCTTGTATTCATCGTAGCATTCATAATAACCCCTCCTTCGTCCCGTTTCTTCTTTCTAAGGATTATGTACTTATTTTAGTATACCTCATTTTTCCCAAAAAGGAAACCTATTTTTCAAAAAAACAAGAACTCCTGATAAAGACTCCGCATATCCTATATTAATTCAGGGATTATGAGGAACCGTCATGAAAAAAGTAATCGGCTTTATTTTATTCTGGATAGCAATCGGCATGTTACTTTCTTTCTTTTTACGCAGTACCCTGCTTACCGTTCTGCTGCTCATTCTGTTTCTTGTAATCGGATATCATATGTTCTGCCATTAATTCCCTGACACGCGAAAAGGGACTTTGCAAAACACTCCGCCCTGCAAAATCCCTCATATTCATTCCGCTATGCAAGCATCAACTAAGCGCGCTCAACCTTGCCGGCTCTTAAGCAAGCTGCACATACATACATCTTCTTTGCGCCGCCGTTAACCTTAACCTTAACGGACTTAATGTTAGACTTCCACATTTTATGAGCTCTTCCGGAAACCTGACTTCTGGAATGACTAATCTGCATACCAAACAGGGCTCCCTTGTCGCAAACCGCACATCTAGCCATGTCAATTGCACCTCCTTAATAGAAATTCAAGGCTATGGCCTACAAACAAATCTATTCTAGCAGATGAAGCGAAAGAATGCAAGAAAAATTTTTATTTTTTTTATTTTCCTTAAAAACGTGTCAAATCGCCTATTCGATTCCCTCGACCACTTCCGTTACCTTCTTGTCCAAATCCTCTTTCTCCTTCTTATCTTTCGAGAAACGGTCAAGAACATCCGGTACCATATCAATCACCTTGGTTACGATATCCTGGTTTTTCACATTCACCAGCTTTGCATGACCGTCTTTGATTACAAGCACACAGCTCGGAGAAATCTTTCCGCCCATACCGCCTCCCGCATTATTCTTAGCATTTCCGGCAAATGCACCCGCACCTACTCCGAAGCTTACATCAACCAACGGGAGGATTATTGTACCGTCATCAAACTTTACCGCATCTCCCACTACCGTCTTTGTGGTAAGAAATCCGTCCATTCCCTTAAATAAAGCTTCTACTGTTGCATTAAAATTATTTTCTGCCATTTTTCATCCTTTCCGCGCTTCTCGCGCCTGCCTTTCATCTTCTATGCTCTCAATGCTTTCCATAGCTTTTTCCAGTCTTTTCGAAACAGGGTTACGTTCCTGTCCCGTATCAGACTGAGTCCTTTGAACAACAAAGTCCCAAACCGTACGCGCCCTTTCAGCATAATATCTGCAACAAGACGCTTTTCATAAAAGTCCGGCTGAATCGTCAAGCCTTTCCCATAGGCAGCATATAAAACACCGAGTACCCCCAATGCTTTTCCGGTAGATTCCGGATCTCCTGTCCCAAACTCCACATATCCCTTTATCTTTCCGGGCAATACATGTGAAATTACCTGTTTTACCGTAGTTCCTGCCTTTCCCAGCGCCAGTCTGTGCTGTTCGTTTTCAAAAAAGGCAGCCAATCTCTCTTTCTTATCCCACAATTTCTTCAGCGTATTTCCAAGCTGCACTATCTTTTGCTTTACTTTGCCCGGAAACTCTTTCACCCTTTGTAAAAAAAGCTTTATCTTTAAAAGAAAGGAGTTCTTTTTACGCGCTGTTTCCGGAGCTTCAGGAGTTACGGACGGTTCCGTACTGTGTGTAAGCTCTGTATTTCCACCGGTCTTTGAAGGAGAGGAATGCTGCATCGGTACCGCAGTCCGAGGAGAACTTGAGGTTTCCTGCGCCTCAGAGGAAACCTCCTCAATACTCTTCCTTATCTTGTCCTCTTCTGTTCCGGACTCATACTTTTTTTTCCTTTTTTCCTTTTTCTTTTTTGGTTTTTCACTGTTTATAAGACTAAATCCAAGGAGTCTTACTGTATAACAAAGCTTCTTTTCCCGATATCGGATACGTACCCGAAGAAAAGGATTTAACCAGGAAAGCAACCCGTCTGCCTGAAGGATATCCTCCGGCTCCTCCTCCTTTTTTATCTTTCCGCGATAGCGCACCGGTACAAGCAGAAGCAAAATTGTTACAAGCAGCAGAAACCCAAGGATAACAAGCAGCAAAATACCTATCCATTTCAGCAGGAATACTACAGCTCCAAGCACTGCCGTCATATACCATCACCTGCCTTACTGTTTTTCTGTTCCAGATGCGGGACTACATGAAACTCTCCGGTTGCAAGATAGGTATCGCAAAGCATGGCAGCTGTCAGCTCCTGCGCCGCTTCTTCACTGCCGGCCATACCATAAACCTCAACATCTCTTTTTCGATAATACGGCTGCAGTATCTGGTTCGCTTTCATATACTCCAGACAATTGTTTTCATTGGAAGGAGCCGTAACGAGATAAACATCCCGTACCGGACGTCTCTTTGTAATCGCTCTTATAATACGTTTTTGCTTTTTTTCCGGTATTCCCGCAACATATAATGCATCCTTCCAAATTACCATGTATTACATCCCCTCTGCCAATTCACGAATTGCCCTCAAAGCTGCTGTTTTTTCCGACATATCATGACAATTTTCCAAAGAAGCCAAAACGTACTTTTGTATGTCTGACTTTCTGGTAAACGGAAGTGGGAGATTCTGAATGACTCTTGCCATTACTGCACGATTAATTGCCCGCTGACCTTTCTCCAGCGCATCGGCTACCGCCTCGCAGAACGCATCTAACACTGTATCAAAAGACAACTCTTTTTCACTGCCCTTTTCCAATTCAACAAACAAACTGCTGGTATGCAGACGCCTCGCATACATCACACGGGTGTACAATGTTTTTTGCATCATAGCTTCCAAAAGCTTTTCTTCCACCGGAAGCTCATCAAAATATGCCTCTTCCGAAAACAGAAGCTCTTCAAGCTCTTCCGGAAGTCCCTCAAAAGATTCAAATGCTTCAACCAGCTCCGCCTCGGTAAAACTCTTTGCCTCCGCAAGCATACGATATATCTCACGGCACCCTTTCGTAGCCTCTATATCTACAGGCATTACATAGCTCTCGGTAAAATACACCGTCATCAGGCTGTTCGCAATCTCCATCAGACTAAAGTATACTTCACTGACGGAAGAAATAAACCGGGTAACCTCCTCCAGCTTCTCCTTTGCGGTATCATACTGCTCTTTTGTAAGAGCACGATACTCCAGTGAATTCAAAAACTCTAACGCTTCCTTACAGGCAGGAAACAGTTCCATCCCTTCCGGCTCATACAGCCCGGCAGAGGAATATAACATATAAAACACACGGTCCAACGTCTCCCCGTCTGCCTCTTTATAAACAGAGGCCGTACTTCTGATCCATTCCATAAACTTTGCTTTCGTCATACGTACCGGCAGTTCCGAAATCGTCTGGGAGGTTCGCGCTAAAAGCCCCTCTTTATCCTCATCCAAAAACAAAAAAGAACTAATCTCTTCCAGAGCCGCGTTGCTGTCAATATCCTCCACCGTACCTTCCATTCCCGGGGCAAGACGCTGCAATACATATTCGTGCAGATACAAGATATCCGTATACGCCGTAAGCGCCTGCATTGCCGTTGTAAGCTCCTTGCGAACAAGCCCTGTCTTCTCCAGTGCTTCTGCCGGAACAGCACTATCCCTCGATATAAGAATGCTCATCTGCTTTCTGAAATAATCCGCATATTTCTTTGCTTCCTTAGGAAGCTCAATATCTCCTTCCTCCACTCCCTCAAAAAAAGATACAGACTGCATGGCAAGGTTATAATTTGCCATACGATAATATACTCCCGCAAGATTTCTTAAATAACACGGCAGATTACGTTCAATATCCCTCTTTGCCATAAGCTCCTTCCGGGCTTTAACCAACTCCTGATTCATACAAAACCTTCCTATTCTTCCGTATTTCCCTTTACTCTCTTTACATGCGTATGGGTGTACAGATGCTCCGAACAATACTCGTAATTCCCGTCACATTTGGAACAAAAACGGAACTCCAGTGAGTCATCATCCAGCTCTGTTCTGCCGCATATTGCACACTTATGTCTTGTAATAACATTTCGTCCGCGAAACTCTACGATATTTCCCGAATCCCACTTTGCATCATTCATCTTCTTTCGGAACCTGGCTTTTCTTCTCATCTCTGACGGAGAAATCTGATGATAATTTCTCGTCATCAGGAAGAAAATAAGGAAATTCAATACCGATACGATAATTGCCAGTGCATACGGCCCGCCACCCTTAATTCCGTAGCGCGTCAGATAAAATATTACTTCATATCCCATCAGAATCCCGTAGAAGATACCGAGCCACTTCGCCTTCACCGGAATAATAAAGCTCATTAAAAATGTTGCATTAGGTACCATCACGATATAGGCTAAGAACATCGAACGGTTCACATAATACATACTGCCGATACCGACTGTACTTACATAAATCATCCCCTGTCCCATTACCAGACAGGCAATCCCGTAAAACAGAAAGGCAGCGACAATCTGGAAGAGCAGCCCTGAAAAATAATACACATTAAACCGAAAAGAGCCCCACATTGCTTCCAGAGAACGTCCGATAGAATAATACATATATAACTCTATCAGGACAAAAAACAGATTGCTGCTCGGCGGCTGCAGTACAAAGGTAACAAGCCTCCAGACCTCACCGTGCAAAATCCGGTACACATCCAGAGAAAGCCAGTTCATGTAAAAGCCCGGAGCAAACAAATCCAGCAAAAGTCCGATTGCATACAATACAATCATGTAATACATCAGGTTCGGAATCGCATAACGACCTAGTTTCCGTTCCAGTCGATTCAAAAACTTCATTAAAACAAATCCTTCTTTCTAAAAATGATTGCAACAATAGAAGCGATTAACCCTGCACAGCCAAGGACAATCAAAAAACCATATGGATGATTCTGCCCCGGTAACGGCACATTCATACCATAAAAGCTGGCTATCATGGTAGGAATTGACATTACAATTGTGACCGTAGCAAGCGCTTTCATCACACCGTTCAGATTATTCGAAATAACCGAGGAAAACGTATCCATCGTACTGTTTAAGATGCCGCTATAGATGTTTGCCATCTCCAGTGCCTGACGGTTCTCAATGATAACATCCTCCAACAAATCCTCATCCTCCGGATAACGCTTCACCTTTTCTGTCTTAAGCAACTTCTCATATACCGTCTCATTGGAACGGATTGCAGTCGTAAAATACACCAGCGCCTTTTCAAGCTCATGCATTTCCATAATTTCAAGATTGCGCTGGGACTCCTTTAACTTATCCTCCAGCCGTTCACTCTCCCGGTTAATCACGCGCAGATATTGCAGAAATACTGTTGCCACCCGGTAAAATACCTGCAAAATAAAACGAGTCTTTTTATAAGTAAAAAAATCTCTGATTCTTCCTGTTTTAAAATACTGCAGAATCGGTGTCTGCCGTAATGTTACAGTAATCACAAGATCCTTTGCGGTAATAATCGCAAGCGGCAGTGTACTGTAACGCTTCCGCTCCACCTCATCTACCAATTCCGTCTCAATCTCCGGAGAGTCGACCAATATCAAATGATACGTATCCTCCAGTTCAATACGTGCCCGTTCTTCTTCATCCAGCGCCGCACGCAGGGCATCCGGCTCCACTCCGGTCAATTCCGCCACTTCATCTAATTCATCGGGGCTCGGAGCCGTCAATGAAATCCAACAGTCCTTTTCCATTTTCTCCAAGCGTACTAACTCACCTGTCTCTGTTGTTTTAAAAATCTCTAACATTGTACGTCCCCCTTTTTCTACCTTGCACCGGTCACATTACTGCCTTCGCATGCATTCGTACGCTATCTGCGGACAAAGCAAGAAGAAGGCAATCTGCCCCATATTTATTATACGTTTCCTTATCTCATTCGTCAAGTAAAGCATTCTTAAAAAAAAAGAAAATGTTTCCTGCAACATAAAAAATTGGCTGATTAGTTTTCCGAAAAGAAAACAAACTAAATGTGTAAAGTAAACTTACTTTGCAATGTGCCGGAATATCCGGAATCACTATGTAACCAGCCGCTTTACGGCAGAACGGAGGCAACCATGAGAAATAAAATACTGGATGCAACTGCCCTTACCATCGCAATCATCGGTGCTGTTAACTGGGGGTTAATCGGCTTCTTTGACTTCGACTTAGTTGCATTTTTGTTTGGTTCCATGTCCTGGATTTCCCGTATCGTTTACGCCCTGGTCGGTTTAAGCGGTCTTTATCTGCTCACCTTTTATCTCTATTTGGGCGATAATCCAATCACAGAACGGAGCTAAAAAAAGCGGCAGCAAACCTTCCCGGTTTGTCGCCGCTTACATAGTCTGCTTCAGTTTACAACTTACGTAACAAACGTTTTGCCGCACAGGACGCCTTATTTAAGAAACGTACATCCTGACCGAAACTGATTTCGATTACCTTAACATCACTGTTATCCCGCACAATACCCTTACCGAAATATTCATGATAAACCATATCTCCGATACGCAGACGGTCAATCTCTTCCTTTAATACTTCCTTTTCCTTTAAATTATCGGCAAGTTCACGTAAATGAGCCTCTTCTTCTTCTTCGCTTTCCCCGTTCCGGCTTCTGCGAATCATTTCCTCATTCATCATGCGTGCACGTTCTTTATCCGCAAGAAGGCTGGCTTCATCCTGACGCTCTACCGGATATCTTCTCCGCTCTTCCGATATCTCCTGTGCTGTCTGCTCTCTTCTCTTCATTACAGGGATCGGAGTTCCGTCCTGAGAAAGCGGAGCACCGGACAATGGCACATTTTTCAGATTATCGATCTTCTCGCTGGTCTCATTTCCCTTCATATCATCGTTACGCTTCTTCAAGTACCAGAGTGCCACCACAGCTCCCACTGCAATTGCTGCAACAACCAAAAGAGCAACAAGACCGCCGCTGCCTTTACTCTCTGTCTCTGCCTGCGGTTCCTGTGTCGGCGTTACGGTTACCGGAGCAGTGGTCGGTGTAGCCGGAACGGCAGTTGGTGTCGGTTCCGGCTCAGGTGTCGGTGTAGATAAAGGTTCCACTACATCGACGGTGAGATTAACATAGCTGCTGTGGATATAGCCGACAATAATTGTATCATTTTTCAAAAAAGAAACCTTGTACCATACCTGACCGTTGTTGATTGCCTGGTCAAGAATTGCCACCTCATCCTCTTTGTCCAGCGTAATTTTCACTCCGCCCGATTCTACAATAGGATTCTCTTTTCCGGCACCGGAACGTACATTTAATTCGTCGGTCGTAACCACACCGCGGTATACGTTACTTTCTCCCCGCTCCACATCGTACTCATAAATTGCCTCCGTTGCCGCAGATGCATAATTCCCCTTTGCAAACAAAAGGCTGCCGCATAGTACTGCAAACATCACCTTTTTCATCTGCTTCCTTACTGTTCTTCTCATACCCATTCTCCTTTCAAAGTGTCTCAAAAAGCTCCCGGCTTTATTCTTCTTTTCCAAGTATATAATGAATAAATTGTTGTGCGCTTCGTCCGGAAAGTCCGCCCCCACGCAGCTCCCAGATATTTGCCTGCGCAAGCAGCATTTCTTCCTTTCCCGCAAGCTCCGGATATTTTGCCGCAATCCCCTTTACAATCTGCTCAAACTCCCGCTTATCCGGTGCAGAATAATTAATGGTAATTCCAAATCTGGCAACCAGAGAAAGCTTTTCCTGCATAGTATCGGAACGATGCAGCTCATCCTTCGACAGGTCGGAGCGGTCAGACCATGTTTCCCGAATCAGATGCCGCCTGTTAGATGTTGCATAAATCAGAATATTTTCAGGACGGATTTCCAGACCGCCTTCAATAACTGCTTTTAAGTATTTATATTCTATCTCAAATTCTTCAAAAGACAAATCATCCATGTATATAATAAATCGGTAATTCCGGTTCTTTATTTTAGATATCAATGTCGACAGCTGATGAAACTGATGCTTGTATATTTCTATCATTCGCAGTCCGTCATCATAAAACTCATTTAAAATTGCCTTGATACTGGTAGACTTTCCGGTTCCGCTGTCACCGTATAACAGCACATTATTTGCCTTTCGCCCTTCGACAAAGGCTTTCGTGTTTTCTACCAGGGTCTTTTTCTGCAGCTCATATCCGATAATATCATCCAGACGCACAATCTCGGTATTGGTAATCGGCTGCAGTACAAAATCCTCGCCTTCCCCTGTCAACCGAAATGCCTTGTTCAGACCAAACTGACCGACTCCGTATTTCTTATAAAATCCGGTCACGATTTCAAACATGTCCTCCGCATCTTCCGAACGCATCAGAGCATTTCGCAGCTCCATCACCTTATCCCCTACGCTCTTGTTAAAATGCTGAACCTTTTTCGGAATCGAACGGTAGTCGGTAAGTATCGAAAAACAGTTGATTTCCAACTCCTTCTCAAGCTCTGTAAAATCATAAAAGAATAGCTCTCTAAAAATCGCAAAATCATTTTTTACCAGCGTATTTACAGAACCGTCTGCCGCACCGTTTTTCTCGCAAAGAAGGGAAAACGGTGTTTCCGCCATTGCAAGAATATAGGCAAGATATGCCTGCCACAAATTCTCATCAAAACCGTATGCTGTTGCCAGATCAAGAAGCTTGTGCACCTGCACGTACAAGGCTTCGATTGTCTGTGACTTGTCCTTCCTCTTCTCCTCATACTCGTGAATACAGGATGCCACCCCGTTTAAGATCTCTGCACCCGCTATTTCCTTATATACAATCAGTCTAGCAATTCTATGATACATTCTTCTGCCTTTCCGACACATCTCTGTATCTTTTCATCCTACATATCTTTTGCGCATACGAGGTTAATGCCCCGTTCTGCCGCCGCTTTTTCAAACTCCGGTGTAAATCCGCACATGGAAAAGCAATACCATTCATTCGGATGTATTCCCGCACTTTCCAGCACCATTTCGTAACGCTCCAGTACAGGCAACGCCGTTTTATTTGCATCGCACTCACAAAAGCCCGCCAGCAGAGCACCGTCTTCCGTTTTCGCCACTACGTCTATTGTTCCGAGCTTTCCGTACCAGACACCGAAATTCCCATACTGACCATTCAGGCGTTTGTATTGATTCATTACCTGCAGATATTCCCCACAGACTGTACTGAACGCCTCCCTGATATACCCGGTCAGATACGGTGCAATAGCGGTCTCATAGACCTGCACACCCCTTCCGAGAGCAATCTCCGACAGATTCGGATACACAAAGCGATACCAGAACCGCAAAAACGGCTCACGTATCCGGTACAATCCTTTCTGTACACTCCCTTGTTCGCTTGTATCAAAGGAAAAGAGCTTCTCCGTACAGTCGAGTTCCGTGAGATTTTTTAAATACACACTGATTTTCGCCCTGGAAAACCCGGTCTGTGCATAGATATCATTTAATTTATTCTTTCCCTGCGCCAGTGCTGCCAAAATGGCGTTATAGGCGGATAATTCCCTAAGGTCTTTTTTCAGATAATACTCGGCCTCCGAAAACAAAGGCGCATCCTCGGAAAGAAACAAACGTATTACATTCTCCCGGAAGCTTTCGTTCTCTCTCCACAACCGTAAATAAGCCGGAACCCCGCCAAGTACCGCACCGGTATATATATTATCCTGTACCGAACTGTTCTTATGATACCCGGCAAGCTCCATAAAGGAAAACTCCTTCAGCTTGATAAAGCCTTGTAACAGCCTTGCCGCATTGCCAAGTACTGCAGTCATTTCGTTTTCCACCCAGGCTATGGAAGAAGAAAGCAACAGCACCATCACCGTACCGTCTCCGTGATGCTCTGCATAAAACCGTAAAAACGCTGTAAGAAAGTCCGGGGAATCCTCTAACAGATTCCGGAATTCATCAAGGATAAGCACAAGCTTGCCTTCCGCTTCACAGGACGTATACAGGTCAGTCAGGGCATCGTAAAAATCCGTGGCCGCCTCAGCCTTCCATTCATGCTTCATACAAAAAAGCTGTTCCTTTGCCGTCACACGCCGTGCTGCATAATAGACTGCATTTTTCCCTTGTGAGAAGCGGCGTGCCAATGCCGTCTTGCCTATGCCGCTTCTTCCGTAAAGAACAATGATACTGCTTCGTCCGGAAGCATAAAGCCCCTCGAGTCGCTCCAGTTCCTGTGTGCGTCCTGTAAACATAATCCCTCTCCGTACATACTTTCGTTCGCCTTACATTCTGTCAGGTGCCGAAAATCCAAGTAAGTCAATGCAGACCTCCAACAGATGAAGCACCAGTGTAATAAGGGCAATCCACTCTCCCTGCTTTATCTCATCTGTTTCCGCAATGATTTTATTATTGTGATAAAAGCTGTTAAATGCATCCGCAAGCTCATAAATGTACTGACAGATTTTGTGCGGAGCCACTTCTTCATAAGCATGCTCTGCCATATCGTTAAACCGTGCCGTAAGTAACATCAGGGCAAGCTCATCCGCGCCGTACTCTCTTACACTCGCATTAATCGCTACCGGTTTCTTTTCGGAGCATTCCGCCTGATACTTTGCAAGAATAGACTTAATGCGTACCATGGTATACAAAATATACGGGCCGGTATTTCCTTCGAAGGAAGTAAATCGATCTAAGTCAAAAATATAGTCCTTTGTCGCCTGATTGGATAAGTCGCCGTACTTAATTGCCGCAAGACCGATGGTTTTTGCAATCTCCTTTGCCTCTGCCTCATCCATCTCCCTGTTTTCCGTTACCTTCTTTAATACCTCTTCGTTGGTATCCGCAATCAGCTGCTCCAGACGCATTACACCACCGTCTCTTGTCTTAAACGGTTTTCCGTCTTTTCCGTTCATCGTACCAAAGCCAAGGAACATAAGCTCCTTTTCCGGCTCTACAATTCCTGCTTTTCTTGCCGTACGGAACACCTGTGTAAAGTGCATTTCCTGACGTTTATCCGCCAGATAAATATAGCGATCCGGCTCATACAGCTTTTCGCGCTCCACTATTGTTGCAAGGTCAGAGGTTGCGTACAGGGCAGCACCATCCGACTTTCTGACGATACACGGAGGAATCTCCTTGGAATCCCCTTCCTCCTGTACATCGACTACCATAGCTCCCTGACTCTCATACGCCAGACCCTTATCAATCAAATCCTGTACCATCGCCGGAATATACGGCTGTACATCACTTTCACCCTTCCAGACATCAAAGGAGACATTCAAATTATCATAGTTTCTCTTTAAATCCGGCACGGACACATTCATAATGTGATGCCACAATGCCACATACCCCGGTTCACCAAGCTGGAACTCGAGTGTAGTACGCTGTGCACGCTCCTTAAATGCTTCATTCTGCTTGGAAAGTGCAGAAGCTGCCGGATAAATCTCTTCCAGCTCCGCCAGCGTAAACGGCGGCTCCTTCGGATACTCTCCGGTAAAACTCTTATCAAAATACGGAAGCTCCGGAGCCCGCTCTCTTAAGCCCTCCATAACAAGGCCCATCTGAAGCCCCAGGTCACCGAGATGTACATCCCCGATTACATTGTGACCCGCGAAGCGGCAGATACGCTTAATACTCTCTCCGATTACCGCAGAACGCAGATGTCCGATATGAAGCGGCTTTGCGACGTTCGGTCCGCCGTAATCCACGACAATGGTAAGAGGATTCTTCGTCTTCTCAAAGCCAAAATTCTCCTCCTCCGTCATCTCCTGCAAATACGCCGCAAGAAACTCCTCATCAACCTTAATATTAATAAAGCCCGGCATTACTGCATTTACTTCCGCAATTGTCTCACTCTCCGCAAGCTGCTCTGCCACTGCCTTTGCAATTTCAATCGGTGCAACCTTATACTGCTTTGCAGCAGCCATGGCACCGTTACACTGATACTGGCACAAATCCGGACGGTTAGACAAGGATACCATACCGAACTTCTCCTCATATCCGCACGCCAGAAACGCATCCTTTACGTCTTCTGCTATCATATCAATCAATTTCTTCATCGTTGTGTCCTTTCTATAGCAGGTAAAAATTATAGTTCGATTTAACCTACTTTCTAGCATAACACACTCTGCAAAAAAGTACAAGTATAAGTTCCGCAATAAAAGAAAGCAAAAAACCGCCGTTCCCTCTGTAAGCATTCCGTTTCTTCTTGCACAGACCTACAGGTAAAACGACGGTTTCTTTTTTAATTTTACAGTTCCCTTTATTCCTCCGGCATAATCAGCGCGGCAATAATGTAGGCAAGGAACCCTGTTCCTGCGGCAAACATAAGTAATACCCAGATCAGACGAACAATCGTCGGGTCAAGGTTTAAGTACTCTGCCAGTCCTCCGCATACCCCGCAAAGCTTTCTGTCGGTTCTTGATTTTGTTAATCTCTTATTCTGCATATCCATATGACTCTCCTCTCTTTCTTACTGACTTAACGAAAACGAACATCTACTTCGCCGATTCCGCATTTTATATCCATCCGGCTCTCTGCCGAAGATGTTCCGTAACTCTTTTTCCCACTGCCTTCAATCCGGATATCACCGAACTGAATTTCTCCGAGGCCGCAATTCAGTTCACCCTTGTAGGCATCCTGGTCTCCGTCGATATCCAGCTGCATTTCGCCGACACCACAATCCACAGTACTATCACCGGTAATCACACCGGAAAGCTCCATTTCTCCGACGCCGCATTCCAGCTCTGCATTTACAAGATTTACCTTATCCGCATAGAATGCTCCGGCACCCACCTGCAGACTCGCCTTTTCGGTTGCCGTAATGTTTCTGGCATGCAATTCTCCCGCCCCTACTGTAATAGACAAATCCTTTGCGTTAATCTGCTCCATCTTAATCTCGGCAGCCCCGAATTCAAATTCGGCACGCTCAAGCACCGCATCCTCCGGTATCGTAAGTGTGACATGGGTATCCTTTCTGTCGGGCTGAAAGAACAGCTTTGTCAGCCAGTCTCTATTCTGTTTGTAAGTAAACTCTAATACGCCGTCCTCTAAGTGGTCAGAAATTGTAGCGTACGATAATCCGTCATAGCTTAAAATATACTCATCGGCAGAACCGGTCTCGATTTCAACATCACACGCCCCTGCCTCAAATATAAGTGTATGAACCGGTCCGTTAAAAACTCTGGTTCCGCTTTTTGAATTGTTCTCTTCCCGGTTATCCACCGTCTTTTTTGTAAAAATCAGTGCCACGGCGAGTAATATCATCACCACACCGATTACAATAAAAACAACCTGCTTTACATTTTTCATAAGCTTACTTATCCTCCTGCCTCAAAGCTTTTCCTGCTTCTTTTTTTGAGTTGCCCTTATTGTATTCTACTTTTTTGCAAAACGCAATAGCCTTAACCGTATTCTAATCAAATTCTAAGGAAGTACTGATTCATTTGGTGCTTCCTTAGAATTTGAAAACAAAAAAGCGGAGACCTGCATATTCATGCGACAGTCTCCGTCTCTTTCTATCAATCTCATTCTTATTACTGCTCAAATAACAGGTCTCCGTAGCTCGGTACCGGCCAGTCCTTCTTTGCGACCAGCATCTCAAGCTTATCAATCGGCGCACGGAGTGCCTCCATTGCCGGAACCACATCCATACGAAAATACAGACCCTGCTCCTTGCCCTCGGTCTTCTTTCCTGCTTCTTCGATACGGGTCTCCAGCGTCTTCTGGGCAGCTCTTGCCTCTACAAGCAAATCAGAAATTTCCGCAAGCATCGAGGTCTGTACCGAAACATCAGCACCCGGAACCGCCTGACGAATCGTGTTGATAGAATTGGCCAGCTCCGTCGTATACTGGATTACGGCAGGAATGTACTGCTTTGCGGACATATCTACCATTGTTCTTGCCTCGATATTAATTGCCTTGGAATAAATCTCATAGTTAATCTCCGCACGGGAATGTAACTCCGCCTCAGACAGAACCTTATGCTTTTCAAAAATACGTACTGTTCGTTCACTCGTCAACGCCGGAATGGATTCCACCATAGAAGCAATATTCGGCAGGCCTCTTCTTGCTGCCTCCTTTACCCATTCCTCGGAATAGCCGTTTCCGCTGAATACGATACGCTCATGCTTTCTTACGGTCTTCGCAATCAGCTCCTTTACGGCTGACTCAAAATTCTCCGCCGCCTCAAGCTCATCCGCAAACTCACAAAGCGCCTCGGCTACAATCGTATTTAAAACGGAATTCACATCCGCAATCGACATGGAAGAACCGACGGTACGGAATTCGAATTTGTTTCCTGTAAATGCAAACGGTGAGGTACGGTTACGATCCGTCGCATCCTTTTTCAGTGCCGGAAGCGTATGTACACCGGTGTTTAACTTGCCGCCCTGCTTGGACTCGGTAGCCACACCGTTTTCCTTAATCTGTGCCAGAATATCCTCTAACTGTTCCCCAAGAAATACGGAAATAATTGCCGGAGGAGCCTCATGTCCGCCCAGTCTGTGGTCATTGCCCGGACAGGATGCAGAACAGCGTAACAGCTCTGCATTTTCATCCACAGCCTTTAGGATGGCAGACAGGAACAAAAGAAATTCAACATTCTCATGCGGCTTCTTTCCCGGACTGAGCAGATTCTTCCCGGTATCGGTTACCATGGACCAGTTATTATGCTTACCGGACCCGTTTACTCCCGCAAACGGCTTCTCATGAAGCAGACATTCCATACCATGACGATTTGCCACCTTTTTCATACACTCCATAATGAGCTGGTTATGGTCGGTTGCTATATTTGCAATATCGTAAATCGGTGCCAGCTCATGCTGCGCCGGTGCTGCTTCGTTATGCTGTGTCTTTGCGGTAATACCAAGCTTCCAGAGCTCTACGTTTAACTCCTTCATGAAAGAAGCAACCTTTTCCTTCAGCGTACCGAAGTAATGGTCATCCATCTCCTGCCCCTTCGGCGGCATCGCTCCGAACAAGGTACGTCCGGTAAAAATTAAATCCTTCCGTTTCAAAAACTTGGCACGGTCTACTAAAAAGTACTCCTGCTCCGGTCCCACGGAACAGGAAATGCTCTTTACATCCTCATGACCAAACAGTTTCAGAATACGAAGCACCTGCACGTTCAGAGCCTCCATAGAGCGAAGAAGCGGAGTCTTCTTATCCAGAGCCTCTCCCGTATAAGAACAAAACGCTGTCGGAATACAGAGCGTCACACCGGCCGCATCCTCACGCACAAACGCCGGAGAGGTACAGTCCCATGCAGTATAGCCCCGTGCCTCAAAAGTCGCACGAAGTCCTCCGTTCGGGAAGCTGGAGGCATCCGACTCGCCCTTAATCAGCTCTTTTCCGGAAAATTCCATAATCACCTTTCCGCCCGGAACCGGAGTAATAAATGCATCATGCTTTTCTGCGGTGATACCGGTCATTGGCTGGAACCAGTGGGAATAGTGGGTTGCTCCTTTCTCAATCGCCCAGTCCTTCATGGCGTTCGCCACAACCTCGGCCACCTGGGCATCCAGTTCTTCTCCGTTCTCAATTGTCTTTTTTAATGCCGCATACGTTTTCTTCGGAAGGCGTTCTGCCATTACCGTGTCGTTAAACACGTCAATTCCGAAAAAATCTGTTACCTTTTCTGACATACCGGTACTCTCCCTCATTCTTGTCTTATTTATTCTTAATCATTACATCCAGCTGATTAAACGGAATACTGATTCCCGCCCGGTCAAACTTTTCCTTAATCTGCTCGGTTGCAGCCCACTTTGCGTTCCAGTAATCCTCAGCCTTTACCCAAAAACGCAGTCCTACATTTACAGCACTGTCTCCATAGGTATCCACATAGACCTGAATCGGATGTCCCTCATCCTCAAAAGAATATTCCAAATCGGAAGCAATGTCAAACAAAATTGCCTTCACTGCTTTGATATCACTCGAATAATCAACAGAAGCCACCAAATCAACACGGCGGGTCGCCTCATGGGTTACATTGATAAGATTGCTGTTGGAAAGTGTACCGTTCGGAAGCACTATCATACGATTATCTACGGTAAGAAGTTTTGTATAGAAAATATCAATTCCCGTAACTGTACCTTCCATTCCGTTTGCCACAATATAGTCGCCGACACGGAACGGCTTCAATACAAGAATCAGAACACCGCCGGCAAAATTTGACAAGCTGCCCTGTAACGCAAAACCGACAGCCAGACCGGCAGAACCGAGAAGAGCTACGATTGAACCGGTTTCAATCCCCACTGTTCCTGCAAGAATGACAATCAGCACACCAAACAGCAAAATACGCAGCATTGACATCAAAAAGCTCTGTACACCGTCATCAACCTTGCTTTTCTCCAGGGCACGCTTTGTAATCTTTAATGTGAGATCAATTACTTTTTTGCCAATAAACCAGATTAATAACGCTACAATAATCAATTTTCCAATCTCAAATACCTTCGGCCATGCCGCCGCCCAAAATGAATCTAATAATTCCCAGTCCATCCTTTGTACCTCCGATAATTAATTATTTTTTAATTTCTTTTTTCGGCTTTGCGCTCTTTTTAGCAGGAGTCTTTTTCTGTACCGGCTTCGGCTCTTTCTTCACCGGTTCCTCTTCGCAGGAGAATACCATCACGGAAAGACCCGGAATCGTAATCGTGATGGAATTGTCACGATTATTCCAGTTGACCGGCTTTGACAGGACTGCACGCGGGTTGCCCTCCCCCGTACCGCCGAACTCTTTCTTATTGCTGTTAAAAATCTCCTTAAACTTGCCTGCAAACGGTACGCCGACACGATACCCTGTATGTTCCACCGGAGTAAAGCTGCATACAACCAGAAGCTGCTCCTTCGCATCGGCGGAGCGACGAAGGAATGTAATGATACTGCGTTCCGCATCCATGCAGTCAATCCACTCAAAGCCCTCCTGCAGGTAATCCCCCTCATATAACGCCGGATGTAAAGTGTAGAACCGGTTCAACTCTTTATAGTAGGTCTGCATTTCGCGGTGAGATTCATACTGCTTTGTCAGCTCCCACTCCAGGCTCTTTGCCTCGCTCCATTCCGAAAACTGGGCAAAATCCTGGCCCATAAACAACAGCTTTTTCCCCGGATGCATCATCATATAGCCATACGCCGCACGCAGGTTATCAAACTTCTGTTCATACGTTCCCGGCATCTTATTTACCATAGAGCCTTTTCCGTGTACCACCTCGTCGTGAGAAAGTACCAGTACAAAATTCTCGCTATGTGCATACATAATGCTGAAGGTAAGAGCTCCCTGATTGCCTTTCCGGTAAATCGGGTCGGTCTTCATGTAGTTCGTAAAGTCATTCATCCAGCCCATATCCCACTTATAATCAAAACCGAGTCCCCCATCCTTAACATCGTGGGTTACCATCGGCCATGCGGTAGATTCTTCCGCAATCATAACCACACCCGGATTACGTTTTTTCATCATGGAATTCAGATGCTTAAACAATTCAATGGCTTCCAGATTTTCGTGGCCTCCGTATTTGTTTGCCACCCATTCGCCGTCCTGCTTTCCGTAATCCAGATACAGCATGGAAGCAACTGCATCAATCCGGATACCGTCTGCGTGAAACTCTTCTGCCCAATACATTGCATTCGCAATTAGGAAATTCGATACCTGCGGTCTGCCGTAATTAAAAATCAGAGTCCCCCAATGCGGATGACTTCCCTGCCTCGGATCCTTATGCTCATAAAGACAGGTCCCGTCAAATGCGGAAAGTCCAAAGGTATCACGCGGAAAATGAGCCGGTACCCAGTCCAGTATTACCCCAATTCCCTGCTCATGCATATAGTTCATAAAGAACTTAAAATCCTCCGGTGTCCCGTAACGTGCGGTCGGTGCATAGTAACCGGTCACCTGATAGCCCCAGGAACCGTCAAACGGATGCTCCATTACCGGAAGCAGTTCAATATGGGTGTATCCCATTTCTTTCACATACTCCGCTACCATCACCGCCAGCTCCCGGTAGTTATAAAAGCTGCCATCCTCCTCGGTCGGCTTTTTGAAAGAACCCAGATGCAGCTCATAAATCGACATCGGCTTTTCCTTTGAGCGATTCTGCGTCTTCTCCGCCTGCCATGCAGCATCCGTCCATACAAAAGAGGAAGAATCAAACACAACAGATGCCGTATCCGGGCGCTTCTGCGCCGCTGATGCGTACGGATCGGCCTTTAAAACGGTAAGTCCGCCCTTTACCTTTATTTCATATTTATAAATATCTCCCTGCTGCAATCCCGGCACAAACAGTTCAAAAATACCGTACTTCTCATGACGGTGCATCGGATGTCGTCTTCCGTCCCAGAAATTGAAATCGCCGACAACACTCACACGCACCGCATTCGGAGCCCACACTGCAAACCTCACTCCGTCTACACCATCCACGGTCATAGGATGTGCACCAAGCATTTGATACGCCGTATAATGAATTCCTTTGGAAAACAGCTCCATTTCCTTTTCGGAAAGTGTCGGTGCAAAGCGGTATACATCCTCGGTATCCACTACGCCGGATTCATATACCACACGGTACCGGTATGTCCTTATATTTTTCTGTGTCATAAGAACAGCAAAAAAACCATCCTCATCTACACATTCCATCGGGTACTCCTTGGAACGGTAAAGAACGCTCACCTTGCAGGCATCCGGAAAATACGCCTGAATCAATGTTCCGACCTCAGTCTTATGAGCTCCCAGAAACTCATACGGTTTATCCTCTTCCGAATACACAACTGCCTCAATTCGTCCCCAGTGCATCATATCATACAATTGTTTCTCCATAAAACCCTCCTATCCCGAATTTGGTTGATTCTCTATTCATTATACCAATGGTCAACTCCCGATTCTTCATCCGGCTCCTCATCCTGAGGCATATACCGCTTAAAAATATGCTCCATCGGGAAAGACACTATCAGAGTATAAATTCCCGGGAGAAAAATAATGAGCGGCGGCATATAGAAGAAGGAATAATACAACATAAGCGCTGTTCCGACAAACAGCACCGCAAATAACAGTGTCCAACCGATATGACGGAACGACATAAAAAATGACCATTTAAATAAATTCTTTAACGTCACCGTAAACCGGGACAGCAGCGGAAAAATGTAAACCGCCGTAAATACAGTAAAAATAGCAAGTACCAGAAACATGCCAATCATCATACTGCCGTATTTGGACCCTTCCTTCGACATCTCAAGCATATAGGTAACGTCAAAGTAAAGAAGTCCGGCCAGAACCGCATAAATCAGGGTGATTATCGCTCCCTGCTTGAAATTCAGCTTAAAGGAGCGGAAAAACTCTTTCAACAAATAACTGCGTTCCCTGCGGATAACCTTTACCATTGTATAGTAAAGCGCAGTACTTGCCGGTCCTATCGTAATCACGGGGATACAGAATACAAGCCATAAAAGTCCGAGAACCATTACATCAAAGATCTTGCTCATTAGTATGAAAAACTTATTATCTGCACTAAAAAATCCACTCATCGTAGTATCCTTCCTTTTATCATGCCACAGCTAACGCGTTCCCCTAATCACACTTCCTTCTGTGCCTTATTTTTATATCCATTCTATCACATTTTACTGAAACTGTGAAGCATAAAGTTTATAATAAAATCCATGCCTTTTCATCAGCTCGACATGAGTTCCGCATTCCTCTATCTTACCGTTATTCAAAACAATAATCTTATCGGCGTTTTGGATGGTAGACAGACGGTGTGCGATTACAAAACAGGTCTTTCCTTCCATCAGCTTCAGCATTGCAGAGCGGATACGTACCTCTGTCCTGGTATCCACATTAGAGGTTGCCTCATCCAAAATTAACATTTTTGCCTCGGAGAGCATTGCCCTTGCAATTGTCAGAAGCTGCTTCTGTCCTTTGGACAGATTTACGCCATCCTCCGTAATTACGGTATCATACCCCTCCGGCAGCCGTTTTACAAACTCGTGTATTCCTGCTGCCTTTGCCGCCGCAATTACTTCCTCCCTGCCTGCACCCTCCTTGCCGTAAGCAATATTATCATGCACCGTTCCCTCAAATACCCAGGTATCCTGTAATACCATTGCATACGCAGAACGCAGACTTTTCATTGTCACTTCCCTGTTTTCTTTCCCATCAATACGTATCTCACCGCTCTGCGGGTCATAAAACCGCATCAGCAGATTAATAATCGTTGTTTTCCCGGCACCGGTCCGTCCCACAATGGCTACCAGTTCTCCCGCATGTGCCTTCATGAACCAGTCTCTGATAATCGGCTTCTCCGGAACATAGGAAAAGTTCACCTTTTCCATCGTCACGTTTCCCTTTACCTGTTCCAGCTCCACAGCCCCGTAGATGTCCTCCGCCTCCGTCGGTTCCTCCAAAACACGGAACACACGCTCTGCTGCGGAAAGTGCCGACTGTATCTCACTAATTACATTCGCCAGCTCATTAATCGGACCGGAAAACTTTCGGGAATACAGCACAAACGAGGAAATATCACCGAGCGACAACCGTTTCAGCAGATAGAGAATCGACCCCGCCACCGTAACCGCCGTCAGAGAACAATTGTTAATAAAATTGACAGTCGGACCAATCATGCTTCCGTAATACTCCGCATCATAGTATGCGCACACCGCCTCCTCATTTTTACAATCAAATCGTTCCGTCATTACCTGTTCCTTGGCATATGCCTGAATCGTCTTCTGTCCGGTAATCAGCTCTTCCACCATACCGTTTAACTCTCCCGCCTTTGCCGAACGCTTCCGGAACATCGGCCTCGTTTTCTTTGCCATAAAACGGGTATAGTATACAGAAAGCGGAATCATCAGAAACATAACCACGACAAGTGACGGAGAAATCATCATCATCATTACAAACGAACCGACAACCGTAACCAGCCCCGCAATCACCTGTACAAAATCATTTGATACCGAGGCAGAAATCACATCAATATCATACGACACTCTGCTGATAATATCCCCTGCCTGATTCCGGTCAAAATAACTCACCGGTAATGAAAGCAGGCGGTCAAATACCTGCTGGCGCATCCGCGCCGCCAGGCGTTGTGCAATATGCAGCATTAGCAGTGACAATGCATAGGAAAGCCCTGCGGAAACGAAATAAAAGACAAGCATCAGCCCCGCATAATACCACACCGTGGAAAAATCCACCGCTCCTTTCCCTGCCGCAATCGCATCAACTGCCTTTCCCGAAAGAGACGGTCCCACCAGGGCAAGCAGATTGCTGGAAACCGCCAGAATAAGTGCCAGCAGCAAATGATACCTGTAATTTGACATATAACGTAATAAGCGTTTCATCTCTGCCCCCTATTCTACATCGCCCATTTGCTGCGTTGCAATTTCATGATAAATCTCACAGTGCTCCATTAATTCCTCATGAGGTCCGTATCCGATACAAGTTCCTTCCTCCAGAACAAGAATATTGGTCATCTGCATGACGGAAGAGGCTCTTTGCGCAACCAGAATTGTTGTTGTATCGGCATAATGCTCCCGGATATTTTTCCGTATCTCGGCATCCGTCCGATAATCCAGTGCGGAAGAGGCATCATCCAGCAGCAGTACCTCCGGCGTCCCTGCAAGCGCTCTGGCAACCAGAAGACGCTGTCTCTGCCCGCCGGAAAGGTCCGCACCCTTAATCGCGGCTTTGTGGCAATAGCCTTCTGCTTTTCCTTCAATAAATCCGGCTGCAAGAGCATCCTTTGCAGCCTTTGCAACGGCTGTATCATCCAGTGCTCTCCCGAAGGAAATATTTTCTTTCAGCGTGTCGGCAAACACTACATCATTCTGGAAGACTACTCCGAAACGTGCACGGAGCGTTGTTAGCGGAATCTCACGGATATCCGTTCCATCAATTAAAATCTGTCCTTCGGTCACATCATAAAACCGCATCAGCAGATTAAGAAGTGTTGTCTTTCCACAACCGGTTGAGCCGATGATTCCAAGGCTTTCCCCGTGATAAAGCCGGAACGAAATATCGCGGATACAATACTTTTCCGTTTCGCCTTCAGATGCATGATATCCAAACGATACATGCTTAAATTCAATATGCGGTACTCTCTCGTGCAAAACCGCTTTTGCATTGTTACGCCTGCTTTCTTCCTCTGAAGGCTCCAAAAGCAATAAATCCTCCGGTGCATCCAACACCTCTTCGATTCGTCCGGCAGATGCTGTGGCTTTCGAAGCAACCATAAAAATACGGTTAATCATAATGACCGCATTCAGTATCATCGTAAAGTACGACAAAAATGCCACAATCTTTCCCGGTTCACTTGCTCCGGCATTGACGCGGTATGCCCCGACTACGACAACCAATGTTAAACCTATATTTAACAAAAGGGCCATCAGAGGTCCGGACAGTGCCATAACGCTTCCGGCACGCAGCTCCCTGTGTAACATTCCGTCATTTGCCTCTGCAAAACGCTTTTTTTCGTACTCTGTTTTTGACAGTGCCTTAATTACGCGGATACCTGATATATTTTCTCTCATAATCCGTACCATGGAATCCATGGAAGACTGAACCTTTTTATATAACGGAATCCCCTTTCGCGAAATATAAAAAATCAGCGAACCGAGAATCGGTAAAAGAATCACTAATACAAGAGTAAGTACCGGTTCCATGGTCAGTGTAATAATAATTCCGCCGATTAATATCATCGGCGCCCGTACGCCCAGCCGCTGCATCATACCTACCATCTGATGAATATTATAGGTATCGGAGGTCATACGGGATACAAGCGACGGAATATGTAACGTATCTGTCTGTCGTCCCGACAAATTCATCGTTTTAACAAATAAATCGTGGCGTATCGCCCTCGTCACATCCCGTGCCACCAAAGATGCTTTTCTGTTCGCCAGAATGTTACAATATCTTGCCGCCACTGCGAGAAACAGCATAAACGCACCCCAGTAAAGTACCGGACGAATTTCACCGACCGGTACCACTTCATCTAAGATATAGGACAATACCCAGGGCAGACCAAGGTCTGCAAACGTGCCCACGATTTTAATGAAAAGGCCGTACAACATCCGTAATGCGTACGGCCTACAATATCTGGCAATTAATTTCATATAAATCCCCGCATTTCGCAATCTGTTTTGATTTAGCATCTCATCTTTTATGCGAAATGCTACAGATTGCGACACAAAGTGTCGCGTGAAGAATGCTTCGCATTATTCACACTAAATACTCCTAATTTACATCATCCCGAAAAGTGACGGTACCGGTCTGTGCATCCATGGCATCCACAATCGCAAGCGACTGTAAATCAATCCCCATTCCGCGAATCTTCTCTCCGCCATCCTGAAAGCCTTTTTCGATAACGATACCGATGCCCTCCGTCTTTGCTCCCGCACTCTCCACAATCTCCAGAAGTCCCAGCAATGCACAGCCATTTGCCAGAAAATCATCAATAATCAACACTCTGTCCTCCGGCGAAAGGAACCGTTTGGAAACAATGACATCATATACTCTCTTGTGAGTAAAGGACTCGATTTTAGAGGAATACACTTCGCCGTCAATATTGATGCTCTGTGACTTCTTGGCAAACACTACAGGCACATTAAAGTACTGTGCCGCCACACAGGCAATCCCAATACCGGATGCCTCAATCGTTAAAATCTTGGTAATATTCTTATCTGCAAAACGGCGTTTGAACTCCTTACCGATTTCATTAAACAGCTCAATATCCATCTGATGATTTAAAAAGCTGTCTACCTTTAAAACATTCCCAGCCTTGACAACCCCGTCTTTCCGAATACGTTCCTTTAACAGCTTCATTTGTTTGCCCTCTCCTTATTTTCTCTTAGATTTTTTGGCTTCTCCCTGCTTTGCGGTATAAATACGGTTACCGCCCAGAAAAAGCAGCCAGTAAATTATTCGTATTACAAAGTGTATCAGTGGCAGAATCACATAACGGTAGCCATTCGTCTCCGATAGATACAGATACACATACTCTTTTACAATAATCGTTTTGCGAAGAAACAAATCAATCATGTAACTGCCCTCAGCTGCGGGGAGATTCAGTACCACATATGCTTCTAAAAGCAGATACCACAGTGCAAGAAGCAGGACGGAAAATCCGGTTGCAGCCAACAGCACCCGGGCAGCCTTCAGCTTCTCAAATCTTCCCTTTACCGAGCAGACATACCCTGCAAGCAAAAACAGGACCGGTATCAGCAGAAACTCAAATACGACAAACCCGTTAACCTCTGCTTTCTGTTCCCCTTGTATTGCTACGCGCATCACAGACAAAACACCTGCTATGACAGAGATAATCAGATAGGAAAGTGCTGCAAACCCGGCATATCTTCCGGCTTTTCTCTGCGTTTTCTCCTTTTCCATTACAATCCTCCAAATATCGCATCAACCGCTATATTGTAATAAAGGGATATCGGAAACCGATATCCCCTTACCTCAATTCGTTATTACAATATAACTTATTCCGTATAAAAATCTAATCCAATTTATATATGAGAAAAAGGTACACGTAAAAAACTTACTTGAATTATAACTTGGTTACATTTGTTGCCTGCGGTCCCTTAGCACCCTCAACGATTTCGAATTCAACAGCCTGACCCTCTTCCAGAGACTTGAAGCCTTCCATGTTTAAGCCGGTGTAATGTACGAATACATCATTGCCCTGCTCATCGCTGATGAAACCAAAACCCTTCTGGTTGTTGAACCACTTAACAGTACCTTTGTTCATAGATATTCCCTCCAAAAAAATAATAGCGGTATCATTGATACCGCTATTATTATACTCTCCTTTTCAGACTGTGTCAAATGGTTTTTCACTTATATAAGCACAATTTTTACTTACGGTAGCACGAATTCCACAAGACTTTCCCGATTCTCCCCGGAGCCGGTTACCAGACGGTAGGTTCCTGCAGGCAAATTCCTGTACATCGAAAGAGAATACGTAATTTCGTCTTCCTCCCCCGGACCTACTCCCGGCATATCCCCC
>JAQXOR010000082.1 GCA_029099805.1 Lachnospiraceae bacterium
ATTTCATCAATGCTGTGACCGATTTCTTCCGAACGCTCCGTCATTACCATAGCAGCTTCCGCAACATGCTGGGAAGTTTTTGCAACCTCTTCTACGGTAAAGTTAATATCTTCAACATCAGAAGTATTTCCCTCTGTTCTGTCTGCCACAATCTTTGCCTGCTCATTTACGGAATTGACACAAGTATGTACGTCAGAGATTGCTTTTCTTGTATTATCCCTTAAAACCTCAAAGGCATTGACTAAATTCACTGTTTCTCTGACTCTTGATTTTGATTTCAGTTCCACTAACGTATTTCCCTCTGCCATTTTAAGTGCAGCTTCGGAAACATCTCTTAGCGGATTGGTAATAATTCTTCCGGCAAATAACGAGAATATTCCAAAAATCACTACCCCAAGAAATCCAAAGGTTACAACTACCATGCTGTTCTGATTAACATTTGCAATAATGTCGGCGTCATCGGTAGTGATAATTGTAACGTATTCCTTATTCGCACCCACATGAAAAGCGGCATGCTTATCCTTGCCTCTGTATTCATAAGAATACGTATATGCATCAAATTCCTTCCCGTTGTTCACGTTATCAAGAATTCTAAGGACTTCCTGACTTTCCGTCTGCGTGCCGATGACATCCTTGTTCTTGTGATATACAATCGTTCCATCAGTATCGACAAAATAAATATAGGCAGACTCAAAACCGAGTGTGGAAACATTTTGCATCGCGTCACAAATAGGATTTACAAAAGAACCGGCACCGACATAACCAATCGGTGTGCCGTTATCATCCGTTATCGCATAATACATGGAAATAATCAGTTCCCCCGAGGCAGGAGAGGTTATCAGTCCGTAATTTAAAACTCCGTCTGCGCTGAGCATATCATTTTGCAGTTCCGCCAGCCGTTCGCCCTCCCGCATTACTTTACCGATAACCGGAGCAGCCGGATGAGTCAATACTTTTGAATTCCAATCCGCAATGTAAATACCTTCCCAGCCGTCTAAAGCCGCAAAAAAATCTACGGTATAATTCTGTGCTTTTTCCGCAAGTACTTTATCGTCCGGATTCTGCAGAAATTCTTTTACAATCGGTGCCGTGGCATACGCCTTTACAGTGGTGTTTCCCTGCTCAACAAAGTAGTCAAAGCTGCTGCCCACCTCCTCGATTACGGCCATCATTGCCTGGTCGGCGTTATTCCTGATATTTTTCTTGGTAACTGTCGTAATAATACTTCCCAGTGCTAAAACAACAGTAGCCAAAGGAACTAACGCATATAAGGCAAGCAATAAATAAAAGTTTAATTTTGACTTACTCCGCACCATCGTACGGAACTCCTTAAAATCAGACTTAATTGCATTTAAATCATTTCGGATATCTTCCTTCATCTGTTTTTTCTCCATAAGCGATTTCCTTTCTATGAATTATTTTCAATGAATTTCAGGTACCTCCTCTTACAATTATTTTACCACATTATTTCAGATAATTCAATATTTTTTCTATTTTTTACGTGCAAATAAACATCTTTCAACCAAAAAGGCGTGCAAAATCAAAGTTTTTGCACGCCTTTTAGAAATTTTCATCCAATCTACAGTAAGGATGAAAAATACATCGTTTCGTATCCTTACTTTTCTATGGTAAACTTATAGACGGTCATGGACTCTGCCTCGGTGTACGCCTTCACAACCGGAGATTTAAAACCGGCAATATTCATGGCATTCGGGAAGTACTGCGTCTCAAAGCATACGCCGTGACGCTTTCCGTAGGTGCAGCCACCCTTTCCCTTCAGTCCGTCTTTGATAAAATTGCCGGAATAGAGCTGCATTCCCGGAAGGTCGGTGTACACCTCCATAACACGTCCGCTCTTTTTGTCATACAGCTCGGCAACATATTCCGCCTCTTCTCCCGTATTATTTAATACATAA
The DNA here is from genome assembly GCA_029099805.1 of Lachnospiraceae bacterium. Classification (GTDB taxonomy): domain Bacteria; phylum Bacillota; class Clostridia; order Lachnospirales; family Lachnospiraceae; genus SIG307. Next base: position 1,917 of record JAQXOR010000082.1, read on the forward strand.
TTATGATCGTATCCGCCGCCCAGACGAATTGCTTCACAGTCGGTGTCATTGATACCGTCAGCCAGCGGCTTCCTGATTCTGAAATCCATCGGAGTACCGGTAACATCCGTAAGCTCTCCCGTCGGAATCAGCTTCCCGTCCGTTGCAGTAAACGCATCGGCATCGATGGCAACCTCCTGCGCCGTAACCGGACCGGAGTTATGTCCTGCCAGATTAAAATAGGAATGATTGGTGAGATTCACAATCGTGTCCTTGTCAGACACTGCCAGATATTCGATTGCAAGCTCATTTTCATCCGTCAATGTATAGGTTACGGTAATATCCAGATTCCCCGGAAATCCCTGCTCCATATCCGGACTCAGACGGGAAAACTCTACGCTTACGCCGCCCTCCTCCACAAAAGTCTCAGCCTCATACATATACTTATCATAGCTCACGGAACCGCCGTGCAGACAGTTTCCGTTATCATTATCCTCCACCTGATACTCTTTTCCGTTAATCGTAAACTTTGCACCGCCGATACGGTTTCCGCATCTGCCGATAAAAGAACCGAAAAAGGTCGGGTTCACTTCGTATTCCGCAAGCGTATCGAAGCCCAACACTACGTCGTCCAGTTTCCCATTCTTGTCCGGAACCCAGAGCTGTACCAGCACGGCACCGAAATCGGAAAATACCGCCTTCATACCGTTCTTGTTCTCTAAAATATAAAGCTTTGCCTCTTCTCCCTTTGCTGTTTTTCCGAAGCTTTTCGTCGTAATTCCCATACGTTCTCCTTTCCCGGAGCCGGACTGCCGCCGCTCTCCGCATGAATTTATGATACCCCAGGCCCGTGGCAATGTCAAGCATTCCGCCTTGCATTTCTCGTACAGCTCCTTTGATACTCCCTGCATTTCATAACCGGTGTCGGCTACAGCCTCACGAAACGTTCCGAAAACATTCATATTTTGCAATAGTATGCACATCCTATCCATTGACAAATCCAGGATAAATCTGTAGGATACACTATGTTGACAACTTTACTTTCACTTACAGCTTATCGTAAAAAGGAGACTTTTCCATGATTCCGTTTCAGCCAATCAGAATAGAAGACAAAAAGAGATTTGAACCATTTTTTTCCGAGGATCTCGAGCTCGGCTGCGGGCATTCCTTTGCCAATTTATTTCTCTGGGGGCGACAGCAGGCCGCCATCGTAGAAAATCACCTGGTCCTGTTTTCTCATTTTAACTGCCGGAGCGTCTACCCGTATCCGGTGGGGAGCGGTGAGAAAAAGCCGGTACTTGATGCAATTATCGCAGATGCGCGGGAGCGAAAAATTCCATGCAGGCTGATTGGTCTTAATGAGAATGACAAACAGGTTTTGAACGAGCTGTATCCCGGCAGATTCCGGATGCACACTGACAGAGACTCCTACGATTATGTCTACGAAATTAATGCCCTGGCGGATTTGAAGGGGCGGAAATACCACAGCAAGAAGAACCATTTGAACCGTTTCCGGGAGCTGTATCCGGATGCTGTTGCCGAACCTTTACGGGACAGTAATCTTTCTGCCGTAAAATCAATGTTAGGCGCATGGTATAAGGCACGCCTTGAGGAAGTACCGGACCGGGATCTGCAGCTGGAACAGGCCGCCATAGAAAAGGCGTTATGTTATTATAAAGAATTGGGGTTAGAAACCCTTGTCCTTCAAAACAACGGAGAGGTAGTTGCATTTACCATGGGAAGCCGGATAAACCGTAATACCTTTGACGTACATTTTGAAAAGGCACGTGCCGACATTGACGGAGCCTACACCGCGATTAACTGCTATTTTGCAAACTATCTGCGCGAAAAATATCCGGAGGTTCTTTTCCTGAATCGTGAGGAGGATATGGGAATCGAAGGAATGCGAAAGGCAAAGCTCAGCTATCACCCGCATCATATGATTGTCAAAGACTGGGCATGCCTTCTGGAGGAAGACTATGCCTATTAAGATTGATTATCCGCTCCCCTCCCGGCTTTCCGCACTGCGTGCGCTGTGGCAGGAAGCCTTTGGCGATACCGAAGAGTTTCTGGATGCCTTTTTTAACACTGCCTTTTCTCCCGCCCGTTGCCGCACCGTAACAATCGACGGTCAGACGGCCGCTGCTCTCTATTGGTTTGACTGCCGGTACCGGGACAGCCGCATCGCTTACCTGTACGCTGTCGCAACCGCAGGGGCATCTCGCGGACAGGGGCTCTGCCATAAACTGATGGAAAATACCCACTCCCTACTGCAGACCCTTGGGTATGAGGGTTCTGTTT
>JAQXOR010000083.1 GCA_029099805.1 Lachnospiraceae bacterium
CAGAAATACACTGCCTTTCCCGTCATAGATTCCAGGTAAATATACTGTTCTCCGTTCTCCGGAATTTCATTCGGATAAAAGGCGCGAAGCCCCTTTCCTTCCACGCAAATGTATTCCCTGCCGTCCTGCACGGTAACAAACGCCTGATAGCCTTCCGGCAGTGTCCAGGAAGCCACATACGCCTCCGGCTCTGCCAGATAACGGTTCTTTACAGGCTCTGCGGTACCTGTCTCCGGTACATTCTCCGTCACAGGTTCGGACACGCCGAACACCTCGGCTACTCCCGGCATCCGCTTTTGCAAAAAGGCATCCACCGCTCCCTTTGCCTTCGTAAACCCGATTTCTACCGGTTCCGCAAACAAATACAATAACACTGCCAAAATCAGAGCACCGGCCACATGTGCCAGTACCACCCGCAGGGCGCGTCCCGTTTTCTTTTTCGGCTTCTGCCCGTCGTCTTCTCCGTCCTTTTTCGTGGATTTCTTTCCTGCAGGCTTCTTCGCCTTTTTCCCATTCTCCGGCTCGGTCTCCTTAGACAGCTCGTCCTGATGTTTTCGTACTTCCAGCGCCGCCAGCTCTGCGATTTCCTTCTGCTTTTTTGTCAATTCCTGCAGCTCACCGTCTGTCATTCCCGCTTCGGCGACATAGTCAAAGTAAATCCCATAGCGATCGTTGTAATGCTTATAATACGGAGTAAACAAAAGCTCACCGTCCGCATCCGTCCCAAACAGGAAGAATGCCACCTCACCCTCCAGTCTGACAAAATTTTTCCGACAGCCCGAAAACCACTCCCGTACACTGATATTTTTTACTAGAATCTGTTCTCTCACCGGTACATTCTTTGTCGGAATTGTTACATTCACACCGGTAAGCTCTGTTGTCATATTGCTCTGTCCGAGGCCTGCCGCAAGAACAAACGGTCCGTAGGTCACAGCCGCGCAAAATGGTTCGTCCGGCAAAGGATGCAACGTAATCTCCGGGAAAAATTGCAGAGAAATCTGCTGTTCCAGTCCCCAGCTGCGGTTCAAAAGGATGTAGCCCTTCCGGACCTCATAATCTACCGGTTCCCCGTTTACTTTCAGTTCAAACCGCTGCTTTGTCCAGTCCGGAATACGAAACGCCAGCGTAAAGGATTTCTCTTCCGTCATTGCAAGCGTAAACAGGATACGGTCGAAATGATTCAGGTCTGTTTTTTGTATTAAATCCAAATTTAATTTCTCGTCATGTAGCACAGAAGCCAGATATAAGTCCACGTACAGGCAATTTTCTCCCGTATGGTAAATGGCACTGTTCAGTTTTGTAAAATTCTCCATCCCGGTTCCCGTACAACACCAGAAATTTTCAAACGGGGTACTGTAGGTCTTAAAATATCCGGCTGCCATCGGCTGGAAATACATCGTCATACCGGTTTCCGGATTCTGAGAACCTAATACTGCATTCAGAAAGGTCCTCTCGTAAAAATCCATATAACGCTTCTCGCCCGTCACAAAGAAAAGACCTTCTGCCAGTTTTAACATATTGTAGGTGTTACAGGTCTCACAATTACACCGGGTACGCTCCTTTCCGAGAGTCCCCGGCTTGCGAAAATGCTCCCACTCACTGTTTCCGCCTGTGATATAGGTATGATTTTCGATAACAATATCAAAAAAGGACCGGGCCGCCTTCAGATAGAAGCTCTCCGACTCTCCCAAGGCAAAATAACGGTTCAAAGCCCCAAGAAACTTCGGAATCGTTGTATTTGCATGCTTTCCGCAAAGCACATCTTTTCCCTCGGAAACCTGCCGGAACAGCTCTGTCTCATCAAATTTCGCCGCTGCTTCCGCAAACTCCTTTCGTCCGGTCTCTTTATAGAGTTCATAAAGGCAGTCATTCATACCGCCATATTCAATCAAAAGAACGCGATCCCGCACCTCATCTGTCCAGGCAGACGTGCGTCCGTATACCCACATTCCAAGCTTTACCGCAATCTCCAGCGCCTGTGGACATTTCCCAAGCTGATAGGCAGAAAGCAGTCCCGCAAGAATTTTATGCATGGTATACCACGGCACCCAGGCCGGCTCTCCCCGCTCCAGACGGTCAAACAGTTCTTCCGGAGACGCAAACAAAAATCCGCTCTCCGCCTGACACGTCGAAAGCTCCTGCAACAGATAGTGAAGCCGCTCTTCGATATCCTTTGCACCGGTAGCGGAATATAATTGTGACAACGCCGTCAGATAATGGCCCAGTGTATGACCGGCTATCTCAGCATCCTCCCAGCCGCCCGGATAGCGTTCTGCCTTTTTATCAAGTCCGGCAGTCTCACGAAATCCGGCAAGAAGTCTGTCAGGGTCAATACTGCGCAGATATTCCTGCTCCTTTCGAAATGCGTTTTCCAAAACCGGCTCACAAAGCTCTACTGTATTTAATGAAAAATTGCGAATCAGCATAGTCGACTCCTTTCTTCTTCCGAAACCGCCCGGAAGCTCCTGTCTCAAAGCCTTAACAAAACAGAGAAAAAGTAATAGTTACCCATACTAAATTCATTATACCAATCACATGTGGCAAAGTCGTGGCAAACAAGATTTTCCCATAAAAAAGGCGGCAGAATGCCTGATTTCAGTGCATTCTGCCGCCTATCGAACCCATTTACGCTTTTATGCCGTACAGGAAGCCTTATACCGTAGCTACCGCATCAAAGCTGTCCTTTAATGCAGGGTAAAGCTTCTTAAATACCTGATACTTTGCCTCATACTTTGCAACCAGCTCAGCTTCCGGCTCTGTGGTATCCACTACAGTAATAAACTTATCTGCTGCCTCCTCTACGGATGCATACTCGCCGCAGCCCACTGCCGCAAGGATAGCAGCACCGTAGCCCGGTCCCTCTTCGCTGTTAATAATATCTACCTTTACGTTCATGATATTCGCAAGCATCTTTCTCCAGAGCGGACTCTTTGCACCGCCGCCGGTCGCACGGATACGGTCAATCTTTACACCAAGGCTTCTTGCAATTTCAAGAGAATCACGAAGCGCATAGGTAACACCCTCAAGCACTGCCTGCGTCATATCGGCTCTGGTCGTATCCATGGTCAGACCGATAAAGCAGCCTCTCGCATTCGGATTGTTGTGCGGGGTTCTTTCACCCATCAGGTATGGCAGATAGTAAACGTGGTTCTCACCAAGGGTGGTAATTGCCTTCTGCTCACCTGCGTAATCCTTGGTTCCGATGATTTCATCCATCCACCACTTATTGGAGGATGCTGCGGAAAGCATGCAGCCCATTAAGTGATACTTACCATTTGCGTGAGCAAACATATGTAATGCGTTCTGGTCGTCTACTGCAAACTTATCACATGCCACAAACACCGTACCGGAGGTACCGAGGGATACGATACACATACCATCCTTTGTCGTACCTGTTCCGATTGCGCCTGCGGCATTGTCGCCTGCACCGGCAATAATCTTAACGCTCTCCGGAAGACCGAGACGCTCTGCCATTGCCTTTGTCAGAGTACCGACTACCTCGAAGCTGTCATAAATCTTAGCCAGCTGCTCTTCCTTAATGCCACAGATTTCAAGCATTTCCTTCGACCAGCACTTGTGCTCAACGTCCATCAGAAGCATACCTGCCGCATCGGAAGCATCCGTGCAGTGTACGCCGGAAAGCAGGTAAGCAAGATAGTCCTTCGGAAGCATAATCTTCTGAATCTTTGCAAAGTTCTCCGGCTCGTGCTTCTTTACCCAGAGAATCTTCGGAGCAGTAAACCCGGTAAGTGCCATATTGGCTGTGTAAGAAGAAATCTTCTCACGACCGATTGTCTTGTTTAAGTAATCACACTCTTCCTGCGTTCTGCCGTCATTCCAGAGGATTGCCGGACGGATTACCTTATCATTCTCATCTAACATAACAAGACCGTGCATCTGACCGCCGAAGCTGATGCCTGCAAGCTTACTCTTATCAAGACCGTCGAAAATCTCGGCAATACCGCTCTCAAAACCTGCAAACCAGTCCTCCGGATTCTGCTCGGACCAGCCCGGCTTCGGGAAAGACAAGCCATACTCGCGGCTTGCGGTCTTCACAATCTTGCCGTCACTCTCCATCAATACAAGCTTTACGGAAGAAGTTCCTAAATCTACACCTAAATAATACATCATTTCTCCTTTCTCGCTCTTACGCTTTTACGTTTCACGCGCTCTAATATTGCCGGAAACAAACGCAAAGCACCTTAGTATAATAATAACAATGAAGCAGGGTACTGTCAATGCTTTTTTGACAACACCTCGTCATATAAATCCAGCCCGTAGCTGGTAAGCTCCGGCTCTTTTTTTACCATCCGGAAGGTACGTCCTCCGTCCTCTGTACGCTCTGCCGATAAAAACGCCGCATGCTCCCACTTCTTCGCATAACAGCTCTGGGCAAATGCCATCAGATGCGTCACCATCATCACCCGGACACCCCGGTCATACAGTGCCCTCGTGATATCCTCTGCAATCAGAGAGCCTTCCTTTTCTGTCGTTGTTGCAAAGGATTCATTTAAGAACAAAACCGAGTCCTCTGTCAGATTATCAACAATCCGTTCCATTCTCCCCAGCTCTTCATCCAGGCGTCCGCTGTTCATGGCACTGTCCTCCCGCCGTGTAAAATGGGTAAAAATATTGCGGTATAATCCCCCCGCATATTGCTCTGCCGGAACAAACATTCCGCATTGCAGCAAAACCTGTGCAATCCCGATGCTCCTAAGATACGTTGACTTTCCTCCCTGATTCGCACCGGTTATCACCACCAGATGTGTATTTTCCGCATGCAGCGCATTATCTACCGGACATCGCAGTGACGTTAAGGCCAGACTCATTTCCACCAGTTCCTCAAACCACAAATTCTTCCGCTCCGTTACCTTCGGAAAGCAAAGCGTCACGCCAATCCGGCGCACTCTCCGGTAAAGATTGGCTGCTCCCATCAAAAATGAGGTCTGTGCATACAGCTGTTTAAAAAAGAGCTCCTGCTCTCCCAAAAACGGTTCAAAATAGCGCATTATTGCCCCGAGCACCGCATTTTTTATCTCGCCGATATCCTGCAGAAGATTCTGATTCACTCCTTCCAGCGTCATTTCCTCCGGTGTAAACAGACTCTTGCAGAGCTCACCGATTTTGCCTGCGGCATTTCGTATAAAGCCCGACTTTTCCTTTTTCTGTTCCCGGATATCGCAAAGTGCCATTGAGGACATAAAAAGCCCCGGTCCGAGTGTCGCCGTCACCTCAAGAATCCCGTCCGTTACGGAGGAGCGAAGGTCCCTTACAACGCTTTCCAGACAATCCCGGTACTCCGGTGAATATTCCTCGAAAAAGTGCTCGGCAAATCGGCTCATTTCTTCTGTAATACAGCACTCCTTCCATTGTTGCAATGCCGCTTCCACGCAGTTCAGATGATGCACCATATGCTCCAGATATTCGATGTCGGCAACATTTTTCCTCCCCTGGTCCGTACTGCCGCCATAGCCCTGTTTTTTCTTGGCTACCGCAAACCTTGAAATATCCTCTGCCGCTTCCTTTGCCACCCGGTAAAGCTCTGCCATATACTCATAGCCGTTCACCGCCTCTTTCACCATCTGCTGACGGTAATATACCTCTTCCGGAGTTGCTAACGGCACAAGCATTACACGCTTTACCATCTCACTGATATAGTCATCCCGCTCCTTCGCAACCTTCACGGATCTGCCCTCATCCCCGTCCTCATCATAAAGACAGGCCGCCGCCCGGAACAGAATATGTAAATTTAAATCCTTACAGATTTCTTCCTTGTCAAAATAGCTCTTCTCCCTTCCCCATTCCCTGTCCGGATATAATAATGTTACCTGCATGCTACCCCTCCCTTATCCAGTCGTTTACAGAGCTCTTCATAGCCAAGATGATGCTTCTCTACAATATCACCGGCATATCCAATCCCTTCGGCTTCCTTTCGGGCAATCCGGAATGTACGCTTTTTATGGTCTTTTTCATCTGCCAGTGCCACAAGACTCACCACGCCGTCTCCCGCCTCTGTCAGCTCGGCAATATGGGTCACATACACACCGAGGCAGCCCTGCTCCGTAAAATGACGGATTACCCGTTGCCCCATAATAAAAGCATCGTAGGTTGCCGCTGTCGTAAACAGCTCATTTAAAATTACAAAGCTGCTCCCCGTTTTTTCCTCCATCATCGGTGCCAGACGCACCAATTCTTCCTTTAGCTTTCCCCTGCCGCTTTCCGGACTTTCCTCTACCGAAAAGTGTGTCAGCAGTTTTTCAAAATACGGAAGCTTTGCCGATTCAGCCGGCACGGTAAGCCCCAGCATCGCAAAATAGACCAGCTGTCCGAGACTTCTTGCAAATGTAGTTTTTCCTCCCTGATTCGGACCGGTCACAACAAAGAAACGTTCTCCTGGCCTGTACTGCACAGAATTACTGATTACCTCCATATCTGCCCATCGGTTCTTTCGAGCCAGTGCCAGGTCATATACCTCGTGCACGTCAAATACTCCGTTTTCCTGTACCTCCGGCTCACAGAACACGCATCCGTGTGCTTCCATATCGGTTTGAAACGAAGAATAGACCAGATAAAACTGCAGCTCTTCTTCTATCCGGTAAAACTGCTCATCAATTACCGTTTTGAATTTCTTATAAAAGCTTTCCAGGGCATCGAAAAAATCCGGACGTATTTTCCGGTACATTTTTACAATCTCCGTTTCCAGAAATCCCAGCTTTTCACTTGCAGCAAACGGACTTCTAATCAGGTAATCCTCCGGGATTTCTGGCGGAACTGTCTCCCCGGAAAATTTCTCCGGGAACAATTTTCTGAGGTTATCAAAATAATACAGTTCTCTCGACTGCGCGCGCACCTTTATGTCTGCTCCGTCAATGCTTAACTCAAACCGCAGCTCAGACTGCATTTTTCGAAGTTTCTCAAGCTCCGCTGCACACTCTTTCCACAGCTTAGTCGAGCATAGTTTTTCCACGGACAGGAGAAGACCGGACAGCCCCTCCGACTCCGGTCTTGCCTCGCTAAGAAGCTCTCCGAGCAAATCGACGCCGGACGTAAATTCCCTGACGGCGTCAAACCAGTACATCTGATATTGCTGTTTGTCCTCCGCCTTTTTATGGCATTCCAAATACCATCTGGTATTCCTCATTCGCTTCGAAAAAAGTGCCAGTGGCTTTTCCAGCTGTTTTTCACGAATTTCCCGGTAAATCGCCTGGCGGTAGCGCACCGTCTGATAATCCTTCGGAAGCTGATAATACATCGTACGAATATCGTACTCTTTTCCCTTTTCCTGCAATTCCCTTACAATCTGGTTAAGATTCAAATCCGGAAAATACTCCGGCATTACCGTTTCTTCCTTCTGTTTCCTGTTTTCCGGTTCCAATACGCCTAAATACATACATACCTCCCTATTGCTCACATTGCGTCATTCCGGTGCTGTCCCCGCTTCTCCCAGAACCCCTTCAGCTTTTCTTCCAGGCTTCCTAACGTTACCGTCTCATACGGATACCATTCCTTCGGAAACAACGATGCATACTGATTTCCAGCAAACCGGTCATCCAGTAAAAGAATCGCCCCTTTATCCTCCATTGTCCGTATCACCCGTCCGGCTGCCTGCTGTACCTTATTCATTCCCGGATACAGATAGGCTCCGGAAAAGCCGTCATTCCCGCTATTTTCTGCCTTCTCATCATAATATTTGCGAAACAGTTCCCTTTCCCTGCACACCTGAGGAAGTCCGGTTCCGATAATTACCGCGCCAATCAGCCGCTCTCCCTTTAAATCAATGCCTTCCCCAAAAATTCCTCCCAGTACGCAGAGCCCGATATGGGTATCCTCGGACTCCTCCGAAAACTGTTCCAGAAACGCTTCGCGCTCCGCCTCTGTCATATTCGTCTTCTGGCGGTGTATCCGTATCCTGCTGCAGACTGTCTGCACGGGGAGACCCTCCGGGATATCCGCTCCGGACATATCCATGCCTGCCGTTTCTCCTTCCGCATTCCTTACAGTCACCCTTTCCTCCAGCAATGCAGCAACATCCTGCAGCATACGATACGATGAGAAAAACACAAAATAGTTTCCTCTTTTCGCTCCCGCAAAGCGCAAAATATAGTCTGTTGCCTTTTCATACATTCTCTGCCCACGGTTTGCATACCGGAAATTCACATCACAGCCTATCATTACAAGGCGCTGCTCCTTTGCAAACGGGGACGGTACATAGATTGCATAGTCTTCCTCTGTCCCGCCGAGTTCCTCCATATAATACCGCACCGGAAGGAGTGTGGCCGAAAAAAAGATGGCACTCCGTCCTTTCTTTAACTGCTCTGCCAGCGCTCGTGCCGGCTGCATGCACTGTACTCTCACGCAAAAGGAGCCGTCCTCACCGTAAGTGGCATAAAACCGGTAATCCGTATCTGAAAAATCATACATTGCCAGGAAATGCCGCACCTCAAAATAAAGGTTCAGAACCGCATCCCTCTCGGTTCCCGGACGTTTTTCATCCTTTAAATACTCCTCACTTTCCGTCATCAGACGGGTCAGAAGCAGTGCCAGCGCCCCAAACTCTTTATACTCTGTAAAGGAATCACACTCCCGCTTCAGGCGAAGCAGCTCCTTATTACACGCCTCCAGGCGCTTTGAAAGCCGCGGCATCTGTTTTCCCAAAAGGCGTTTCACATTCAGAAACTCCTCCTTCCATAATGTAGCACTGTACATTTCTCTGGCACGCTCTGGGAGGTTATGTGCCTCATCAATCAAAAATACATAATGATTCTTTGCCTCTCCCGCAAAAAAGCGCTTCAATGCGACCGTCGGGTCAAACACATAATTATAGTCACAAATAACTGCATCTGCCCATAGTGTCAGGTCCAGACAGAACTCAAAGGGGCATACCGTATACTTTTCCGCATATGCTTCAATCAGTTCCCTTGTAATATTCTTTTCTTTTGTCAGCATCTCAAACAGAGCGTCGTTTACCCTGTCAAAATGCCCCTTGGCACGCGGGCATGCAAACGGATTACAATCCGGCTTTTCTAGAATACAAATCTTTTCCTTTGCCGTAATTGTTACAGTTTTAAACATCAGTCCGTGGTCTGAAAGAAGAGAAAAGGTATCTTCCGCCACGGTCCGCACAATTGTCTTTGCAGTCAGATAAAACAGTTTTTCCGTAAGTCCTTCTCCTACTGCTTTCACAGACGGAAATACCGTGGAAATTGTTTTTCCGACACCGGTCGGAGCCATGGCAAACAGCTTCTTTTCCCTCAGGATGGAACGGTATACCCCCGCAGTAAAATCTCTCTGTCCGTCTCTGTAGAGAAACGGAAACCGCAGCTCTTTAATTGAGGCATTGCGAAGTTTTCTCCATCGTCGCTCCCATATTGCCCATTTTGCATATTCATGTATCAGAGCCCCAAACCAGGCAGTCAGTTCTTCCCCGGAAAGCTCTTCTCTGAAATACCGGATATTTTCAGTCTCGATATTGCAATAGGTCAGCTGAATACCGAAAATCTCCCCGGCTGTGTCCCCGATATCCGGCACAGCATCTCTTTGCTCCTTCTCCGGGAGCTCCGCAGATGGTAAGCCGTTGCCCTCTCTTCGGATTCTGAGCTTTCCCTCTCTCACCCCAAGCATATATGCGTAACATCTGGCCTGTGCCAGATGAACCGGCTCCGGTTTTTCCAGCTGCATGACATCACGGTACATGCACTTAATTTCATCAATCACAAAGCTGCCGTCCGGATTTCGTATGATACCGTCCGCTCTTCCTTCCACAAGCAGAAAAAAGCGCTCATCGCCGTCCGCAAGCGGTAGTTCGACAGATAGCGGCACCTCTGCCGTATAGTCACTTCCCATTCCCTTTTGAATCTTTCGGTGCAGCCTGCTCCCCTCCTGCATGGCATCCGCGTCCATTCGTCCGGTGCCGCTCTCGATGTCGCCGAAACGCATAATAAACTCAACAAGCGTACGGACGGAAACCTTTTCCGTATTCTGTTCTGTCGTATTCTTTCCGGCCAACCGATTCACCCCCGATATTGCTGATATTGCATTCCATTTTATGATACCACACTTCGCGATGTAATGCAAAAGCATTCCCTCACATTGTAGCAAAAAAATAGCCGGTAAGTTATCGTTTTTTGAATTTGTCCGAAGGACAATGCTCTTAGCTGACCTGAAAAAACGGATAACTTACCGGCTATTTTTTTATTATGCTCAATATCGCAAGAGTGGGAATCGCACAATAGATACGCATCCCACTCCTGCTTCTGTTTATTCTTCAGTTGCATTCTCCTGTGCGACAGCCGGAGCAGTGCTCTCCTCCTTTTCCTTTCCAAGGAAGTTCGGAAGCTCCATACCCACCTGCTTAAACACTTCATTTAACGGCGGTACTGCCTGCATCATTCCGGAAAGGAATCCGGAGGTAGCAGTCTTTCCGTCAGCACTCTTGCCACCGTCCCAAACCGTAACCTTGTCAATCTTAATGTTCTTGATTGCATCCACCTGAATCTGGAGAAGCTGTTCCATCTTATCCGCAAGAATAAGCTTAACCGCATTGTCAGAATCTCCGCCGGCAGCCTCAACGAGCTTACGCATACCTTCTGCCTGCTTTTCTAAGAGTTCCTGTGTACCGCGTGCCTCTGCAGACATCTTTGCAAAGATAGCATCTGCTTCACCCTGTGCCTTACGTCTTGCAACTTCTGCCTCTGCATCTGCTTCAATCTGCGCCTGCTCCTTGGCAATCTGTGCTTTTACAATGACATCGGCCTGCTGGGTTGCCATTTCGAGCTGTGCACGGGTCTGCTCTGCTTCCTGCTGTGCAATATAAGCTTCCTGCTTTGCCTTTGCTGCCTGTACTGCCTCGGCTGCGGTTGCGATACGAAGTGCCTCTGCCTCTTTCTCACGACGGTTTGCCTCAGACTGTGCTACCTCGATCTTCGCATCATTTTCACCCTGAATTGCACTTGCATCCGCAGCAGCCACCTGAATACGCTGATCCTTTCTTGCAAGTGCCTGACCGATTTCACCGTCTCTGTCCTTTTCCGCAACGTTTTTCTTTGCATCATTGATTGCCTTTGCGGCAGCTTCTTTACCCAGCGCTTCAATATAGCCGGATTCATCGGTAATATCCGTTACATTTACATTTATCAGTCTGAGACCGATTTTCTTCAACTCGATTTCCACGTTCTTGGAAACAGCAAGCAGGAACTTATCACGGTCGGTATTGATTTCCTCAATTTCCATCGTCGCAATGACAAGACGAAGCTGACCGAAAATAATATCCTTGGCAAGCTCCTGAATCTCGTTTAACTTAAGTCCCAGAAGACGCTCCGCCGCATTCTGCATAATACCGTCCTCTGTGGAAATACCAACCGTAAACCGGGACGGTACATCGACACGGATATTCTGCTTCGAAAGAGCATTTCTTAAATCTACATTTAACGAAATAGGTGTCAAATCCAAATACTGATAGGACTGAATCACCGGTACTACAAAAGCCGCTCCGCCGTGAATACACTTCGCGCTTCTCGGCTGTCCGTTCTTATCATTTCCCACTTTACCGTAGATAACCATAACCTTATCCGACGGACACTTACGATATCTGGATAATATACCGGCAAATGCCGCAAATACCAAAAGTGCAATTACTACAGCAAGAATCATCGGTTCCATTATTAAATCCTCCTTTAATTATATGTCTTTCTTCTATGAATCTTTACTCTTTCTCTACTACCACGACATCACCGCGCACATCGACAATTCTGACCCTGCTTCCGCTTGGAATTTCCTGCGTTCCCTCCGTAATCGCATCAATCTCAGCAAAACGTGAAGCACTGCTTAATGTCACCTTACCGCCGCTTTCCTCTGATGGCAGAATCGTGACATAGACCTGAGCAGTCTCACCGATTACCGATTGCAGTCTGAACGTACCGTTCTCCGCAAGCCGTGACATAAGCTGAAGCAGCTTTGCTATCAGGTACATCATGACTACACCACACAGCAGACCGATGGTAAGTGCTGCCGCGTCCGGCATACCGGTCTTCACACAGACTAACGATACCCACGAGAATGTAGTCAGAAACGCTACCACGCCTTGTACGGTAAACAGTTTCAGTGTACCGACATCCGACGGACTAAGCTCCCCTGCATCCATATCTGCCAAATCCCCTGCGGAAACATCCTCCGGCATATCCAGATCAAGTCCTGATGTATCACTCGGATTAAAATCACCGCCTCCCGCACTGTCACCGAATCCCATAATCACTAAAATCGTCTGCAGAATCAGAATCAGTGTTGCCGGAGCCGCAATACAATACAGTACTTTTTGCAAGGTGCTGAGAGCTTCCCACCAAGCATTCATATTGATTCCCTCCTTCTCCCCTTATGAAGCGTAGGGTAAATTTTATTTACATTTATAATAACACGCCCCTCAAAAATTGTCAATGCTTTTTCTCATAATTTTACTTATTGTGACTTTTTTCCCAATATTCAAATATCTACTTGCTTTTTTATCTTTTTATGCTATACTATATGTAAATATTATTTACTCTTATGTAAAGGAGGGGATATCATGGATTCAAAATTGCTCGGACAACGCATTAAAGAAGCGCGTCTTGCAAAAAAAATGACACAGACTGAAGTTGTCGGTTCTTTTATCACCAGAAATATGTTAAGTCAGATTGAAAGCGGCAACGCTGTCCCTTCCATGAAGACATTGACTTATCTGGCAAAGGTACTGGAGCTTCCACCGTCCGTCCTGCTTTCCGATATTGCAGAGAACGTCCCGGAGTCCTCCGAATCGGAAAGCTTTTCGCCGACTTCTCCGATTCCTACGGATGCCGCTATGTTTTACCGCGCTAAGGAGGCATATCTTAGCGGAGATAACAACACCGCATACAACACTCTGTCCTCTGTCACAGAGACCTCCGTCTTAACCGATGAAGCGCAGGCATTATTTGCCCGCGCCGCTCTCCGGATAGCCGAAAACTGCTGCAGTGCCGGAAACTATACCGATGCACTGGACTACGCAAAAGCCGCTGCCGGTGCTGCTGCCAAAGGCATCTATGCCTCTCTGGAGGTAAAATCGCAGGCATTGCTTCTCCTGTCCGATGCCGCTGCAAAGCTGGCCGAGCTCTAGCATTCTTCCCGCTCTTATTTCCTGCCCAAAGGGCGCACCCGCAGATTCAAGGAACGTCGCCTCAACCTAAACGAGCCTCAATCGCAAGAAAGAGGCTCGTTTTGGTTATTGAAAACTCCACTCTGTGGGAGAAGGGACTTGTTTATTCGCTCCGAAGGGCGATTACCGGATCCTTCTTTGCTGCGACCTTTGCCGGGAATAAGCCTGCAATAAAGGTCAGCGACATACTGATTAAAACAAGAATCACACCTGCTACCGGCGGAAGAATTGCATTTAGATTCGCAATTCCCGTTACTGCATGCAGGATAATATTAATGATTACAAGCAGACCGAGTGTCACCAGAATACCGATGGCACCGGAAGTAAATCCCACAATGATTGTTTCCGCATTAAATACACGGGAAATATCCTTCTTTGAAGCACCGATGGCACGTAAAATACCGATTTCCTTCGTACGCTCCAATACGGAAATATAGGTAATAATTCCAATCATAATCGAGGATACCACAAGAGAAATCGCAACAAATGCAATCAACACATAGGAAATCGCGTTAATTACCGTTGTCACGGAGGACATAAGAAGTGCAACATAGTCGGTATATTCGATGGCATCCTCCTCCGCAGCATTTTCATTATACTTCGCAATCAGGTCAGCAATGGTATCTTTATTTTCAAAGGTTTCCGCATAAATACTGATTGCGGAAGGGCTCTCCGGATCTGCATACCCGAGCAGCTTTAAATTGTCCTCATACGTTGACTCCGAATAACTCTTCGGAAGATAAGTCTCATAAAATTCCACGCACTCCTCGGTAGTAAACTGCGCCGCATCAAACATCGCTGCCAGCTGCTCTGCCGTCATGGTCCCGAGATTTGCCTGTACTCCCTTGGCATATTCAGCCGTTACCATAGCCGTAAGCACCTGCATGACATAATTCTGCAGCTCTTGTGCATTCATTTCTGCCACATATCCCTGTATCTGCTCTGCATCTACCGCCATCTGCTGGGAAAATGCCTGCACAAGCAATGTGCGCATATCCTCTTCCTTCATCTGCTCCAGCTGTGCACCTACCGTCTGCTCCAGATAGCTTTGCGGCGGAGTCGCCATAATCGATTCGTATAATTCTGCCTTCTTCGCACTATCCAGGGATGCAAAAAATGCTTTTACCGCTGCTTCCTTTTCTTCTGCGGACAGCTCCTCTTCCTCACCGGTCTCAAACGGAAGACCACTGATTACATCCGTCGCCGAATCCTCAATCTGTGCCTTCAAAATCTCGGAATCGCGGTTTTCCTTCATTACATACTCAGTCAAAGCAGTCGTATAAGCAATCGCTCCATCCATAGAGGTTGCCACGGCATCCTCATTCGGTCGTAAGATACCTACTACTTTTAAGTCAAATCCGGCCTTTTCATACAGATAGGAAAGTCCGGCATCACTGGTCGTCAGATCTGCATAGCTTCCGTCTGCCTGCTTCTGATATCTCTGTGCGGAAGGAATCACACGGAACTTCATATTGCAAAGCTCTTCATAGCTCCATGGTCCGAGGTCCTGAGAAATCTCTTCTCCCTTCATCATCACCTCCATGGACTCCATCAGGGTATCCATATTGGTCAGACCCAGAGCATACAGAACCATGTCACTGATTTCATTTCTCTTATTCACAAGCAGCACTACCTCATCGTAAGCCTCCGGCCATCTGCCGTGGATGACATCATACTGCTCCTTTATCATATTACTGACCGGTTCTCCGTTCTCTCCGGCAAGCATTTCCGTCCATACATTCATTCCATTGGACATACTGCCCATGCTTTCCATCATATTGCTGGACATGCCGTAGGAGCTCATCATCATCCGCATCAGTTCCATGACATCGGACTTCATTACTTTGCCGTCTACATCCTTTGTGTAAACCGAAAGATCAATGTCATACGAGTACTTTACGGAAGATATGTACTGTCTGATCTCCTCGTTTTCATCCAGAAACTTCTTGAATGCCTTCAGATTGTTCTTTCTTGTTTCCATATTATTTAAGGAATTCATCATGTCATACATGGTGGAGTTCGCATATACCTTATCCATATCATGCGAATTTGCAGCTTCGCCTTCCTTGTCAACTCCCATCATCGTAGCGAGAAGAACGGATGAATCCACCGTCTCCGCCTGCATCGTAATCGGATAGCTGGAAAGCGTATCTCTCTGCACAGAATCAATATAGGCCTGCACACCGGTAGACACCGACAAAATAAGAGCAATACCGATAATACCGATAGACCCGGCAAAGGCCGTCATAAAGGTACGTCCTTTCTTTGTAAGCAGGTTGTTAAAGGAAAGAGATAATGCGGTAAAAAACGACATTGAAGTCTTCTTTTGCTTCTTCTCCTGCTTCGTCTGCTCTACCGGCTTAATCTCCTCCTCATACGGGTCAGAATCATTTACAATCTTACCGTCAAGGAGTCGTACAATACGGCTGGAATACTGCTCTGCCAGCTCCGGATTATGCGTTACCATAATAATCAGCTTATCCTTGGCAATCTCCTTCAAAATCTCCATAATCTGTACACTGGTCTCACTGTCAAGTGCACCCGTCGGCTCATCCGCAAGCAAAATATCCGGATTGTTTACCAGAGCACGTGCAATTGCCACACGCTGCATCTGACCGCCGGACATCTGGTTCGGCTTCTTATTCAACTGGTCGCCGAGTCCTACCTTTTCCAGTGCCTCTATCGCCCTCTTTCTGCGCTCCGATTTGGAAACGCCGGAAAGCGTAAGTGCCAGTTCCACATTGGAAAGAACCGTCTGATGCGGAATCAGATTGTAGCTCTGGAATACAAAGCCGATGGAATGATTCCGGTAGCTGTCCCAGTCCGAATCCTTAAACTTCTTCGTGGAAACACCGTTAATAATCAGGTCACCCTCCGTATACTGGTCCAGACCACCGATAATATTGAGTAACGTGGTCTTGCCACAGCCGGACTGCCCCAGAATCGATACAAATTCACTCTTCCGGAACTGGATACTGACGCCCTTAAGCGCCGGAACCGTCATATCGCCTACGCGATACTCTTTTACGATGTCACGCAATGTTAACATATCTGCCTCCTGCTTTTTGCACTACATATCAAAGATGCAATACCCTCTGCAAATTTCTATGCACATTCTGAAAGAAATACAATGATAACTTCTTATAAAATAGCAGATTGGTATTTCTTCGTCAATATATTGTCAATTATTTAATAAAATCTTTAGGAATTTCACAGTTTTCAATAAACATCTCGCCAAAAGGAGCCATCGTGCACCTCCAAAATGCGCGATGGCTCCTTTCCTCTGCGTAACTAACCTTATTTTGCGGTAATATACCCTTGTGCCTTCAGAAGTTCTGCACAAAGAACCGCACCGCCTGCCGCACCGCGGACAGTATTGTGGGAAAGTCCTACAAACTTCCAGTCGTATACGGAATCCTCACGGATTCTGCCTACGCTTACGCCCATGCCGTTCTCGTAATCAACATCCAGCTTCACCTGCGGACGATTATCTTCCTCAAGGTACTGGATAAACTGCTTCGGTGCACTCGGAAGTTCAAGTTCCTGCGGAACACCCTTGAAATTAACAAGCTTCTCGATAAGCTGTTCCTTCGTCGGCTTCTTCCTGAACTTTACAAATACTGCAGCGGTATGACCGTTCAGTACCGGAACACGGATACACTGGCAGGTAATGACCGGAGAGGTTGCCGGAACGATAACGCCGTCCTTAATCTCGCCCCAGATACGAAGCGGCTCCTTCTCACTCTTTTCTTCCTCACCGCCGATATACGGGATAATATTCTCTACCATTTCCGGCCAGTCCTTAAAGGTCTTTCCTGCACCGGAAATTGCCTGATACGTAGTAGCCACGACTTCATACGGCTCGAATTCCTTCCATGCGGTAAGTACCGGAGCATAGCTCTGAATCGAGCAATTTGGCTTTACAGCCACGAAGCCTCTGGTCGTACCGAGACGCTTCTTCTGGAAATCGATAACCTTCATATGGTCCGGATTGATTTCCGGTACTACCATCGGAACATCCGGGGTCCAGCGGTGTGCACTGTTGTTGGAAACTACCGGAGTCTCGGTCTTTGCGTAAGCTTCCTCGATTGCCTTAATCTCATCCTTTGTCATATCTACTGCGCTGAATACGAAGTCTACGGTTGCAGCAACAGCCTCTACCTCGTTTACATTCTTAACGATTAACTTCTTAACTGCCTCCGGCATCGGGGTAGTCATCTTCCAACGGTCACCGACTGCCTCTTCGTAGGTCTTGCCTGCGCTTCTCGGGCTTGCAGCCACCGTAACTACCTCAAACCACGGATGGTTCTCAAGCAGAGCAATAAATCTCTGACCCACCATACCGGTTGCACCTAAAATACCGACTTTCAACTTTGCCATCTTTCTAAACCTCCACTTCATAATCAGACGCATTCACACTCTTTAATTTGTTTTTCTCTCGCGAACATTTGTCTTTCGCTATCATACAATGTTTTTAATAAAATGTCAACACCTATTTTGAAATCTTTTCACTTTTTGTTAACATTGTTCAAGTTTCCCATCGAAAACCTGCGACCTTTGCATATTATGCCGAACCAAACCGTCCTGACACCGCCTTATTCAACTTCCATAGCATAGTCGGAAAGCAGCTCCTCAAGCTGCTGCATCGTTTCCACCGCATTTACCTTCACCCGCAGCCTGGCGGAATGCGGATATCCGGTCGTATACCATGCCACGTGCTTGCGCATCTCACGCATTCCGAGGTATTCCCCCTTAAACTCCAGCTGCAGTCTCGCATGGCGCAGTATCGTGTCAATCAACTCAGAAATTGGGGGCTTCAAAAGAAGCTCTCCCGTTTCCAGATAGTGATTTACACGATAAAACAGCCACGGATCTCCCTGTACGCCTCGTGCAAGCATAATCCCGTCACATCCGGTTGTTTCAAGCATCCGTTTTGCATCCTCCGGTGAAAAAATATCTCCGTTCCCAATGACCGGAATTGAAACCGCTTCCTTTACCTGCCGGATAATCTCCCAGTCAGCCGTTCCACTGTAATACTGCTCCCTGGTGCGGCCGTGTACCGCTACCGCCGCCGCGCCGGATTCTTCCGCAATCCGTGCGAGCTCCGGTGCACTGGCATCCTCTTTTCCGAAACCTTTCCGGATTTTCACGGTCACCGGCTTTTTGATTGCTTTCGCTATCGTCTCAATTATCTTTCCTGCCTTTACCGGGTCCTTCATCAATGCAGAGCCTTCCCCGTTGTTTACCACCTTCGGTACCGGGCAGCCCATATTAATATCCAGAATATCAAACGGCAGCTCCTCAATTCTTTTGGCAACCTCACCCATAATCCCCGCATTTTCTCCAAACAGCTGCAATGCCACCGGACGCTCACTTTCTGTAGTCTCCAGAAGAGATTTCGTGTTACTGTTGTTATAATAAATTCCTTTGGCACTCACCATTTCGGTATAAATCAGACTCGCTCCCTGTTCCTTACAAAGACAGCGAAAAGGCAGGTCTGTTACACCTGCCATCGGTCCCAAAGCCAAAATGCCGTTCACTTTTACATTTCCTATCTGTAAGCCTTTTTTCATCACGGTTTCCCCTGTCCTCTGTTTCGACGGTAAAGCAGATACAATCCTTTCATGGTCAGCATCGGATCATACTCGGAGATGCAATCGGTCTCATTTGCTATAATACGCCCGAGTCCTCCGGTTGCCACTACCTTCACATCAGAAAATCCACTCTCTTCAATCATTTTCTTTACAATATACTCGGTCTGACCGATTGTACCGTATACAAGACCTGCCTGCATGCTGGAAATCGTCTCTTTGGCAAGAATAGACTCCGGCTTCTTAATCTCAATCTCCGGAAGCTTTGCCGCTTCGTTCCAGAGTGCATTGGCAGAAATCGCAATTCCCGGACTGGTGACGCCTGCGATAAAATCACCCTCTGCCGTTACGAGGTCGTACGTCGTTGCTGTCCCGAAATCAATCACGAGCACCGGTCCGCCATACAGCTCATAGCCCGCCACGGCATCCACCACGCGGTCTGCACCGATTTCCCGCGGATTCGGGATAGCAATGCGAATCCCGGATTTTGTACCGGCACCGACAATAATCGGCTTACAATCAAAATATTTTCGTACGGCATTTCCAAGAGAATGCATGACATCCGGAACAACGGAAGCAATAATGACATCCGTAATCCGCTCCTTATTTATTCCGCGGTTCTCAACCATTCCGCAAAACAGAAAGCCGTACTCATCCGAAGTACGCTTTTCCTTTGTTGTCAGGCGGAAGGTTGTTACCAACGTCTCTCCGTCAAAAATTCCGCATGTAAAATTTGTATTTCCAACATCAATCGCCAGTAACATTCGCTTTCTCCTCCCGCATTAATATCCGGGCACCAGGAGCTTTCCGGCATCCTCTCCCAGAAAGAATACTTTGAAGTATAGCTCCAAAGACTCCAGCAGCTCCTTTTTCTCCTCCTGCAGCTTCTTAATCAGCAGTACACTGCCGATTTCATCAAACAGAAGGTCGCCCTCATCCGAATTCACATCAAATACAAGGGTTCCGTCCTCCTCAAATACCAGAGAAAGAACGCCTCCGACATCCTCCGTATAGAGAACACACATTATTTTCAACTCGTCCTGAATTGCCTTCGGCAGTGCCTCAAAATCCTCGTTCAGATAATATTTCTTTTCATAGGCATTGCTGACGCACAACACAACCCGTCCCTCGTACATAAAAGCCTCCGCTACTTATTTTACTTCCAGTCCGCCAAACAGACAGGTTCCTTTAATAAAGACGGTCGGTGTATTCTCATCTGCGCCTAACGGTGTTCTTGTACCGTTTTCCACACCGCCGAGAATCGGAGTCACATCTACCACAACGCGCACATTGGAAGGCATAAGAATGTCAATGCCGCCGAATATCGCCTTTACCTCAATGGTAACATTTTTCTGAATAATGGCGTTTTTTAAGTTCAAATCAATTCCGCCGAACAGTGCAGAAAGGTCTGCGCCGTCAAAGCAGGAATTATCCACACGGATATCCCTGCCGGCAAATACCGCCGAGCATACTACCTTTTCGCCATCCGCCGTATTCTGACTATACTGTTCCGACGATTCTACTGTCACGTCCTGTGCTTTCTCATATACGGTCTCACCAACCACTTCGGCATCCACAAACCGCTCTGTCGCATCCTTGCCCGGAGCTGCTGCGCTTCGGTCAAACCGGTCTGTCACCGTCTCCTGATACTCCGCATGCTTTTCTCTTTTTCTCTTCGGAAGAATCAGATTAATACCAATCAGTACACAGACAGCTGCCAGAAGAAGCGCCCACAGTCTCTCCCCGTTTAAGATATCCTGTGCCGACAAAAGGAAAAATAAACCGATTGCAATACCAATTAAATAACCGATTTTGTCACCGCTTTTTCCGACCAGTCCGCAAAAGCACGGCACAATAATGAACAAGGTCCACCAGCCGTCAAAGAAAATAGTAAACTCATCAATAATTCCAAGTACCTCTGCCAGATATCCCGCACCGATTACCAGAAAAAGCAACCCCAGAATAATCCCTGCAAAATTATTTTTTTTCATAGTCGTTACCTCTCTTTTTGTAATTAATTTATCTGTCTCTATCATACAAGAGGTTCCGCAAAAAATCAAATTAGAATTCGATTAGATTTCTTAGAAAATCCGGCATGTTTCTCAGATTCCTACCGGTCATATTCTCCAAGGGTAGCAACCATAACGGCCTTGATGGTATGCATACGGTTCTCTGCCTCATCAAACACAACATCCGCATACTTTTCAAATACATCCGCAGTCACTTCGTTTCCTTTTACCGCAGGCAGACAGTGCAGGAAAATCGTGCTGTCCTTTCCGGTACGGGAAAGGAGCTCCGCATTTACCTGATACGGACGCAGCAGTGCCACACGCTCCGCAGCCTTGTCTTCTTCGCCCATCGAGCACCAGACATCCGTATACACCGCATCTGCACCCTTTACTCCGTCGAGGTCTTCCGTAATGGTAATTACACTGCCGGATGCCTTGGCATATTCTTTACAAAGTTCTACCAGACTCTGTTCCGGCCAGAGAGAACTCGGAGCCAGAATTGTAAAATGTACTCCAACCTTGGCACAGCCGATCATCAGACTGTTTGCCATATTGTTACGTCCATCGCCGACAAACACAAGCTTCTTGCCCGCAAGCTCTCCGAGATGCTCACGCATCGTCAGAAAATCTGCCAGAATCTGTGTCGGATGATACGTATCTGTCAGACCGTTCCATACCGGAACACCGCTGTATTTTGCAAGCTTTTCAACATTCTCCTGGGAAAATCCACGGAATTCTATGCCGTCAAACATTCTTCCGAGCACCCGTGCCGTATCCTCTACGCTCTCCTTATAGCCCAGCTGAATATCATCCTTTCCGAGATACTCTGCATGACCGCCCTCATCGATACAACCGATGGTAAATGCACAACGCGTTCTGGTAGACGGCTTCTCGAAAATCAGGGCAATATTCTTCCCCTTTAAGCTGTTACCGGTAATCCCCTGCTTCTTTTTTGCCTTTAACTCCGCTGCCAGGTCCAGAAGATATAAAATTTCCTCCGGCGTGTAATCCTTCAGCGTTAAAAACGAACGTCCCTTTAAATTCATACTTATTCCCCTTTCTCTACTTCAACTACATTGTTTAATAAGTGCTCTAAGGCTATCTCCATCAGCATGGACTGACGCAGTGATGCCTCATCCTGTACTTGATAAAGCTCTTCCACAGTCATTCCGTTGCTCTCGGCATATTCCGCAACCCCCTCGGCAAAAACTTCTTCTTCCAGGGAA